>CALLYK010000229.1 GCA_937858365.1 uncultured Isosphaeraceae bacterium | reverse complement strand
GCTCCGACAACTGCACCTCCTGCCCGCCCGCCTCCGCCGCCCCCTTCCTGGCGGCCGGATTGACGCTCGCGGGAAGAAAAGTCAAAGACGTCTCGGCGGCCGACATCAGTCCCTGGGTCCGACGCTTCGAAGACGACCCGGTCCAATCAAAGCCCATCGGGGTTTACACATGGTCGCCTGAATTGGCGCAGTGCTTTCGCGTCCTTCGTTTCTATCAACAGCCGTTTCGCGGCGACCTGACCATTCCCAAAGCCGTCGCCATAGCGATCGCCGGCGATCCCGAACTCAGGCGCGACTACGAAGCGGCCCTCAGGTTCTACGCCAAACTGACCAACCCCTTGAAGGGCCTCTCATTTGCCGACCTGATCGACCGGACCGAACCGGTCCCGCCGCTCACGCCGGTATCGCTTATGCCCGCGTCCATCTCTCGCGAGTCGGAGCTCTTCGAGAAGCTCTTCCCCATGGCGCTGCCGCCGAATGTTGACCTAATGCGCGAACTCGTGAAACGCATCCGATCGGGCGACGTGGACCTGACACCCCGCCCTGAGAGCGGATGGTATGATCACCAGGTACTCGCCTTGCAAACATTGCTGCTTCCAGCGAAAGGGGCGGAAAACGAGAAGCTCCTCCTCACGAAGTCGTACAAGCAGCGCATGCTCGAAGCGTTCGAGGCCCTGATGACAAAGCGTCGTGAGACGCATGTGCGGCAACTTGACATCGCCAAGGCGCCGGCCGCCATGGTTGAGCCGCTCAAGAGGGTCGAACCAAGGCTGCGCCTGGAACCGAACGCGACCTATTATCTCCGGACAGCGCGGGCCTATGCGTTTCTGGAGGGTTTTTTGGAAGCCTCACTCGGCATGGACGTCCTGAAGTCTATTCACGGTCTCCGGAAGGGAGGACCTCGCGACGTTGACCTCGCCTTGGAACTCGCCGCGATGCGCGAGCTTTTCTATGGGTGCTATCTGGTCGCTTGCGAAGACGTCGGGATGCGCCCCAACCTGGCCGAAGGTGAATCGATCGATCGAGAAACCTGCGTGAAGACCGCGATCGACTGGCTCCAGAAAATCGAGAAAGACGAAGACCTCGCAATCGACACGCGCGTCTCCGTGCCGATTTTCGCCGATGTCATCCAACGCAAAACGAAGCTCTGGGTGACCCTCGGCGTCCGCATGGCCAAGCTCGACGTGAGCTTCGCGCAGCCGCCGCGCGTCAAGCCGGTGGAGGGAGAGGGCGATTGGAAGGCCCTCGACGGTTACCAACTCGGCCCCACGATGTACTTCATCCCAGTGGACGAGTTCGCCGAGGTTGAAGTCCCGCGTCTCGCGACCTTCACACGCGACGAGCTCCGGGTGATCTGCGACGAGATGAAGACAAAAGAGGCGATCCTTCGGGCCTTGTCCAAATAGCCCTTCTCGCAAAGCGTAAAGGAGTCGACCGAATAGTGGCGACCTCCGGATCGTCGTTGAATGTGGCTGGCCCGCCGGCGCATGGTCGCCAGGCGGGTTCGGTCTTGTCGGGCATGCCGTCGTCAGTCGTAGGCGGAATTCGCGTCCGCTCCTGACGGTGTGCCTGTGTTTCCGCATTGGACTGAGTCGTTTACCGACGTGTGGTCGTCTCGCGTCCTTCACGGGTTGGCGCGGCGGTCCCTTGGAGGGCCCAATCATGGTTCATCATGCGCGTGGGCTCGCCCGGTTCATCACGGTCGCATCCGGCCTCATTCCGTTGATGATCGTCGTTAACACGGTCTGCAGGGCTGATCATCGAAGCAAGCCCCGGGCCGCGGCCGGACCAAGGCTCTTCGAGAAGGCCTGGCAATCCGTGAGCTCGGACGGGTCGCGAGACGATGGACTTGGTCCCTTGTTCAACCAGGATTCTTGCGTCGCCTGCCACCATCAAGGAGGGACGGGAGGCGCCGGTGAACGTGTTTTCAATGCTCAACTTCTGACGGGCAAACGATGTGCGGTGGTCCTACGAAAGAGAACTTCGTCTATTCGGGAGAGTTGTCGGATGTGCATCCCGGCTTTCGCGACGGCAGTTCGGTCGTGTTGCACCGGTTCGCGTCCACGACCGAGGAGAACGACCTCCTCAATGTGGGTGCGGCAGGTGAACGTATGCGGGGGACTTGAGGGGCTTCTCCGCCTGAAACGGTCGGAACGAAACACACAGGCGTTGTTCGGATCAGGCATGATCGACGTCATTCCGGATTGAGTCAGGCTCGATGCGGAACGACGCTCCCACCCGGGCTTCCCCACGGTGCGCGGGCGCGTGGCTCGCCTTGCTAATGGCCGCCTGGGTCGCTTCGGTTTGGAAGGGGTAAACGGCCAGTCTCAGCGACTTTGTGCTCTCCGCGTGTTCGACCGAACCCGGCTTGGAGGTCCCAGGGCGCTCTCAAGGGAGTCTCATCGCGGAGCGTGCTTTCAACCCGCGACGGCCCGCACTTGACATGACCCTCGCCGAATGCGAGGCGTTTACGCGGTTCGTGCGAGACCTCCCTCGTCCCACGACGCGACCGCTCTCTAGAGGCGAGTTGCCTCCCCGGGGCCGTGCGTTGTTCGAAACGATCGGCTGAGCGACCTGCCACACGCCCAATCTAGGGTCCGTCGATGGACTCTACAGTGACCTTCTCCTCCATGATGTGGGTAACCTCTTGATTGGTTCAGGATAAGGATACGGCCCCATACGGCGGGGCCTCAACCTTGGATTGGCGGATCGTAGAGAGGTGGTCCGAACCAACGAGGCGGGGCCCACCGAGTGGCAAACTCCTCCACTCTGGGGAGTGGGGAGTTCCGCCCCGTATCTTCACGACGGCCGCGCGAGAACGCTCCACCAGGCAATTCTGGCCCATGGGGGTGAGGCCGCACCGATCAAATCGAATTATGTATTATTAAGCATATAGAATCGACGGGCGGTCGTGGCCTTTCTTCGCGCCCTGGTCGCGCCGGTCTCGGCCCCACATGTCGAGGGAAGGCCAGTCGCGACTCCATCATTCGAGGAAGACGAGCAGAATTGACTGTCCTGGAGGGATGGTCGATCCGCGAGGGCTGCGATTCCTCCTGGTTCGCGCAATCACGACCGCCGCCCTGTCACCCCTGGTGCTCGCCGAACGAGCGTGGGAGGGTGGGGCGGCGGTCTCCGCGCGTCGTCCATTGGGACCGGACGGCGCACCTGCTTAATTGGGGGTACTTCCTTGGACCCGAGGTAGGATCGCCCGACGCCCCCTTCCTTGGAGACGTTCGAGCGGCGATCCTTGGTGCTGGCCTTCCCTGGCCCGGCCGGTCTTGCGACCGACGACCTTCTTATCGGACGACCTCGGTGTCCGCCTGCAACGATTCTCCGCGCATTCGCGACTCGGCCGATTGGACCGATTGACTCGGTCTGACCATTTCTTCGCAAGGCAGGCCCTTTCCGGGACCGATCCCCCAAGGGAGGCCGCGTTGACGGTCCTCGCCGATTGGGCTATCTTCCCGCCCCTGGACCTGCGCGTTCGACGCGCGGGCTAGGACCAAGCGACCGTCGCCGAGCAAGGAGGCACGCGATGGCCCTGTTGGTGGATGCGCCCCGAGTCGCCGAGCTCGAGGCCCTCGATTTCGCTCGCGAGATCTTGCGCGTCGAAGCCGAAGCACTAGAGCACGTTCGCGATCGCCTCGACACGTCGATCGCGCGGGCAGCACGTGCGATCCTTGATTGCGACGGGAACGTCCTTGTGACCGGCATGGGCAAGGCGGGGCTCGTTGGCCACAAGTTGGCTGGCACCTTCTGTTCCACCGGGACCCGC
Source organism: uncultured Isosphaeraceae bacterium (assembly GCA_937858365.1). GTDB lineage: Bacteria > Planctomycetota > Planctomycetia > Isosphaerales > Isosphaeraceae > CALLYK01. The sequence continues at coordinate 7,278 of CALLYK010000229.1, read as the reverse complement.
GCTTTTCCGCTCCACGCGGCCGATGCCGTCCACGGTGATCTGGGCCGCGTGAAACGCGGCGACCTGGTCCTCGCCCTCTCACAGAGCGGCGAGACCGAGGAAGTCGTGCGTCTTGTTCCTTCATTGCGTCATGCGGGGGCCGTCCTTGTGTCGATCACAAGCCGATCGACAAGCACCCTGGGACGAGGGTCGAACATCTGCATCGAGCTGGGGCCGATCGCAGAGGCGGACCCGCTTGGCCTGGCGCCTTCATCGAGCACAACAGCGATGATGGCCGTGGGTGACGCGCTCTCGCTACTTGTGGCCTGGATGCGTCGCTTCACGGCCGAACAGTTCGCCATTTATCATCCGGGCGGCAGTCTCGGCCGCAAACTCGGCCGCGTTGAAGACCTGATGCGTTCCGGGCGCATGGTCCGCGTCGCCATTGAGTCCGAGCCGATTCGTGACGTGTTCGTCCGGCTAGGAGGCGCGCGCCGGCGAAGTGGCGCCGTCCTCGTCGTGGACCACGAAGGACACCTCGCGGGGATCTTCACTGACAGCGACCTTGCCCGACTGTTCGAAAACCATCGCGAAGGGCTGATCGATCGCCCCATTGGTGAAGCCATGACCCGCGACCCTCTGCGCGTCGCTGTGGGGGCCCCCGTGGCCGAGGCGATCGAACTGATGCAGTCGCGCAAGATCAGCGAGCTTCCCGTGGTGGACCCGCAAGACCGACCCGTCGGCTTGATCGACATTACGGACTTGATCGGCCTGCTGCCCGCAGACCCCCCTTTGGAGGACTGAAGCTCGCATGGCGGTCACGGAACCAGCGGGCGATTTGAAGGAACGTTGCGCCTCAATCGAGCTCTTGGTGCTCGACGTCGATGGCGTGTTGACCGACGGCTCGATTCAGTTCGACGACCACGGCGCGGAGTCGAAGACCTTCTTCGTGCGCGACGGCACGGCCCTTGTGCTCTGGCACAAAGCGGGCAAGCAAACCGCAATCCTCTCCGGACGACGCGCCTCGACCGTGGAACGTCGCGCCGCCGAGTTGCGAATCGCCCATGTCGAACAGGGAGTGGCCGATAAGGGCCCTGTCTTGGTTTCCCTTCTGCGTGACCAACGATTCGGCGCCCATCAATGTTGCGCCGTGGGCGACGACCTTGCCGACCTGCCCGTCTTGCGTCTCGCAGGACTCGCCGCTTGTCCGGCCGACGCGGTGCCGGAGGTCCGCGCGGTCGCCCATTTGGTCACAAGCGCGCCGGGTGGTCGCGGCGCCGTGCGCGAAGTCGTGGAAATGGTCCTCAAGGCCCAGGGACTTTGGGATGAGCTTGTGGAGAAATACGCTTAATGATTCATATAAAGTGATATTTTTTTGATCATTTCACCGTCTCGGTCATCCCTCGTTGTGAGGTCGACCGCGTCGGCGAGGGCCTTCAACCCGGGAACGGAACGTGTTTCGTAAGTTGATCAAGGTCGTGGTCGCGTTCGCCGCCCTGGTGGCCGGGTATGTCGGCTATGATCATGGTTTCGGAATTCTCGCAGCGTTCATGTCGGCGCGTATGCCAGTGAGCACGGTCCCCCGGATTGAGACTGCGATCGTCGTGGGATCGGCCGAATCGGCCGAGAACTCCACCGCGAACACAACGCATCGCACTTTGAATAGCCAGCACGCCGTCGACTTGGCCCGGCGAGCATTCGGCGAAGGTCATTGGGCAACCGACCCTGACCTCACCATGCGCTACTACAACTCGGAAAGCGGTTATTGGGTTTACGCCGGAGGTTACAAGCGCCACTCTGACGGCTACCGCGTCGAGTTCTTTCCCTTCGCTTTGATCTGGGAGAACAAGGACCGTACAGGCTTCAAGGCCATCTCCGGTGAGCGGGCCTTCGCGGACTTCGCGGAGAAGTTCGACCCGTTCAAGTCCGGCTCGAAGCCTACCAAGATCCGCGCCGCCAAGATTGAAGGGGACGTCGTGATCCGCGACTGGCGCGACCAAGGGCGCGGCGACTTGACCATCGGGCCTCTCGCCTATCTCGAATACGACGAGCAAGTTCAGCAGATCAAGAGCGAAGACACACCCGTTACTATTCGTGATCGAGATCTCATGATCACATGCGTTGGAGTGTTGATCGACCTCTTGCCTACGAGTACGGCGCCTCCCAAGCCCGGCACCCCGCCGATCGTCTCTAGTTTCGGCGGCGTTAGCCGAATTCGCCTGATGCGCGACGTCCATATCGTCCACGACAACATAGGTTCCACGGGGTTCATGAACGGCTCAACCCAGGCGGCGAGCAGCGAACGAGTCCCATTTGAGTTGTCGTGCGCCGGTGAAGCGGGCTTCGAGCTGCCGCCCCCAAGCCCCAAACCCGCGACTGGCGCCAGCCCACCGGCTCCGGCCCCTACCATCGCGCGATTTCAGCGAAACGTCGTCCTCAAGCGGGGGCAACCGGTCCCCGACCAACTGGATTGCGACACCTTGATCGTCAAGCTCTTCCCCGTCGATATGCCGACGTCCGGAACTGAGGAATCGAGCACCGAGTCGGAACTTGAGATCCGTGACGCGCGCGCCTCAGGACATGCCGTTTGGCTCCAGTCCCCTGGGCAGGGTTTTCGCGCTCTTGGAAACGAGTTGATTTATCGCAAGCTCGGCACTGCCAAGGCCCCCAGCGATGAGACCTATTTCAGCGCCAATCGCGGGACCGGACTTCGGATCGACAAGACCGACGTGGCCACCTCGGGGCCATCGGCGGGCAAGGTCACTTCCTACACGACGATCGAGACAATTGACGCCACGATCCTCCAAACCGGCGAGGGACCAGCGAAGCAGATGACGATCTTGGCCCGCGGCCCGGGGCGCCTCGAATCACGGCCCGAAGTCAACCAGCCGGCCGATCGTATTGCGACCTGGCAAGACATGCTGAGACTTCGTTCGGACGCGGACCAGCGCCGGATGATCACGCTCACCGGGTCGCCGAGCTTTCAGGACCTCGCCCAGGCCAAGATCTCTGCGCGTGATTCGATCATTCTAAGCCTGAAGCCGCGTTCGCAGCCGATCGAGGCCCTTGGCCCCCCGCATGCCCCACTCGGATCGCGATTCGCGCCCGCGCCGCAACCATACCCATCGGAAACCGGTGAGAGCAAAGGCCCCGGCCAAGTAGCGATCGAATGGGTGCGCGCGCTCAACGATGTCCATCTCACGTCCTTCTCAGCTCCGAGAGCCGGTGAAGCCGGCGGCGAAGAAGAGGGCCCCGCCCCATCGAGTCGGACGATGGTGGCTCGCGAAAGCCTGAACGTTGTGTTCGAGCAGCCTCCCGAACCATCGTCGTTCATAGCGGGCGAGTCCGCAGCAAGTGTACCACCGCCCGCCGCTGCCGAGACGGCCGAGGCGCCTGCGGTCGAGCCCACGGACAAAACAAGAGAGCCTCAGCTCGACGTCTCGGCGAACTCGATTTGGGCGCGGATCGCTTCCCTTCCCGACTCAAAGACGAAGTTCGAGGCCCGCGAGGTTCGTCTTCGTGGCGCCGTGGAGGTCCATCGCGGGGCGGAGCGCGAGGGTGAGAGGGGGACGGATGTTTCGGGCGACGCCGTCGATTTGATCGGTCAGGCGAACAACCGCTTCCGAGTGCGCGCTCACGGTACGGTGCAACGGCCGGCACTCGTGGTTTCCGACGCCTTCCGAATCGTCGGGCCGAAACTGACGGTGGACCAGGTCGAAAACACGGCCGATGTGGAAGGGCCGGGCGAGTTGACTCAATGGGTGGAGACCCGTGAGGAACTCGCGCCGGGAGGCGCCCCCCCGCTCTTGGAGGCCAACGGGCGGCCGAATCGGCGACCGATGGTTATCTCGTGGAAATCGAACATGCGGTTCGAGGGGGAACGTCGCAGCGAGGACGGTAAGAACAGCATTGGTTACGCCCATTTTCTCTCCGGTGTGGTCGCCACCATTGATGAGGCTCGGATCGCGGGCGAAGAGTTGGACGTCTATCTGAATCAGCCCGTGTCGCTCTCAGGGGCCCCCAAGAAGCAAGGCGATCAGCCGAAACTCGACCTCAGTCATGTGCGTGCGAAGGTGGATGTCGAGATTACGAACAAGAAGCTCGACCCGGCGACGGGCACGCTCTTGGAATACCAACGGATTAACGGACAAGACGTGAGCTATCAACTTCCTGGACGTTTCCAGGTGAGCGGGCCGGGGCTGGTGCGGATTTATGGTCGCAACGCGGGCGGCGAGGCGAACCCCTCGGCACCGCCTCGGGCACCTCGCGACGGAAACGTGGCGGGACGTGGCTTGGTCTCACCTGTCTCGAACCAACGAACCGTGGCGGCACTCGCACCGCTGGAACTGACTCGTGTTGAGTTCCGCCAAGGGATGCGTGGTCGGTTTCAAGGCCCACCCCAAGCCCCGACTAATGGCGAGCGAATCGCCGAGTTCTGGGGAGACGTGCATGTCCTTCACGCCCGAGTGGCCGACGAAAAGGCCGACCTGACCGAGGACATGCGACCCGCTCCCGATGACATGATCGCCCTTCAATCTCAATACCTCTGGGTAGACAACTTACCCGGCATCGGTGACGACCCGGCCAAGTCCGCTTCGCGAACGCGGATGTTGGCCCGCGGTGACGGACAAGCGGCTCGAGCGCGGACCTACGGCGCTAACGCATCGGTGATCGAAGGGGACCGGATCACGTATCACACGGACACCGGCACGTTCCTCATCGTCGCGGACCAGGGCGACGTCTTGATCGCCAGGTCGAACGGAGTTGGCCGACCCGTGAGTTTGACCGACGCGCGTCAAGTGCTCTACAACACCAGGACAGGCAAGACAAGTGTAGTGGATCCAGGTCAGATCAGCCTCTACGAGCCCAAAACCGCCGCGAGGCCCGAGTTCGCGCCCGTCCCACAACGCATGCCCAAACCGGAGAAGCCCCCGACGTACCCGAACCGGCCAAGCGATCGCGCCTCAAAGGAACGGCAAGGGTTCTCGGGCACGAGTCGTTGAAAAAGAAAGGGCGGGCCACAAGGCCCGCCCCGAAGTTCGGCTGGTCGGGTTCAGCCCGTCACCGTGATGTTGTCTTTGCCGCCGTAGGCGTTCCACCAGGGCTGGGCCCCTTTGGCGAGCGTCTGGTTCAGGGCGGTGATGTTCTTCACTCCCCGGTCTTCGAGCCAGGCCTCAAGGGCCGCTTGCCCCTCCTTGGCGAAGACGGGGATCCCCTCTTGCCAGGTGGCCCGACCGCAAAGGACCCCGGAGAAGGGTGTGTCGGCCTCTGCGGCCCATTCCAGCGACTCGATAAACACGGCGTCGGTCACACCAGCACTCAAGTAAATGAACGGCTTGGTGGCGACACTCGCGGCTTCTTTGAATTGCTTCATCGCGTCGGCCTTGGTCCCAACGCTGGTGCCACCGAAGGCCCGGGAGCCCTCAATGTACTTGATGTTGAAGGGCACCTCCACCTTCAGCACGTCCACGCCATATTGCGGCTTGCTGAATTCGGCCATGTAGGCGGTCACGGCCTGGGGCTTCTTCTTGGCCAGGGCCAAGTCGTCGAGGTCGTCGTCGTAATAGACCGGCTCGAGGAAGAACGGGGCGTCGCAAGCGGCACATTCGGCGCCGATGCGTTCAATGAAGGCGTGCTTGATCGTGTTGACGTCACCTGCTTCATAAGGATTATAATAAAGCAGGATTTTGATTGCGTCGGCGCCAACCTCCAAGAGGCGTCGGACGCTCCAGTGTGGGAGGAGGTCAGGAAGGCGGCCCTTCACCGTGGCGTCGTAGCCGGTCTTCTCGTAGGCGAGGAGGACACCCGTGCCGGGGGCCTTCTCCTTGAGCGACGGAAGCCCGAATTCGGGGTCCATCAGGATGGCGCTGGCGTGCTTGGTGAGGACCTTGGTGACGGCCGACTTGAACTGGGTGAGTTCCTCGGCCGACGCGGCGGCGCCGTTGCGGGCCTTGCCGATGCTCTTCTGGAGCGAGCCTCTCTGGTCCATCGCCGCGGCGGCGATCACGCCTTTGTCGTTGGCGCAAGCGTTGATGCCATTGAACTTGCCGCGTGTCATGGTCACTTTGGCCATTGTCATTACTCCTGAGGGGTGGCTGCGAATGGACCGGGGTGGGACTGGTCCTTCGCGGGTCTTGTTTGGACGGTCCCAGCCCGTCGCATGTGGGAAGGACGTTCGCCGCGACGGCGCCGCGACTCGCTTGGTCCCCGATTAGTGCGTGTGGATGATCGCCCGGTGTCGCGTTCGTCCCGTCGTCGGGCGAGGGTGCGGGTCGAATTCGGGCCCGCCGAGCATGACGCTGATTATAAGGGCGCCGGCGCCCTCACACCAGACCGCCCCTCTGGCCGGACTAGTCAGAAACGCCATCGGAGGCGCATGATAAAGACGCGGGCGAAGCGACAGTCGCGAGCCCGACCCACGATCGCGCCGAGGCCCCACCGTGCAGGTCCTGATTTCCGCCGAGCACATCCAGGCCCGCGTTGCCGAACTCGGCCGTGAGATTGAGTGCGATTACCAGAATCGTCCTTTGACGATAGTCGGCGTCTTGACTGGGTGTCTCGTGCTTTTGGCGGACCTGATTCGCGTTGTCCCGGTGCCCCACCGTGTCGCCCTTCTGCAAGCGAGCAGCTATCGAGGCACGACAACCACAGCCAACACGCTCGTCCTCAACGAGGCATTCGCCCCCGATGTGGAAGGGCGCGACGTCCTTCTCCTCGACGATATCCTCGACACTGGTGTCACCCTCTCCGCCCTCCACACACGTATGATGGACCGCGGCGCGCACAGTGTCCGGACCGCCGTCTTGCTCCGCAAGGAAGGACGCCAAGTCGTCCCGTTCGAGCCCGACTATGTCGGCTTCGTGATCCCCGACGCTTTCGTCGTTGGTTATGGACTGGACTTCAACGACGATTACCGGCACCTCCCACATATCGCCATCTACGATCAAGTCTAAATCAATGCTCTTTTATGGAAATACTATTCATGAATATCGAGGAACTGCTGGAACAAGTCCGCGAGACCTACCAAGAGACGTTCTCCGAAGCCATCTCCGAGCGCCGGAGGGAAGGGGCTGAGAAAATCGTCCTGGAACCTGTTTTCCTCAACGACGAGGGGGAACCGATCCACGAAGGATTGCTGGATCTTCCTCTGCGGGGCGACCTTTTCGTGGTCGACGACGACAGCGTCGAGGGCTTTTCCGTCGACTCGAACGCGATGCTCGACTTCGAGCCTTTCTCGTTCACGGTCGAAGACGAGCAAGGACCGATCTTCCGACTGTCCCCCTTCGTTTGGGACGCCGT
>CALLYK010000228.1 GCA_937858365.1 uncultured Isosphaeraceae bacterium | reverse complement strand
GGGCCAACGTCCGGCCAGCGCGAATCGACCCTCAGCGCCTTTCTACCCAAGATCGCCGACTTCGGCCTGGCACGCGGTGAGGAAAGTCACATCACGCATAGCGGCGCGATCCTGGGGACCCCTTCGTACATGGCCCCCGAACAAGCCGATGCGCGTGCTAGTGAAGTGGGGCCCGCCAGCGACCAATATGCCTTGGGTGCGACACTTTATCAATTGCTCACAGGTCGGCCGCCCTTTCTTGGGGCCTCCACGATGGAGACCCTTTCCCTGGTGATCAACGCCGAGCCCACGCCGCCGAGCCGTTTGGTCCCCACCGTACCCGCCGACTTGGAGACGATTTGCCTTAAGACACTTCAAAAAGACCCAACAAAACGCTACGCATGTTGCTCCGACCTTGCCGACGACTTGAGTCGGTTTCTGGCCCACCAGCCGATTTTGGCCCGTCCGCTGGGTCCCCTGGGACGCTTGGCCCGATGGCGAAAACGCAATCCGCCGGCGGCGAACCTCGCGGGGGCCATCGCGGCGACCTTGGTACTGGGGACGATCGTCTCCACCTTCTTCGGCATGCAGGCCAATCGTCGCGCCCAAACCATCACCGCCATCAACATTGATCTCGAAAAGACAGGCATCAAAGCGCAGAAGGCGGCCGACGAAGCGAGAAAGCAAGCGGCCCTGGCCGATGATCGCGCGAAACTCGCCTTGAAGACCCTGCAGACCGTCGTCTTCGAGATCCAGACGAAACTGACGGGCGTGCCGGCCGCGCAGAAGGTGCGCGGGACCTTGCTCAAGACCGCCTTGGACGGTCTTCAGCAGCTCGCGTCCGACCTTGATCGCAAGGAGGAAGTGGACCGCGCCTCGGCCATCGCCATGCTCAACATGGCGAGCGTCTTCGCCCAGGTGGGCAATGAAGAGGGCTTCAAAGGGCCGGCTAGCGCGCAGCGTTTGTATGACGCCGTGGTCCCGCGTCTTGAGGCCCTTCTGGAAGCCGACCCTGTTTCGAAACAGGCAATGCTTGACCTGGGTCTCGCATGCCATGCCTCGGCGATCAACCTGGAACGGATGGACGAGTCCGGCCAAGAATCGACCCCCGAGAACGCCGCCGCGCAGGCCCGGCGGCCCCGTATTCGCCAGGCCAAGACCCTTCATGCCCGAAACATCGAACTCCAGCGTTATCTGTCCGTTCAAGGCGGACCCGACGACACACTTCATCTCGCCGAGGCCCTACGCGACGCCGCCATGCTTGAGACCCGCGCTGGCGATGCCGACCACGCTAAGGCGCTGTTTGATGAGAGCATCCAGGTCTTCCAACGGTTGGTCGGGGAACATGCCGCGGAATGGACCTATCGCCGGGCCTTGGCCAAGGCCACTGACATGCTGGGGGACTGGTACTACGACCTCGGGCACGACCTGGACCAGGCCGAGACTTGCTACCGCGCCTCTGTCTCCGAGTTCGGCCCTCTCGCGACCAAGTTCCCCGACGACCCCGAGGTCCAGCTCGACCTCGCCAACGCCTGGTCCCGTCTTGCCGACGTCTACGGCCGGCGCGCGGCCGCTCATTTCAAGAACGGCGACACGACCGCCGGCCAAGCCGAGAAAGAGAAGGAGTTGGAGGCGTCACTGAAGGAGGTCGCCATCACCGACGCGCTCGTGACGGCGGCACCCGAGAACGTCCAGTACCAGCATGACGCGACCATCAGTTACGACCACCTGGCGCGCGGCTACCTATCGATCGACCGCTACGCCGAGGCATTCCCGGTCCTACGCAAGGCGTTCGACATGAGTATGGCCTTGCTCGAGGCCGACCCCGAGAACCGGAGGCACCACTCCCAACTCATTCGGCGGACATCGCGCCTGGGCCTGACATACGCGAAGCTCGACCAGCCTGCCGAGGCCCTCAAGGTGCTCCGAGCGGGGCTACTCAAACTCGAAGGGTTCCGAGAAAAAACCGGGGAAACGGCCTTCGACCGCGAGATCGACCAAATCCGGGCCCAGGCGAAGAGGCTCGAAGAATGAGAGAAGTGTCAGAAAGTGGCCCTTGTCATCCCTTCCCCTGTTAGGTGTCGTATTTTCCCTCCCGAGTCATCACAAGATGAAATTGACGAGACAGGGGCCCGCACGCGAAACGAGCGATCATCGACGACCACGCGATCGAGGACTGACTGAATCATGTCATTACGAATCATCGCCCAGCTGTTGCCCCTGGTACTTTCGTCCACGACCTTCGCGGCGGACTCAATTTATGAGATGCGCTACGAGCCATCGGACAAGCCGGGCGAGCTCGCCTTCGCGGTGACTTATCGACTCTGGGTGCCCGACGGTCTGGATCAGGTCCGAGGCGTGATCGTCCATCAGCACGGTTGCGGCTGGCCGGCAAGTCGAGGAGGTCAAACAGCCGTCAACGACCTGCACTGGCAGGCCCTCGCTCGGAAATGGGGATGCGCCCTTTTCGGGTCATGCTATGACCAAAAGGATGGCGATAACTGCCGCCTCTGGTGTGACCCGCGCAATGGGTCTCGCGCCCGATTCCTGCAGGCACTCGATGATTTCGCCTTGTTGTCCAAACATGCCGAATTGTCCCGCGCTCCTTGGTGTTTGTGGGGTCACTCGGGGGGTGGCTTTTGGGCAAGCCTTATGCAATGCTCAGACCCCGATCGGATCGTCGCGATTTGGCTTAGGTCCGGGACCGCATTCGAAGCCTGGGAGAAGGGAGAAGTCCCTAAACCCGAGCTCCCCGAAGCGGTCTTCGCTGTCCCTGTCGTCTGCAACGTGGGCGTCAAGGAGAAGGACGACGAACGCTTCAAAAAGGCATGGACGGGCGCTGAGGCCATGTTTCGCGCCTATCGCGCGAAAGGGGCCCCGATCGCCTTTGTGCCCGACCCTCAAACCGGACATGAGTGCGGTGATTCCCGCTATTTGGCCATCCCATACTTTGATGCTTGCCTGTCTTTGAGACTTGCCGGTCCAGGGGTCGCGGATGGTGCTCTGAAACCCATCCCACGCCGTCAGGGTTGGCTCGCGGAGTTCGGCGGCGATCGGGCCGTGCCGGTCGCCTCGTTCGCCGGCAAGTTCGAGGAATCGCTCTGGCTGCCGACCGAAGGCGTGGCCAGGGCCTGGTCCGAATATGTGACCAAGGGCATCGTCGGCGACACGACCCCGCCCCCCGCCCCCTTCGCACTCAAGGCCGAACGGAAGAACGATTACACGATCGACCTTTCATGGGACGCTCACGCCGACCTTGAGAGCGGCCTTTCCGGGTTCGTCATCCAGCGCGACGGCAAGGCGATCGCGCGCGTCCCGGGTAAGGCGCCAACGCAGTTCACCCGTCCCCTCTTTCAGAAGCTCTCCTATCACGACACGCCGGAACGACCCCTCCCGGCGATGACTTATCGAGACTCGATCGTGCCGGAAGGGGTCAAGCCGCGTTACCAGGTCGTGGCGATCAACGGCGTGGGCATGGAGTCCCCACCCTCGGCCCCGTCCTCGGCGCGATGAGTCTCGGCCTCGCTGGGGCACCAAGACCACGAAAGGTCAGCCTGGCCAATCGCTTGTGGGGTGGGGCGGGAACCAGCCCGAGCGGTGACGCTCCGCTTGCTCGACGTAGTGCCGCCAGGCGTGCTCGATACGACCGCTCATCGCCTCGTCCACGGGACGGGCCACTTTCCCCGGCATGCCGAAGACGAGCGACCCGGCCGGGATGATCGTGCCTTCACTAAGAACGGCACCCGCGCCGATGATCGAACCGCTCCCCACTCGCACACGATTGAGGAGGATGGAACCCATGCCGATCATGCAGTCATTCTCGATCACGCATCCGTGAAGAATGACGCGATGACCAACCGTCACGCGGTCTCCGATGAGGCAGGGTATCCCTTCGTCGGCGTGGACCATCGAGAGGTCCTGGATGTTTGTGTCCTCGCCGATGGCGATCCGCTCGGTGTCGCCGCGGATGATGGTCCGATACCAGACGCTCGATCGGGCCCCGATCGTCACGTTGCCCATGACGATCACCCCGGGCGCAAGATAGGCCGTGGGATCAACCGTGGGAATGGCCCCTGCGGTCATGAGGTCGCATCCTCCTCACGCGGGAAAGTAGGGCCAGCCCGTTCACTTCTTCTTCTTGGGCTTGGCAGCGGGGGCCGGCACTGGAAGCACCTGAGGCACGAGTTCTTCAACGACCGCGGGCATGACGCGTCCGCCCTCACCAAGCACGTCGATGAGCTTCGCGACGACTTCCTGGGTCTCTCGGACCTGGCCCTCGGCCAGTTCGATGGCCCCTTCCATGCCTTCGCTGAGGAGCGATTGGTAGGACTTCTGGAATTGGTCGATGTCTTTCGATTGCATCAACTCGCAGGCCCCTTTCAGGACCTTGAGCATGTAGGCGTACTGGGCGTCCACGATGGCCCGTTGCTTCTCGACGGCGGTGGTCACGAACCCCGCGAGGTCCTTCTGATAGCCCTGGAACTGGTCCACTACGACCGCGGGGGCCGACGCGACCGGGACGGGCGACGTCACAGGGACCACTCTCGTCAGCGGGGCAGGCATCGGCAGCGGGACTTGAAACCAGGGTCGGAACATCTCGAACTGCATGCGCAAGGCCGTCGCGGTCGTATCATGCACCGTGTTCATGAAAGAGTCGAACATGTTCATCCTCCCCTCCGTCGGAGAGCGATACGTGGTCCTCGCCGCGCGCGGACCCTGAGACGCTCCCACGACCCATCGCCCGGCGACCTTGCCTCATCATGCCCGGCCTTCCCGGTCAGGTCAAGGCCGAATGTTGCAAACGCAAAAAGCGGTCGGCCCTGTGGTCGTGGGCGAAACCACGGGGGACATGACGCGAAGCGAGTTTGGACCATACGAGAATGCTGGGAACGCGGTGCTTCAAGGGGCCTCGTATGTGCCGTAAAGATATCCATAGAGATGACGGTTTTCGGCCTCGGTGCGATCGTAAAGGCAGCGGACCATGTCGCCCGCAGAGACCAGGCCCACCAGTTCGTCGTCCGCGACCACAGGGAGCTGGCCGACCCGGTGGCGGCTCATTTGCCCCATGACCAAATGGACCTCATCGTGGGGTGAACAAGTGAATGGGTTGGGTGTCATCACCTCTTGGACGAACATTTGAAGATATGAAGGACCGCGCTCTTGGACCCCGATGAGTAGGTCACGTTCGCTGAAGATCCCCACGAGTGCCCCGGCGTCGTCGAGGACAGGTAGGGACCCAATGTTGTGGGCTACGAGCAAGCCCACCGCGTCGGCGACCGTCGCGCCGGTTCGGACAACAATGACACCACCGCTCTTGGCCTTCAGGACTTCGCGGATGAGCATCCGTGGCCTCCCTGAATCGGTGAGACGCGCCGGGGACTGAGAGACCCCGGAGGGGACCGCGTCGCGAGGAGATGGAAAGGTCGCGCCAGCGAATGCTCATCCTGGCACTTCGGTGCCCGACTGGCAATCCTCTCCAACATGAAATCCCAAGAAGACGGCCAGCCTAGTCTCGATCGCCATCACGATCGGCCTTGCCAGACGAGCTGCCCCGCAACCTCATTGGGAGTGTCCCGCTCCATCATCGTCCTCTCCACCAATTTCAAACCAGACGGGGACAAAGGCGAGGCCGTTGACGCATCTCTAGAATGGGAAGGAAGTTAATTCCGCAAACGATTGAGACAACGGAAGGTCGGCCCCGTGATCGCGCCCCGTCAACACCAAGATGTGGCGGCTTGGATCGGTTTTTTTCCTGAGGATTGTGCTGTCATGAGGGTTTGTTCATGAGTCGCCGCGGCTGGTTGGTCCTATCGGTCTCGGGGGCCCTCATGTTCGTGGCTGCATTCGTCTGTCTCGAACGGCGAAGCACCGACCTTGATGCCGACAATGTCACGCCGCCGGTGACCGACCTGGTCTATCTGGAAGAGGGATGGACGGCGAAGGTCTTGCTCCAACTCCCCTCGGAGGTCACGGCGATCGCCGCGTTCGAGGAGGACCCCCGTCGCGGCCGGGTCTTCATCGGGACCGGAGGAAGAGGCGGCGTGTATCAAGCTGACGTGGATGGCTCGGAGTACATCCACGTCGCCTCTCTCATCACCAACGAGGTTGGCGAACTGCCGGAACATGGCCTCTGCCCCGTGAACACCTTGGCCATGACCGACCTTGACCACGATGGCACCCCCGAACTGCTCGCGTCAACCTGTCAGGTCCTGCCGATGAGCCGGCCGTGTACCTTCGTCTGGTCCACGCCGGAGGGTTCCAAGCCGGTCCTCCGCGGCCTGGCGCGACCCGACATCGCGAGCAGTTGGAGTCACGGTTTGGGCGTGATATTAAACGAGGACGGCTCCCCCAAGTCGGTGGTCGGTACTTACTGCGGGCACGGAGAGCTTGTGGAGTATCGTCTCGTAAAAGGCGATGGCCATGAGCACTTCGATGGCCTGAGTTGGAATGTGGTGGGACAACTCCCAGCGAGCGGTGAACAGACTCAGGCGGCCGACGTCGACGGTGACGGCAAACCCGAGGTCTGTGTCGCGGTCGGCTTCGCGCTGGGGAAGGCGGCCGTCCACATCTACGGCGACGATTCGTCCACAGGGACGCTCCCCTTAATGCAGGTAATCGACGAGGGTGGACGGTTCGCCAACGTCCGGTTCCTTGTCGTCACCAAGGGGGTAGGGCCCACCCGGGACCTCGTCGCATGGTGGAGCACCGACCATCTGCGTTCCGGACATGTCGAAATCATTCGTTATCGATTTGGACCTAAGGGGCTGCTCGATCGGACCTTGATCGCCGAAGGAGACGATCACCTTTGGCCCACGGATGGGGGGATGACCGTCGCTGCCATAAATGAAAACGCTGAACTCGAGGTCTGGTTCAATTCGGTCAAGGGAGACCTCTGGCGTCTTCCCATCGCAGGCGAAGGCGTACCGACTGTGGTGGCCCGGTTCGGCCCAGGGCTGGGGCCCCTCCTCGCCATCCCCGCAAGAAGTGGTCGGTCGGCCAGGCTTCTGGCCTGCCACGGGAAGGACGTCCTTCGCCTGGAATGGACGAATCGCCGCAAGCCGATGTGAGTCGCTGTCCGTCGGCGGTGGCCCAGACGGTGAGTCTTGCCCCGAGGTGACGCCCCATATGAGCGGTTCGGGCCGTGGGTGGGCGTCGAGAAACACAAACTACCGGGATGCCAAAGAACGGCGGTCCTGGGGCGGCCTTCCGATCGACGGCCGCTCGCGAAGGTGGGACCAACCAAGGTGCTTCTACCCTAAACTATCGCGGTGATGGGCCCTTTCCAGAACGCCGGTTCGTGGCGACTTCGCCAATTCGGGGGACCGGCCGGCGGGTCGAAGGAGTCGCGACGGTTGCGCCAAGTTTGCAAGGTGGGGTTCGTCGCCTGGAAGGTGTGTCGGCGACGTCCTCCCCGGTGGTGACGCGGGGCGGAATTCGTCGGGTTTCTTGGTCCGCGTAAGGTCTAGCTATTCCAGTGCTTGCGTCATCTTCTCAGGTTCGTTCCCCCGGTTTTGCCCCCCCAATAGGGTCCGCTCCCAGAATCGATCGTAAGATCTTGCCTTGAAACAATTTCGGGCAATCCTGGCGGGGCGCTCAGGCGATGGCGCTTCGTGTGCCTGGCAGCACCCTCGCGAGGTCGCTCATCAGCGCGTCGAGTACGAGGGGCAGATAGGCCTTGCGCTGGATGTGGTAATGGGCGTCGAGGCACCGTTCGGCGAGCAGAAAGACGTCTTCCGGCCCGAGCCGCTCGGCCAGGTTGGCCGCGGCCCGGCGGTCTGCCGGGTCGGCGGCCGGCGGTTCGAGTCCGGCCGTTTGCCAGAGCACGGCGCGGAAGAACGTGGCCAGTTCCACCGCGAGGAGCGCGGCCCGCGTCCGTTGGTCGACGCTCTCCTTACCCGCTTCCTTCACGAACGTCTCGATGCTCTTGGCGGTCGCCGCCGGGTCGAAGCCACCGGGCTGGGCGATCTGGTCAATCAAGTCGCGGCGAAAAGCGGTGAGCGCGGGGTCGGCCAGTCCGATCGCGCGCGCTACGCTCCCTTCCCCCAGGGCGGCCAATCGAGCGGCCTCCGCGTGGTCGGCCGCGATTCCGCATTCGCGGAGGACCGCCTGCAACTCCGCTTCCGGCAGGGGGTCGAACCGTACGACACGACAGCGGGAGACGATGGTCTCAAGCTGCACCTCGGCGGACGTGCCGATCAGAACGAGCACCGACCCCGGCGGCGGCTCCTCCAGGGTCTTGAGCAAGGCGTTGGCCGCCTCGTCGTTCATGTCGTCGGCGTCATCGACGATCGCCACCTTGCGGGCCCCTCGCGCCGGCTTGAGGCCCATGTCGTGACCAAGCTGACGCACGACCGCGATCGGCAACTCGTGACGGTCGGCAGGGCGTCCGAAGATCAAGAAATCGGGATGCGTTTTCGCCATGACTTGAAGGCATGCCTGGCAGGCACCGCACGGTTCGAGCTCGGTCTCGGACCGGGTCTCGCAGAGGAGGGCTTGGGCGAGCCGGACCGCGAACGTCTTCTTACCAACCCCTTCCGGGCCGACGAAAAGAAGGGAGTGGGGAAAGCGCCCCTCGGCCATCGCGAGGCGGAGGGACAGAACCACGCGATCATGACCGTGCACAGGGCCCCAGGACACGTTCCACCTCGATTCGGATGCGCTCGGCGACCTCGTCGGGACTGACTGACCCATCGACGACGACGACCGGCCAGGGACACGAGCGAGCCTCGTGAAGGAAGCCCGCGCGGACGCGGGCGCGGTAGTCGTCGGGGTGGTCCTCCATTCGATCGCGGGCCTCGCCCACCCTCGCTTTGGCGACCTCCGTGGGCACGTCGAGGAGGACGGTCAAGTCGGGCATGAGACCAGCGGTCGCCACGCGGCCGACCTGCCAGATGTCGTTCGGGTCCAATCCGCCGCCGTGTCCCTGATAGACCACGTTGGCGAGAAGGAAACGATCGCCAACGACGACGTTCCCCGACTTTAGGGCCGGCCGAATCACTTCGTCGACGAGTTGGGCCCGACTCGCCATGTAAAGGAGCATTTCCGTGCGGAGGGTTGGGGTGGAGTCGGAGCGTTCCAGGAGGACGGAACGCAAGCGTTCTCCCAAAGCGGTGCCTCCTGGGTCGCGGCAAGCGACGACCGAATGACCGCGCTCGCGTAACCAGGCGACCAAGCGGGCCGCCTGCGTGGTCTTGCCGCCGCCGTCGGGACCATCGAGGCTGAGAAAGCGACCGGGTCGAATGGTCGGAGGGTCGGGGGCGGTCATGTCCAAATGTTAGCCGTCGCGGTCGTGTGGGGATAGGGTCACAACGACCCGACCGGGCCGGAAGTGTGAACGGTCGGATTCGCAAAGGTGCCATTGGAGAGCGGGCCGTTGGATGCGGGAGGCCGCTGGATACGCGACCGCGCGCTGTGCCCCAGCCATCGCTTGCGCGGCCGGCTCCATATCGGTTCAAAAAAACGGGGCCCATTCCCCTTCATCATGGCGTCGAGAACTCCCGAGTGAGAAAGTCGGCCACTTGGTCCCAGATTTGGGCCGCATGTTCGAAATCCACGTTCATGGCGTGGACCGTCTTCGGTGTTTCCACTTGGACTGCCACATCGCTTCGGCGATTCAGCGGGACCTGAGCGCTCGGGCCTGTTGCCAGGGAGTTCTCAACTTCCAAGCTTAACAGGTACGACGCGAGTCGCTCGGCCTCTTCGCGATGGGGGGCGTTTTTGAGGATCGCGACTGTATTTGGGATGAACAACGTGCCCAACTGGTCGGCTTCACGATCGAGATACACGATGGCCACGGGACTTCCTTCAGCGGCCTCGCCAATGGCGTCGTCCGTGTCGGTCAGACCGACAGCGATTTCACCTCGACCCACCGCGCGGGCGACATCGCGGTTTCCCGAGTAAGTGCGGACTTCATTCGCCTTGAGGTCCTGAAAAAATGCCTTGGCCTTATCGTACCCCATAACGCTGAAGAGACACGCGGCGTGCGTCGCCGTCGTTCCGAAGAGGGGCTTCGCCAAACCGACCTTTCCCCGCCACTTGGGGAGGACAAGCTCCATGATGGACTTGGGGCGATCATCAAGGGCCAAGAGTTGAACGTTGACCAACAAGACGCGCGCCCGGGCCGCGAACCCATACCAAGTCCCATCACGGGCCCGAAACTCTTCCGGAAAATCCTCGGCATTTGCTGGAGTGAAGGGCCCAAGCAATCCTTGTCGCTTAAGACGTAACGTATTGAGGATTTCATTGTTCCAAAAAAGGTCGCAACGCGGCCGGGCGCGTTCGGCCAAGAGTTGGTTGGTCAGGGCGATCGTTTTCGTGCTTTCGATATCGTACTTCGCCTCAACGATGACCCCATGACCGGCTTGATAGCGTTTCAGGATGGGCTCAGAGAATTCCCGGTCCAAGGCCGTGTAAACAACGACCTTCGGCTGTGAATCAACCCCGCAACCGAAGACCGCGACAAGACACCCCAAACACCGTCCGTACCATACCCAGCTTCGCATTGACCGCTTCTCCATTGCTGATAACTCATCCTGAGATTAGTCGAGGTCCCTGCTTCCAGCAAGGGTTGCCCTTGGCTCAGGAGGAGACGGTCGAAGACATTGCGATAGACACCGGAGAGAAGGCAGCTGAGACAGTCCAGGGGGTATCCAAGCGGGGCGGGCTTGGGGCGGCCGCGAGGAGGCACACTGAATGGCCCCTGTGGGCCCTTGTCACCTAACAACGAGTTCACTCCCGAGCGCCGCTTGGACCAGCATCGCTCGATCATGGACCGGGCACGATGGCCGGTCGATGGGCTCGGCGCCCCCAGACGCCTGCCACTCTTCTGCCAAAACGACCGGAAAAGCGGGTACATCCCTTGCCTTGACCCCTTGCCGACATCGGAGCGGTGGCCTGCGAGCCGCGCGGCCCGCCCGGTCTCTCACAGTATAGAAAGGGATTCCCAATGGGTTCCAAGATCATCGGCATCGACCTCGGGACGACGAACTCCGTGGTGGCAGTGATGGAGGGCGGCGACCCGGTGGTGATTCCGAACGCCGAGGGCGGCCGGACGACGCCGTCCGTGGTGGCGTTC
>CALLYK010000227.1 GCA_937858365.1 uncultured Isosphaeraceae bacterium | reverse complement strand
CTTCGCGAAGAAGTTCCCGAAACTGGCGCGAGGACCCAACGGCTACGAACAAGGCCTGGCCTTCTTCGAGGCCGTGGCGATGGAGGACTACGAAGCGGTGCAGGCCGCGATCCCCTTCATCGCCAAGATGAACACCTGACGGGCCCAACGTGTCCCGTTCAGACGCTCTTTGACAATCTGGGAGAAGGTGAGGTCAAGTTGGTTCGCGCTCAGGTTCGCCGTCAATCACGGCCTGAATCCGGGACCAACTTGAGTCGGACGTTGCGGAACTCAGCGCCGTTTCCGTGGTTTTGGAGGCCGATGTAGCCGTTCAGAGGCAAGCGCCTCAATGTGGGCAATTCGTTAATCCGTGTGTCCTGGACTTGTTCGCCGTTGAGCCAGACTTCGATGCGCGGTCCTCGCGCGCGAATCGTGTAATGGTTCCATTCGCCGGCTGGTTTCATGGGAACATTCGCCGGCGCTGCGTGGCGATACAAGGACGCGGTGGAGTACTTGCTCGCCGGGCCGAACCCGTCGGCCGCTTGGAGTTCGAAGCCCGTTCGCGAGGGCCATTCCAGCCCTTTCGTTTCCACCAGGAGTTTCCCCTCTTCGGTGCTCGGGATCGTCCAGAAGACGGGTCGGGAACGGATGAAGACCCCCGAGTTGCCGCTCTTGGGGACCTTCCAGTCGAGACTGAGGATGAAGTCGTCCACTTCGATCGGTGCGCGGAGCCAGCCGTATTCGTTGTTGCCGGGCCGGCAGGCGATCACGCCGTCGCGCCAGGTCCAGGTCCCAGGACGTTGCGACATTTCGGGCACCCATCCCGCGATGCCGTGCGCAGCGAGGTCGAGGAAATCCGCATCCACGACCGGCTCGGGTTCGGGCGGATGGGGCAGTGGGGTCGCGCCTTGGGGTAGTAGGGCCTTGTCGATGAACTCCATCATCGAGTCCCACTCCAGAAGCGTGAACTCGCCCCCGATCTCGCCGTAGGTGAAGTCGTATTGCGGGATGCGCTCCTTCGCAGGGTAAAGCCTCATCGCCTGGTCGTAAGCGTCGCGAATGACGGCCACGCCTGACACCGGCGACTCGGGGTCCTCGGTCCCCACGAACGTGCTCAAACCCCTGGGCGCGCAGAGGGCCGATAAAGCATCCACGTCAAATTTTATCAGCATCTTTTCAAGCCAAGGGGCGGGAGTCGTTCGCTGCTTGGCGAGGAGGTCGGAGGGACGAGTCAGACCGATGGTGAAGGCGCATTTCACGCGGTCGTCGAGCGCTGCGAGCCAGAGAGCGCGGGCGGCGCCGAGGTCGTGACCGACGACGGCCACTCGTTGGGTGTCGAAGGTCGATCGGGCCCGCAAGGCATCGAGCGTTTGAAGGTCGGCCCGGACGACGGCCGCCCACGCGGGAAGGCGGTCGATGGTCTTCGTGGTCGTCCAAGGTGACTCGTCATCGTCCATGAGGGAATCGATGCTGATGACCGCGAGGCCCCTCTTGGCGAACTCATCGACGATCGAAACCCCCGTGGGGCCGGGAGCGGCGACCTCGCGGGACTTCCCTCGGCCTCGGCCGTGCATATAGATGACAGTCGGTGAGCCCTCCCGCCCGTTCGCGGTGGCCCAACCGTGCAAAGTGGGGCCCGTCGGCGGCTCGATCGTGACCCTCAGGAGGTTCGGATGCTCGGTGCCGGGCCCGTCGAAACGCACCTTGCCATGAGGCGGACGCTCGGGCAAACCGCCCAAGACCGAGCGAACATCTCGCAGTAATTCAACGCGTTGTGCCTCCCAAGCCGCGCGCTCCTTGGGCACCTTCAAGGGTGCCACGGGACGGAGATCGTCGGGCCCGGCGGCGAAGCTCAACGTGATCAGCCAGGTCGTGAGCAGTCCAGGGACCATGCCTCATCCTTCGATTAAAGACCTCAGTCGATCGATCCCTCGTTGGGCCACTTCGAGCGGGTCTGCGTTCCAAAGGTCGACGTTGAAAAGCTCCAGGGAAATGGGCCCGCGATAGCCGATGAGACGCAATTGGGCCATCACGCGAGGCAGATCGGCCACGCCCTCGCCGAGCATCACGCGATCGGCATCTGTTTGTTCAATAAAAGTAGGATGATTGGGTAAGTCATTGATATGAAAGATCGCCATGCGGTCGCCGTCGATGAGGCCGAGGTCCTCGACCCGACCGCCGCCGCGGAGGAGGTGGAAGACGTCGCCTACGACGCGGGCCGAGGAGTCGCCGGAGCCGGCGGCGATCGACCAGGCCGCCGCCATGGACCGCACGCCATCGACGAAGCCGAGGAACTCCATCGCGGGCACGACGCCGTATTGCCTTCCCATGCGGAGCAAGTCGGCATAGCGACGACCCGTGCGTTCGAGGTTGACGACTTGTTGGGGCGGGCTGGCCACGATGTAAGGTGAGCCGAGGGCAGCGGCCTGGTCGAAGCGGCGACGGCAATCGTCGAGGGCCCTTGCGTAAGCGTCGGGCTCGGACTTGGTCCAGCCGTGCAAGGCGATCATGCTCACGACCTTAAGGCCGGCGTCGTCGATCGCGCGCTTGAGCTCGCCCAAGCTGCCGCCACGTTGCACGTGGTCGGCGACCTCGTCATTCCAGGGCTCGATCGCGTCGTAGCCGGCCGCGCCGGCGATCCTCACTTTTTCCAACAGAGGGGTCGGCCGGATCGTACTGGTGTTCAGACAGAGGGGGAACTCGTTCACGATCGACCTCCGATCGAGGGGAAGTGGACGACGTCGAGGTCGCCGAAAGCGTGCAGGCCGCCATCAAGATGAATGACTTCGCCGGTAATGTTCCTTCCTTGATGCGAGGCGAGGAAGAGGACGGACGCGCCCACGTCCTCGGGGGCCGAGACTCGCGCGATTCCCGCCGGGAAGTCGGGCCGGCCCTCGGCCCTTTGGATAGCTACCTCGCCTGGCGACGGCACCCACCCCGGGGCGATCATGTTGCAGGTGATGCCATCGTCGAGGCACTCGAGCGCGACTTGCCGCGTCAGGCCCAGTAGGCCCGCCTTGCTCACCGTGTACGTGAAAAGGCCCCTGAGCGGCAGAGTGGAGTGCGTCGAGCCGATGTTGACGATCCGGCCGCGAGACTCGCGTAACCAGGGCAACGCGGCCTTGACGCCGAGCCAGGCACCTTTGAGGTTGATGCCGATCGTCCGCTCCCAATCGGCCTCTTCGGCCGTGTCCACGTGGTCGCGCGGGCTGATGCCGGCGTTGTTCACGAGAAGGTCGAGACGCCCCCAACGCTCGACGACGGCCGCGATCGCCGATGACCAACCCTGGGCGTCGCGAACGTCGAGCCATTGGCCCAAGGCGTCTTTCAGTGAGCGGGCCTCGCTTGCGACCGCTTCCTCATCGATGTCGGTCAAGGCCACGGCGAAACCCGCGGCAGCCAAACACTTGGCGATGCCCAAGCCGATCCCGCGTCCGGCGCCTGTGACCAGGGCCACGAGCCGTTTGTTTGATGACTCCACCCGCGAACTCCCGGCAGTCCGTGGACCGGCCGACTCACTCATGGTGCAATGCCATTGTCGGGCCTCATTATCGTCTCGGGGGGTCGGCGGGTACAGAGCAAGCGTGAGGGACCAGAGATGCCGGTGGTGCTGATCGGGATCCTGGACACGAAAGGACGAGAGCTGACGTACGTGCGTGAGCGGCTCGAAGAGGCCGGGGTCGAGACGACCGTGATCGACGCCGGTTCGCGTGGGACGCCGATGGGCCGTGCCGACATCGACCGCGAACGGGTCTTCTTCCGGGCCGGTGTGGACCTTGAGAGTCTGTCGGACCGCGGTGAGGCCGTGGCCGCCGCGGAGCGAGGGGTGACATCACTCGTCTTGGAACTAGCGGGACAAGGGAAGGTCGATGGAGTCTTGGCGATCGGCGGCTCCGCCGGCACGACGATCGGCACGGCGGCCATGCGGGCCTTGCCCTTCGGTGTGCCCAAGCTGATGGTCAGCACCTTGGCGAGCGGTCAGGTGCGGCCCTTCGTGGGCGGCAGCGATATCTGCATGTTCCACTCCGTCGCCGATATCGCGGGCCTCAACAGGCTGACGCGCAAGGTCCTCGCGAACGCGGCCCATGCGATGGCCGGGATGGTGGGCGGACACGGCCTGAACCAACACGATGAGCCAGTGCCCGAGCTGGGCTTGGAAATGGACTCGAGGACACCGAACCCGGAGGTCGTCTTCATCGAGGACGAGCCGGACGAACAAGACCGGCCGGTCATCGCGGCGACGATGTTCGGCGTCACGACGGCCTGCGTGGATCGGGCCCGGCGTCTGCTTGAAGAGAAGGGCTGCGAGGTCCTCGTCTTCCACGCGACCGGCGTGGGGGGCCAAGCGATGGAGGGCCTCGTGCGTGACGGACTTGTCCACGGGGTCCTCGACATCACGACCACGGAACTCGCCGACGAGGTCGTGGGCGGCATCCTCACCGCGGGCCCGGAACGTCTGGAGGCGGCCGGCAAGCGAGGGCTGCCCCAGGTCGTGAGCCTGGGCGCCCTTGACATGGTCAATTTCGGACCGAGGGAGACGGTCCCTGAACGCTTCGCTCACCGACGGTTCTATGTCCACAACGCCAACGTGACCCTGATGCGCACGACGCCCGAGGAGAACGCCGCCCTTGGCCGCCTCATCGTCGAGAAGCTGGCCCGGGCCACGGGGCCGACCATTGTGATCGTGCCCCGGGGCGGCGTCTCGGCGCTCGACGCGCCTGGCATGCCCTTCTGGTGGCCCGAGGCCGATTCCGCTCTCTTTTCGACCCTACGCGACGGCTTGAAGGGGAGACCCAACGTGAGACTGATCGAAACCGACAGACATATCAACGAGCCCGAGTTCGCCGAAACGGCAGCCCTGGCGCTCTTGGGCCTGATGGCCGATGCCGAAGGCGTACCACGAGGAAAGCACACCTTTCCGGAATGGGCCGGGGTAGAAGACGTGAACGGGATCATCGCGTTGCTTGACCAGTGCGGCCTGCCCAAGGAAGGGGTATCCGACCACATCGACGGGTTCCTCGTGGTCCGTGGGGCCGAGGACCGCGTCGTCGCCTGTGCCGGTCTCGAAGAACATGGTAAGACCGGCCTCGTCCGCTCGGTGGCCGTGGCCGACGAGCTGCGTGGTCTGGGGCTCGGTCGACGGCTGGTCGCGACCTTGCTGAATCGGGCTTCCGCCGACGGTCTAAGTGAGGTGGTCTTGCAGAGTCGTCACGCGGCCGGCTTCTTCGCGAAGCACCTGGGATTCACCACGATCGACCGCGCCACGGTCGCAGAAGCCCTGGCCGATTCGGCGAGTTTCCATCACGAATGCTGCGGGTCGGCGACCGTCATGCGGCGCGGGCTCGAAGTTCAGGAGGCGGACTGATGGTCCCAGGGCGTGAGGAGGTCCTTCGACTCTTCCGAGTGAAGGTGGCCCAAGGCCGGCCGATCATCGGCGGCGGGGCAGGCACGGGGCTGAGCGCCAAGTGCGCGGAGGCCGGCGGCATTGACCTGATCATCATCTACAACTCGGGCCGATATCGAATGGCGGGTCGCGGCAGCCTGGCCGGCCTCATGCCCTATGGCGACGCCAACGCGATCGTCATGGACATGGCGCGCGAGGTCCTGCCCGTGGTCGAGCGCACCCCCGTGCTCGCGGGCGTCTGCGCGACCGACCCGTTTCGGGTCATGTCACGGTTCCTGGTGGAGGTCCGGGAAGCGGGCTTCGCGGGCGTGCAGAACTTCCCGACGGTCGGCTTGGTGGACGGCACCTTCCGGCAAGGACTCGAAGAAACGGGCATGGGCTACGACAAGGAAGTCGCCATGATCGCCTTGGCCCGCTCGATGGGCCTGCTGACCTGCCCCTACGTCCATAATGAGGAGGAGGCCAGGGCGATGACCCAGGCCGGGGCCGACATTCTGGTCCCGCACGTCGGTCTGACCACGAAGGGCCTCATCGGCGCGACGACCGCTCTGGACCTCGCGACGGCCGCGCAGCGCGTTCAGGCGATGGCCGAGGCCGCCTGGTCGGTCCGACCCGACGCGCTTGTGCTTTGCCACGGTGGTCCGATCGCCGAGCCGGCCGACGTCGCGGAGGTCTTCCGTCGGACCCGAGGCATCGCCGGCTTCTTCGGGGCCAGCAGCGTCGAACGTCTGCCCACGGAACCGGCCATCATCGGCCAGGTGAAAGCGTTCCTGGACTTGAACTTGCGACCGTAGGGATCAAGGATCGCCTGCCTGCCGCGCGGCAAGGAACGCTTGAGACCACGCTCGAGCGGCCTCGTCGAGCGGGAGATCGTCCGGGAGTTTTCGGTCGTACTTCAAGGTCAAAGCGTATCGTCCCGACGTGTGGACGCGATCGACGAGGGGCGCGACTTCGATCGGAACGTCGGCGTCGGGCGGGCGCAACGGGACGGGGACCGTGGGGACCGCGTCGAAGACCGACCATGAGTACACTTCGGCGGTCGGGAGCCGTGGTCCCCGGGTGACGATCGCGTGATAACGACCGCGTCCCAAGGGGCGCTTCATCGGCAGCGGGGCGCCGCCGAGGAGAAGGTCGATTTCGACCAGGTTGACTCTGCCCGCGTGGTATTTGTCCCGCTTTTCAAGGTACGCGGCACGCCCCGATCCACTCTTGTTGACGGGCGAAAGGACCTCGACGACGGTGATGAGTTCCAGGTCGGGCAAGCGGCGGACCTCGACCCAGGTGTGTCGGACCTCCTCCGGGTCGCGATAGAGGACCTCGTTGAGAGTGGCCGCGACAGGGAGGCCGCTGACCATCATCGAGGGGACTTCTTCGGTACTTGACGGCGCCGCTACGAGGACGTCGGGAAGGAAACTCGCACCATCCTCGCCCCGATCAACGAGTTCAATCCGCTCATCGACCCGGGCCACGTAATCGCCGGGCAAGTCGTCTCCCAACTTGTCGCAGATCGCCGCGATGAGGCGATTATGGAAGTCCAGCCAGCTTCCTTGGGCCTCGATGAACGGGTCCATGCCGGGGAAGGGTCCAGCCATGATCGGGCCCCCCTTGGGAAATGACTCTCGGCCCATTCCATCGTAACGACCTTCGGCCGCCCCATGAAGGCGAGACGCCCACTCGAATCGGGCAGGGGGCTCGTGGTATCTTCCTGGTTCGCCGGCGTCCTTTGAGTTGAATCGTCCTCAACCCCCGCGCCCAACCATGTCCCAAGACCCGCAAGCCGCGCTCCGTGCCTTCCCCAAGACGACCGACTTCTTCATCGGCATCGATAGCGACGGGTGCGCCTTCGACACGATGGAAGTCAAGCACAAAGAGTGTTTTATTCCCGCTTTCATCAAACATTTTCATTTGGCGGCGGTCGCCAAGTACGCGCGGGAATCATGTGAATTTGTGAACCTCTACTCGAAGGACCGAGGCGCCAATCGCTTCCCCGCCTACGTGAAAGCGCTCGACTTGCTAGCTGAGCGGGCCGAGGTCCAACGGCGCGGCTTTCGGGTCCCGCCCCTGCCGGGCCTGCGCGATTGGATCAAGCGGGAAACGAAACTGGGGAACCCCGTGCTCAAGGCGGAAGTGGAGAAGACCGGCGACCCCGATTTGACGCGCACGTACGCATGGAGCGTCGAGGTGAACGAGAACGTGGAGGCCATCGTCAAGGACGTGCCGCCTTTCCCGCTCGTTCGCGAGTCGCTCAACGAGATGATCGGACGGGCCGACATCATGGTCGTCTCGGCCACACCCGGGGACGCCCTCAAACGCGAGTGGGACGAGCACGGCTTGGCCCAATACGTCGGCCTGATCGCCGGTCAGGAACTCGGCAGCAAGAAGGAACACCTGGCCTTGGCCGCGAGCCCGGAGAAGTACGCCCGCGACCACGTCATGATGATCGGTGACGCCCCGGGTGACCGTGCCGCGGCCGTGGCCAACGACGTGCTCTTCTTCCCCATCAACCCGGGCCACGAGGAGGAATCGTGGCGTCGGTTGTACGAGGAGGCCCTGCCACGCTTCTTCAACGGCACCTATCAAGGCGCCTACATGGACGAACAAGTCGCGCGCTTCGAGGCCCTCTTGCCCGCATCGCCTCCCTGGAGCGCGCCCCAGTGATTTCTCATCTGGTCGAATTTCGGGAACCAAAGACATGCCGCGGAACGTCGTCGTCGCCCAGTCGGGCGGTCCCACTTGCGTCATCAACAATTCACTTCGAGGCATCATCGAGGCCTGTCGCGGCGACTCGAAGACGTTCGGCTCGGTGCTCGCCGGCAAGTTCGGCATTGAAGGGGTCTTGAAGGAGGAACTGATCGACCTTTCGGCCAGCCCCGCCGAGGAGATCGGGCTTCTGCGCACGTCCCCGGCGGCGGGCGGGATCGGCACTTGTCGCTACAAGTTGAAGGCCGGTCAAGACGAAGACTTCGCCCGGGTCGTGGAGGTCTTCAAGGCCCACGACGTGGGCTACTTCTTCTACATCGGCGGCAACGACTCGCAAGACACCGCGTTCAAAGTCAGCAAGCTGGCACACGACATGGGCCTCGACCTCGTGGCCACGGGCGTCCCCAAGACAATCGACAACGACCTGGGCGATGAGCAATTCACTCTGCTGGACCACTCCCCCGGCTATGGCTCGGTCGCCCGATACTATGCCGAATATGTTCGTCAGGCGAACGAGGAGAACGCGGGCAGTTGTCCGGCCGACCCCGTGCTCGTGATTCAGGCGATGGGTCGCAAGATCGGCTTCATCCCGGCTGCGGCGCGCCTCGCCGATCCCGAGCGCGAGATGCCCCTTCAGATCTACCTCACCGAGGCGGGACTCACCCTCCAAGAGCTTGGCGAGAACGTCTTGCGCCAGCTCGATGAGGATGGCCGTTGCATCGTGGTCGTTTCCGAAGGGTTCGACGTGGGCGACATCGGGGCCACCAAGGACAGCTTCGGTCACACTCAGTTCAGCGCCAGCGAGACGACCGTCGCGCAAACGGTGACGAACTACTTGAATTCGCTGAAGTTCCCGGTGCCGGGTAAGGCCCGCTTCCAAATCCCTGGGACCGACCAACGCAACGCGATCGCTTACGCGAGCGTGGTCGACCTCGATGAGGCATACAACGTGGGCCGACACGCGGTCCAGATTGCGCGCCGAGAAGGTAACGGCTTCATGGCCACGATCTTGCGCGACCAGGGGAGCCTCGCCTACGAGGCCCATTACGACAAGGTCCCGTTGGAACGGGTGGCCGCCAAGGACCGCCACTTCCCGAGGGCATGGATCGGCGAAACAAAGATCGACGTGACCGATGACTACCTCGCATACGCTCAACCTTTGATCGGACAAGATTGGGTGAGCGTGCCCACGGTGAACGGCCTGGCCCGTTTCGCCCGGATCGCGCCCAAGCTCGCACCCAAGAAACTCTCTGGTTACGTTCCTCAGACGTATCGTCCCAAGCTGTGACATGTCGGACGGGTCCGACCCGACGAGACGGTCATTCGCTTGTTCGCATCGCTTCCCTTCTTCACGCATTCCGCTGGTTGACTGGCCTTGCCGGGTCGATCCGTCGTGAGGTACAGTCTTTTTTTCGCCCGGTACTGGGCCTTACTGGCCCTGTGGGTTGACTCATTGGCACTCTTTCGCTTTGAGGACGTCGTCATGGCCCATAAAAAGGGGCAGGGCTCCAGCCGCAATGGTCGCGACTCGAACCCGCAAATGCTGGGGATCAAGCTCTTCGGTGGTCAGTTCGCCCAGCCCGGCAGCATCCTTTGCCGGCAACATGGCACCAAGTGGCGGCCCGGTAAGAACGTCGGTGTCGGCCGCGATTGGACCATTTATTCGTTGATCGAAGGCACGGTGCGATTCGACCAAAACGGCCGACGCATCAACGTGGACCCACTCACCGTCTGATCCGTTTCCGGATTGGGCCTGGTCTTCCTTGGACCCACTCGCCGGGAGGACCTCCCTCTTTGGACAGCGGGGCCTCATACCGGTCCCGAGGGCCGCATGTTCGTTGATCGCGTGACCTTGCATGTCCAGGCCGGTGATGGCGGCAACGGCATCATCAGCTTTCGCAAGGAGAAATATGCCCCGCGCGGCGGCCCCAACGGCGGGAACGGCGGCGATGGCGGGTCCGTCATCGTCAAGGTCGTCGAGGGACTGACGAACCTGGCCAACCTCTCGCATCAGAGACATTGGCGGGCCGATCGCGGCCAACATGGGCAGGGCTCCGACTGTCACGGTCGAGGGGCGTCGGACCTAATCATCGCGGTCCCGCCCGGCACGATCGTCCGCGACCGTGATCGCGACTTCATCCTCAAAGACCTCAAGGACGTCGGTGACTGGGTCATCGTCGCCAAGGGGGGGGTCGGCGGGTACGGCAACGCCCACTTCAAGTCGTCCACGAACCGCGCTCCGAGGATGGCCGAGAAAGGACAGCCCGGCGAACAGCGCGTGATCGTCCTGGAACTCAAGGTCATCGCCGACGTCGGCCTGATCGGCCTTCCCAACGCGGGCAAATCCACGCTCTTGTCTCGGACGACCCGTGCCACACCGCAGATCGCCGAATACCCGTTCACGACCAAGTACCCCAACCTGGGCATGGCCGCCGCCGATTCCGACCGGCCTTTCGTGATCGCCGACATCCCCGGACTCATCGAAGGAGCCCATGAAGGTTTGGGATTGGGACATGATTTCCTACGTCATGTCGAACGAACGCGATTATTGGTGCATCTTGTGGATTCTGTGCCGATAGATGGTTCCGACCCCGTGGCCAACTATCGGACCATTCGCGGCGAGCTGGAACGCTACAGCCGTGCCCTTGCGTCGCGCCCCGAAATCGTCGTCTTGACCAAGATCGACCTGACAGGCGCCGATGAGGCGAGGGGCCGGTTCGTCGGCGAGACGGGCATCGAGCCGATGGCAATCTCCGCTGTGACGGGCCAGGGCATCCCCGCCTTAATCGCCCGGATCGCCGCGGACTTGTCCAGGCTGGACCAAGGGGAGAACGCGGACCGCCCAGAACCGGCCGCCGTTTGAGGAGGGCCGCGCCTTGGCCGCGTCGCGCGAGGTCCGGCTCGTCGCCGACCTGGGTAATTCCCGCTTGAAATGGGGACTTTGCGGCCCCGATGGCGAGATCGTCGCGGTGGCCGCGCTACCCATCGATGACCCGGACGCCTGGGACCGCCAATGGCGGGCCTGGGTCGAAGCCGAACGCTCCACAAGTTGGGCCGTCTCCTCGGTGAACCCGCCCATCGCCGAGTCGCTGAATCGCTTCTTGATGAGTCAAAAAGAAACACATGTCACCTGGTTTCGTTCGGCCGCCGATGTGCCTTTGAAGCACACGTTGGATCATAGCGAGAGGGCGGGCGCGGACCGGGCCTTCGCCGCGGCCGAGGCGGGCCGTTGCCGGCCGCAAGGGGCCTGTGGTCAGGTCGTCTCCTGCGGCACGGCCGTGACCGTCGAGTGGATTGACGCCGATGGGGTCTGGAAAGGTGGGGCGATCACGGCCGGCATGGGCCTGATGGCCCGGTCCTTGAACCTTGGGACCGCCCAGTTGCCCGCGGTGGGACTCGACCTGGACGGGCCCCCTTCAGCGATCGGTAACTCGACGCTCCCGGCCTTGCGCGCGGGGGTCTTCTGGGGTGTGGTCGGTGCCGTCCGAGAGTTGATCGAGCGCCAGAGCATCGGCCAAGATCGACCCTGGCGCGTTTGGACGGGAGGAGACGCGGGCCCGATCTCCCACTTGATCGACGGCCCTCAAGCGCGTGTCGTGCCCGACCTCGTCTTACGGGGGATCGCCCGCTTGGGTCATCGAGACAAGGAATGAGAATACGCGATCAATCCACGGTGGCCGTGCTCACTCCGTCCGGTCGAGGCGCGATCGCGGTCGTATCTGTTCGAGGTCCGCGGGCGATCGAAGTGGTCAACTCGGTCTTCCGCCCCGCGAGGGGAGGGGCCTTGGGTGTTGCCGCATCCGACCGCATTCGTCTCGGACGCCTCGGTCGGGGGGAGGGTGACGAGGTCGTCGCGACGATCGTCGGCCACGAGCCTCCCGAGGTGGAGGTCCATTGTCACGGTGGTCCCGCGGTGGTCAGGTTGGCGGTCTCCGCACTTGTCAATGCGGGAGCTGTCTCGATCACCCCTCGATCCCGGGCCAAACACACCGGGACCCGACGTGACGCCGAACGGACCTTGCCTCTCGCCGAGACCCTCCGCGTGGCCGAGGTCCTTCTCGACCAGGCGGAAGGGGCCTTCAACGCTGCGCTGGCCCAGATCGCGGGCCTTTTGAGTATTGGCCCTTGCGTGGCCCTGAGGAAACTGGATATTCTCATTAAACGTCATGAATTCGGTGAGAAAATGATCACAGGCTGGGACGTGGTGATCGCTGGGCCGCCCAACGCGGGCAAGAGCAGCCTCTTCAACGCTCTGGCGGGTCATGAACGGGCGATCGTGTCCGAGGTCCCCGGGACGACCCGCGACGTCCTCCGGTTTCGAACGGCTTGCTCAGGTTGGCCGGTCACGTTTCTCGACACTGCTGGCACTCGCCAGGGCGAAGGACCCATCGAAGTCTCGGGGATCGCCCGCGCGAAGGCCGCTCGGGAACGAGCGGACCTGGTCTTATGGGTCCTCGATCGCTCTCAGGCGTGGGACCCGGCCGCCCTTCCTCAAGTGGCCGATGAAACGAACAGGCTGGTCCTGGCGAGCAAGTGCGACCTGCCCGCCGCCTGGACGGAAGGACAAGTCAGCGCCATGCCCATCTCTGCAGTCACGGGCGAAGGACTGGAGCGCCTTCTCGCGACGATCGGCCATCACTTGGTCCCTCACCCGCCCCAAGCGGGCGAGGCCGTCCCTTGGTCGGCCGGGCATGCTCGCCGCCTTCATCGCTTGCGACGGCTCGTCATGGATGGTGAACATGATGAAGGTCTTCACTTCCTTCACAAATGGATGGGTCGATCCTGAGCGATCGAGGTCCGCGCTCCGCCGGGGTCCCGCTCGCCTTTCGATCGTTCGTTGATAAAATGATGACCATGACACCATCCTCAGCGTCACGGTCCAAGACCCCGACGGTCGTCATCATCGGTTGTGGTTTCGCCGGTCTCGCCGCCGCGAAGGGCCTCGGCTCGGCCCCCGTTCGCGTGGTGGTGGTGGACCGGTCCAATCATCATCTCTTTCAGCCGTTGCTTTATCAGGTGGCGACCGCGGCGCTGAACCCCTCAGACATCGCGGCACCGATCCGCCGGGTCCTCCGGCGGCAGCGCAACACCGAGGTCATCCTAGCCGACGTGGACGCGATCGACGTCCAAGGACGCCGGGTGGTCCTCGCCGACGGAGAAGTCTCCTTTGATTATTTGATCGTCGCCACAGGAGTGACGCATTCCTACTTCGGCAACGACGGCTGGAGCAGTCACGCGCCGGGGCTCAAGAGCCTGGACGACGCCCTGGAAATCCGCCGCCGGATGCTTCTCGCATTTGAAGCGGCCGAACGCGAGACCGACCCGGAGCGCAGGCGGGCCTGGATGACGTTCGTGATCGTCGGCGGAGGGCCGACGGGCGTGGAACTCGCCGGGACCTTGCGTGAAGTGGCCCGATACACCCTGGAGCGCGATTTCCGTCACATCGACCCGACCACCGCACGAGTCGTCCTGATCGAAGGGGCCGATCGGATCTTGCAAGCGTTCACCCCTGGACTGTCGCGCAGCGCTCGCGAGCAGCTTCAGACCAAAGGTGTTGAGGTCCACGAGGGGAGGCTCGTCACGGGGATTGACGCACAGGGCGTGATGATGGGGGCCGAGTCGATCCGGGCCCGGACGGTCCTTTGGGCGGCCGGTGTGGCGGCGTCCCCCTTGGCGGCCTCGTTGGGTGTACCGCTGGATCGGGTCGGCCGAGTCGTCGTGGAGAGAGACTTGAGCGTACCAGGTCATCCAGAAGTCTTCGTCGTCGGTGACTTGATGGCCTTGGAGCAAGAAGGGCGACAATTGCCCGGAGTGGCGCCGGTCGCGATGCAAAGCGGCAGTTACGTGGCCGATGCGATCAAACGACGACTCAAAGGAAAGACACCTCCGCCATTCATGTATCTCGACAAGGGTTCGATGGCGACGATCGGCCGAGGCGCTGCCATCGCCGACTTGCGCGGGTTCCGAACGACGGGCATGATCGCATGGTTAATATGGTTATTTGTTCATATATTATTCTTGATCGGATTTCGGAACCGCATGATTGTCTTGTTTCAGTGGGCGTGGAGTTACGTCACGTATGATCGAGGGGCCAGGCTCATCACGAACCGCGCGGGCGGGCCGCTGGATCGGTTGGCCCGTTCCGAAGCGGCGGCGGCCGAGGCCCGTGAACGCGCTGGTTGACGGCCGAAGCTGGGGGGGGTATCCGAGGCCATGTCCAGCGAACACGAGCAAGAACGACGGGCCTTGCTTCGCGAAACGCGCCAAAGGATCGAAGGATTGCGCATCGCGGGCATCGACAGAATGCCGCGACCGCTGGACGTCGCCTCGCGAGGGCCTCGTCCCAAGCCTGTCGTCAGGGCCCCGGACCCGGTTCAGGAGGTCTCGATCTCGCCGCCGCCGCCAAAGACTCGCCCGGCGCCGGCCGCTCCCGCCGCGTCGCTCTTTCAGACCGAGGTGGAAGTGGGCCCGTCGCTTCCCGTCGAAGAGCGTCTGACCATACTGACGGAACTCTCGGCCGAAGTCGCCCGTTGTTCGATGTGTCCCAAATTGGTGGCCTCAAGAAGTCGCACGGTCTTCGGCGAAGGGAGCCCCACGGCCCGATTGATGTTCATCGGCGAGGGACCGGGGGCCGATGAAGACGCCTCGGGCCGTCCTTTCGTGGGTCGCGCTGGTCAGCTTCTCACCGACATGATTACCAAAGGAATGGGACTGAAACGAGAGGACGTCTATATTGCGAATGTGGTCAAGTGTCGTCCCCAGGACAATCGTGAGCCCGAGCCACAAGAGGCCCGGAACTGCTTTCCCTACCTGGAACGACAGATCGCCATCATTCGGCCGGAATTCCTCTGTCTGCTCGGACGGACCGCCGCCGTGACCCTACTCGACACGGCCCTCTCTGTCACGCGTCTCCGCAAACGCTGGCATCGCTACATGAACGTGCCTGCGATCGTGACATGGCACCCTGCTTACTTGCTGCGCAATCCGCCCGCCAAGCGAGACACTTGGGAAGACCTCCAAATGCTCATGCAAGCGATGGGGATCAAACCACCAAGTAAGTGATCAATTTACACATAAGAGTAGTGGCGGCGGTCATGCCGCCACTACCCGACGCATCAAACCAACGGATGAGGACAAGTTCGGGTCAGGTCCGTCGTGCCCGACCTCACTTCTCCGGCGCCGGCGGGGCCTCTTCCATTCCCTGACCTGTGGCTTGCGTTTGGCCCGATGGGGTCGCGGCCTGCCCGGTCGCCATCGGTGCGACGTAAGTCGGGACAGCCACCTGATGCA
>CALLYK010000226.1 GCA_937858365.1 uncultured Isosphaeraceae bacterium | reverse complement strand
AGCGACCGATTCGTCAAGGCATGGCGGCTGATGGCCCTGAGCGGCGGCGGGGTGATCACCCTTTGCGGCGAGTTCGACGGCGCGACCCTCGACCCTCTGGCATGTCGCGCGGCGGGCAAGACGATGACCCTGGTGAACAAGGACCCGGATGTGTCGCGCCCGGTCGCGGTCGCGCCGCCCGTGCCCATCCCCGAGTTGGCGGAGGCGACCGCCTGCGCCCTTGTGGGCGTCGATCGGCGACCGCCCCCCACTTCACTGAAGGCCCCCTTCTCGGGCCTTTCGGAGCTGGGGGCCCACGGACCCGCCGCTCGACTCCTGGCGCTCGCGGCGGCAACCAGCCTTTACGGCCGAGTCGGCCGGAAGCCGATGGGTGATGCGCGGCCCTTCTGGGAAGCGTGTCCCGATGACGAGCAAGTCGAGTGCGGCCCGGAGGAAGCCGCATTGCTCCGGCGCATGCTCGCGGGCGAACACACTGAATGCCTGGCCGAGTGGCTCGGATTGGCGGGCGCCGCGGGTCGTCGTCTGCCCCATGACCTTCTCGTGGACATGCTGGAACGCGGCTCGAAGCGCGAGGTCTCGGACCGCTTGTTGCGGCCTGTGCTCGGGGCGCGGGGCCGTTGGCTCGCGGCGAAGGTCCCCGCCTGGCGCAAGATCGCGGGGCTGGAAGCGAACGAGTCGGCCCAAACGGTCTGGGAAACGGGAGCGGGGCCCGAACGCTTGATCGCGCTCCGCGAAGTCCGCGAGGCCGACCCCGCGCGCGGTCGCGAGCTCGTCGTCGCGACGTTCGCTTCCGACCCGGCCGATTTTCGAGCCAAGGCCCTCGGCGAGTTCGCGACCGGGCTTTCGATGGAGGATGAGCCCTTCCTGGAAGGGGCCCTCGATGATCGAAGCAAGGAAGTGCGCCGCGCCGCCGCCGATTTGCTCCGATCTCTTCCCGAGTCGCGTCTCTGCGCGCGGATGGTCGAACGAGCTCAGGGCATCCTGACCTGGGACGCCGGCCAACTCTTGGTGGTGCCGCCTGTCGCGATGGACAAGGCGATGACGCGCGACGGCGTGAACGCGAAACCGACCCATGAAAAGCTCGGTGAGCGTGCGTGGTTGCTCCAGGAGGTCCTCTCGGCCGTGCCTCCTCATGCTTATGCCTCATGGCTCGACGCGGGCCCCGAGGAACTCGTGAAGGCCAATCACGGCGGCGAATGGGACGGCCTCGTCTGGTCGGCCTGGGGCCAGGCCGCGATCCGGCATCACGAAGGCGCTTGGGCCGAGGCCCTCTTCCAGCACTGGCCCGACAACAAACACGGTCAGGCCCTGCGATCGCGGCGCGTGGAGCTCTTGAAGGCGGTCGAGCCCAACCGCAGGGACGCGCTCTTGCTCGAGCTCCTCAAGGACCACGTAGGGCCCTTCAAGGCCAGTGATCGAGTCTTCACGGTGCTGAGCGGCTTCGACGACCCGATCGGGCCAACGGTGGGTCGCGAGGTCCTCGCGCGGCTCCGACAGGTCGTCGATTTGGAACGGGCCCACTTCGCCGACGATGCGACACGTTCGAAGTTGACCACGTATGCCGGGCGTGCCCACGACCATCAGTACCACGAATACCCCTTGCTGAGCTTCATCGAAGGTCTGGGCGGGCGCTTGCCCGCGGACCTCGCCGAGGACGCCGCCGCCGCGCTGGGGCCGGCGGTCTCGGACCTCGCGTATGAGGCCGCCTACTCCGTGATGACCGAACGTCTGCGGTTCCGCCGCGCCATGAGACGGGAGTTCGAAGGATGAGCCGAACCAAGAGCGGGGCGAGCGCCCCGGAAAAGGCGGCCCCGCCGGCCGACGCGACCGCCGTCTTGCGTCGCCACGCCGAGGAGCAATTCGCCGAGGAACTGGAGGCCCTCGCCAAGAACGACGACCGACCGCGCCCGCCACGGTGGCGGCTCTCCCCCTGGGCCGTTTCCACCTATCTTCTGGGTGGCACCCTGAACGACGGCTTCGTCGTCAGTCCCAAATACATCGGCAATCGCCGATTGATGGAAGTGGCCGTGGCCACGCTCGCCACGGATCGCGCGCTCTTGCTTCTAGGTGTGCCCGGCACCGCGAAAAGCTGGGTCT
Source organism: uncultured Isosphaeraceae bacterium (assembly GCA_937858365.1). Classification (GTDB taxonomy): domain Bacteria; phylum Planctomycetota; class Planctomycetia; order Isosphaerales; family Isosphaeraceae; genus CALLYK01. Next base: position 13,288 of record CALLYK010000226.1, on the reverse strand, counting down.
CGGAACACCTCGCCGCGGCCGTTTCCGGCGATTCCACGCTCTTGGTCCAAGGGACAGCGGGCACGAGCGAGGAGGCCATTCGCTACGGCTGGAACTACGCCCTCTTGCTCGCGGAAGGCCCCAGTCCCAGGGCCCTGGTGCATAGTCCCCTCATGCGGGCGATGGCCGAAGGCAAGGTCGCTCGCGTCGAGGAACTGACACGCATCCCGGCCGACGTTCAGGACACGCTCATCACCATGCTCTCGGAAAAGACCTTGCCGGTTCCCGAGCTGAACTCGGAGGTCCAGGCGACGCGCGGATTCAACCTGATCGCCACCGCCAACAATCGCGACAAGGGCGTGAACGAACTTTCCAGCGCCCTCAAGCGGCGTTTCAACACGGTCGTCTTGCCCACTCCCGAGACAGCGGAGGAGGAGGTCGAAATCGTCCGAACGCGCGTCGACTCCCTGGGCCGGGCCCTCGCCATCCCCGCCGAGGCACCCGGCATGGAGGAACTCCAACGTGTCGTCACGATCTTCCGCGAACTGCGCGACGGCAAGACGGCCGACGGCAAGACGAAGATCAAACAACCGAGCGGTACCATGAGCACGGCCGAGGCGATCTCCGTGGTGAACCAAGGGCTCTCCCTCGCGGCCCACTTCGGCGACGGCGTCATGCGCGCGGCCGACATGGCCTCCGGACTCGTCGGCGCCGTCGTGAAGGACCCGGTGCAAGATCGGGTCGTCTGGCTGGAATACCTGGAAACGGTCGTCAAGGAACGCGACGGCTGGAAGGACCTTTATCGCGCCTGCCGCGAAGTGGTTTGATCGACCATGACGACCGGCACCGCGAAGGTCCACGTTCTGGGTGTGCGTCATCACGGGCCAGGCTCGGCGCGAAGCGTCCGCAAGGCCCTTGAGACGATCCGGCCGAGCATCGTCCTCGTCGAAGGGCCTCCCGACGCCGACGAGGTCCTCCCGCTCATGGCCCGAGCGACCATGGTCCCGCCCGTCGCCCTCCTCATCTACTCGCCCGAGAAGCCGAGTGATTCCGTCTCGTACCCGTTCGCGGTCTTCTCGCCCGAGTGGCAGGCCCTTCAGTACGCGCTGACACGCGACGTTCCCGCGCGGTTCATGGACCTTCCCATCGCTTACCAATTTGGTCACGCGGAGAGCGAGACGACGGAAGACGAGGCGACGGAAGTCGAAGAGAGCGAGGCCCCTTCTCGTCTTGTGGACCCGCTCGCGATGCTCGCCGAGGCGGCCGGTTTCGAGGACGGCGAACGCTGGTGGGAACACCTGGTTGAAGGCCGTCGCGACGGCGCCGACCTCTTCGCGGGTGTGCTCGAGGCGATGCGCGCGGTCCGTTCGTCGGTGCCGCCCGTGACGGACCTTCGCGAACGGCGACGCGAGGCCCACATGCGGCAAACGATCCGCGCGGCCAAGAAGGAGGGACACACGGCGATCGCCGTCGTCTGCGGCGCCTGGCACGCGCCGGCGCTCGCCGAAGACGCCTGGCCCGACGCCAACGACGACGCGGCATTGCTGAAGGGCCTTCCCAGAGCGAAAGTGACAGCGACCTGGGTGCCGTGGACGTATGGTCGGCTCGCGCGCGAAAGTGGCTACGGTGCGGGCATCGAATCGCCCGGCTGGTACGATCATCTTTGGACCGCCCCGAATCGGGTCGTTGAACGCTGGTTGACCAAGGTCGCGCGGGCCTTGCGCGAGGAACGTCTCGACGCCTCCTCCGCCTCGGTGATCGAAGCGGTCCGTCTGGCCGACACCCTGGCCACGATGCGCGGCCGGCCCATCCCCGACCTGCGCGACCTCGACGAGGCAACGCTCGCGGTCCTCTGTTCGGGGGAATCGGCCCCGATGCGACTCATCGAGCGCAAGCTGGTCATCGGCGAGCGCCTCGGCGCCGTGCCGGAGGAGACGCCGTCGGTCCCCTTGCAACGCGACCTCACACAGCTCCAAAAACGCCTGCGCATGGCCCCCGACCCGGCCCAAATCGTCAAGACGTTGGACCTTCGCGAAGCGACCGATTTGAGTCGAAGCCATCTCCTTCATCGGCTGGGCTTGCTCGGGGTGGATTGGGGCCGCGAGGCGCATTCGTCGGGCAAGGGGACCTTCAAAGAGGCTTGGCAACTGCAATGGCGGCCCGAACTGGCCGTCGCGGTGATCGAGGCGAGCGTTTGGGGACCGACCGTCGTCGAAGCGGCCACCGCCAAGGCGACCGACCAAGCCGGCAAGCTCCAAGACCTGCCGCCGATCACCGAGCTGCTCGACCAGGCGATGCTGGCCGACTTGCCCAACGCGGTCGAGACAATCATGGCCCGCCTCGAGTCGCTCGCGGCGGTCGCGGCCGACGTGACGCAACTCATGGGGGCACTGCCGCCGCTCGCCAACCTCACGCGCTACGGCAGTGTGCGCAAGACCGACGCCGAACTCGTCGGCCGGGCCGCGTCGGGGATGGTCGCTCGGGTCTGCGTCGGTCTGCCTCTGGCTTGCTCGTCACTCGACGACGCGGCGGCCGAAGAGATGTTCGAGGCGATCCTGAAGGCCGACGCCGCGATCGGTCTCATGGACCACACCGACGACAAGGCCGCGTGGCTCCAGGCCCTCCGGAGCATCGCCGACTCCGAGACGATCCACGGACTCATCGTCGGCCGGGCCGTACGCATCCTGCTTGACGCCCGGCAGATGGGGCCCGACCAGGTCGCCCGCTTGATGAACCTCGCCGTTTCGCCGGCCGCCGACCCGCCCCGCGCGGCCGCTTGGGTCGATGGCTTCCTCAAGAACAGCGGCGAGGTCCTCCATCACGACGACGACCTCTTCGGCATCTTCGACGGCTGGCTCGCCTCCCTTTCGGCGGAGGTCTTCCCGAACCTCCTGCCGATGCTCCGCCGCACGTTCAGTGCCTTCGACTCCTCCTTGCGAAGAAACCTCGGCGAAAAGGCGGCGAAAACGAGCGGGCCCGCCGCGCGACCGGACGCGTTCCCCTCGACGATCGACCTGGACCACGACAGAGCGGCGAAGGTCCTGCCTCTGGTGGCGCGATTGCTGGGCCTGGAGACTCCCTCATGACGGCCCCGAACGAGGAACGTCTGAAGCGCTGGCGACTGGTGCTCGGCGGCGAAGACGCCGAAGGCACGGGTTGCTCACTCGCCGGCGCCGACCTGGAGATGGACCGGGCCCTCTCCGAACTTTACGACGGGGGCCCCTCGAAAAAAGGGGGCATGGGGAAGTCGGCCCCGCGCGTGGCGCGCTGGCTGGGCGACATCCGCAAGTTCTTCCACACGCCGGTCGTCCAGATGCTTCAAAAAGACGCGATGGAGCGGCTCGACCTCCGGCAGATGCTCAAACAGCCCGAATTGCTCAAGGCCATGCAGCCCGACGTCCATCTCGTCGCGAACTTGCTCTCGCTGGGCTCGGTCTTGCCGGCGGAAGCGCGCGAGACGGCCCGCATGGTCGTGCGCACGGTCGTGGAGCAGCTCCAACAGAAACTGCGCGAGCCTTTGCGTCAGGCCGTGCTGGGCAGTCTCGATCGGGCCTCGCGCAATCGCCGGCCGCGCCACAACGAGATCAACTGGCACAGGACGATCCGCGCGAACCTGAAACACTATCAAGCCGACCACAAGACGATCGTGCCCGTGGAACGGATTGGTTACGGCCGCAAGCGGCAGGCGCTTCGTGAGGTGGTCCTCTGCATCGACCAGAGCGGTTCGATGGCGACTTCGGTCGTTTACTCGGGCATCTTCGGCTCCGTCCTAGCGAGTTTGCCCGCCTTGAAGACGCAAGTGGTGGTTTATGACACGGCCGTGGTCGACCTGACCGCCGAACTCAACGACCCGGTGGACCTCCTCTTCGGAACCCAGCTCGGCGGCGGCACCGACACGCCGCGCGCCTTGAAATACTGCGCCGGGATCATCACGCGACCGGCCGACACCATCCTCATTCTCATTAGCGATCTCTATGACGGTGTGAGCAACGAGGAGATGCTCGAATTGCTGGGCGCCTTCGTCGGCGTGGGCGTGCAGGTGATTGGCCTGCTCGCGCTCAGCGACGATGGTGCTCCAGGCTATCACCACGAGAACGCACAGAAGATGGCCGACATGGGCATCCCGGTCTTCGCCTGCACGCCCGACCTTTTCCCCGACCTGATGGCGGCGGCCATCTCTCGTCAGGACCTAGGGCAATGGGCCGCCACGAAGGAGATCACCACCGCGCGAGGTCGCGGGCCCGGCGACGCCTGAATGCGCCAACCCTACAGTCGGAGGAAGAAACGATTGATGTCCGAACCAGAATCACTTCGGATCTTCCGCTTCGTACTCCAGGTCGGAGACATGGAAGAGGCCGTCGCTTTCTATGTGAACCTGCTGGGAACGTCCGGACGACGCGTCCATCCCAGCCGCCACTATTTCGATTGCGGGCCGGTCATCCTGGCCCTCGTGGACGTCGGCGACGACGACCGGACGTCACGACCCGCGTCGGGTTGTTCATATTTCGACGTCCATGACTCGAAGACCGACCACGAACGGGCGGCGGGGCTCGGAGCGCTCCCGAGCGGGGAAGGTCGGGGGCGGGGGCCACGATGCCCGCTTGGGCCGGATTGGCCTCGTTATACGCCGGGACCGTTTGCGACTACGAGGCTTCTTGGACGACCGGGGCCTGGAATCGCCCCTGCCAATCGCATCAACTTCGCACGGGGCCAGGACGCGATCGCCCAAATTGACAGACCCAGATTCAGATACGGGGTCGTGTCAGATCTGATACGTGGTCTTGTGCGTGCTCCACCCTGACACGAGGTCCCTCGGGTCTGTGGCGACAGTGCCGCGGCAGGCCTCCCGGGTGTTGGGATCGTAGGAACAAGACGTACTCTTGACCTTGCCGAGGTCGAGTCCGAGGATAGCGGTCATGGTCGCGTGGCCCTTAGGGGGATATGATCGGCCGCGAGGTCCACTTTCGCCAGCGACGGCCACACGGCTTACAGGGGTCTATTTGGCGGTTGGCCGACGGAGATCGCACATGGTCCGGTTCTTGCTCGCGTCCTTGATGGTGCTCGTCACCGCCGCGTCCTCGGCCCCTCCTCAGGGACAAGACCCCGATGGGAAGGAAGTCCGAAAGGGCTGGATCGCCGTAGTACTCGGCGACGACGGGAAGCCCAAAGAGACCATCGGGGCCTTCCTCACGTTGGAAGAGTCCCGAGCTGCGGAGCGGCAGTGGACGGCCCGGCATCCCGGCACGACAATGCTCACGGATTCCATCGAGGGCGACGTCGAGGTCAAGCGACGGCCGACCAGTAAGGCGGGCCCCGGCGGACAGCCAGCACCCTCCTCCGGGACCGACGGGAGCGCCGTCGTCGTCCCTGGTCCGAAATTCATGGATCCGGGCGGTGCGAAACGCATTGAGAAGCGACCACCCTCCCTGGCAGGTAAGCGAGGCACCGGCACGATCGGGAAATCGAAGGTGACCATCGATTTCACGGGCGAAGGGGAGAAGGGGGAGTTCGTCGTGGGCGGCGAGCTGACGGGCAAAGGGAAGTGGGTGCGGCTCGGACCGTTCGTCCAACTCGAGACGACACTCGCGAAGTTCGAGGGGAGGCTCGATGGTGACAAGCTCGCCGGCACCCGAACAATGAAGCAGGGTGGAGGGAAGGACGCTTGGAGCCTGGACTTCGCCCCGGTGCCAAGGCGGGCGAGCGCGGAGGATCGTCGGGACGACGCGGCATCGGACCCAAAGAAAAGCCACCGCGACCTTTTCCTCGGGACCTTCACGCTTTCCACGCATATCAAGCAGACGATCGACGTTCAGCCAAACGGCAAGGCCCGCATCCGCACCACGTATGAAAGCGGTGCGGCAACCGACGAGACTTACTCTTGGAAGTACTTCGCGGCGGGTGAGCCGGAGGTGTACCCGGAGATCGGCTCGCGTGAGCCGGCCAAGGCCTGGGGTGACGGCTACGGCGCGCTTCACGTCCTGAGACCGGGCGTTGGCATCATCCATAGCATCTATTACGTCCGTGACGGCGGTGAAAAACGAATTTACAAGAACGAGGGCGGTGTTGTCCTGAAAAAGACGAAGTGATGCGCGACCGCGGGAAGACGAGGGCACCGCGACCTCGTCCAGGCTTCTCGCCCCGCCTGATCAACCCCAGTCGTCCTCAAAGTCGAGGACGAGGGGCAGGCGTCAGGACCGAGGACCACCGGTCGTCGGACCATTTTCGGCGAAATGAAGGAACGAACTCCCCTTTTTTCGTGATGCCAAAGCGGCCGTGCGGCCGGAGCTTCGGCCGCGTTGACGAGCATTCTCCCTTGTGGTCCTCGGGGCGACACGATAAGGTCGTCCCGCGACGGCCCGGCCGCGGAGGAAGCGCCACGTGAACGAGGGCACCCATGATTCAAGGACGAACACGCTCGCACAAGGCGGGCCCTGGGACCGCCTCGACCTTTTCCTGGTCAGCTTCGCCATCCTCTTCACCGAACTGGCCTTCATCCGCTGGTTCGGCAGCACGGTCATCTACCTGACCTTCTTCACCAATATTGTCTTGCTGGCCTGTTTTCTGGGGATGTCGGTCGGCTGCATGGCCGCCGGGCGGCCGCGCGATCTCATGATCGGCGCCTTGCCATTCATGTTCCTCGCGGTCGGCGCCGGGGCCTGGGCCTTGGCCGCCCTGCAAGACCAGCAATTCTCGCTCGAAGTGGGCGGACAAGAATCACCCCAACAGATTTATTTCGGCACCGAGTCGTCCATGAGACGACAAGCGGCCGTCGTCCTGCCTGTCGAGGTCGCCGCGGGCATCTTGTTCGTCCTGATCGCTTTGTCGTTCCTCGGCCTTGGGCAACTCATGGGCCGGCTCTTCGACGCCATCCCCAACCGGATCGCCGCGTACTCGATCAACGTTACGGGCAGTCTGGCGGGCATCGGCGCCTTCGCGTTCGTTTCGCAGTGGCGCATGCCGCCCGTCGTTTGGTTCAGCGTCTCGGTCGGCCTCACTCTCTGCTACGCGATGAAACTGCGTCGCCTGCAAACGATCGCGGCGATCGCCCTCCTTTGCGTCGTCGCGGCCCATAGCACGACCACCAAGAACCGCCAGGGCAAACCCTGGGACCCGATCTTTTGGTCCCCCTATTACAAGGTCGATTTCCAACCGGAAACGAACCTGATTTCGACGAACAACATCTCCCACCAGCAAATGCTGCCGACCGAGTTCACGGGCTCGGCTTATTCTCTGATTCACTTTCTCAACCGCGATGTCGGGAACAAACCCCTGCGCAACGTGCTCATCATCGGCGCGGGGTCGGGCAACGACGTGGAAGCGGCCCTACGCTTCGGCGCCGAGCGGATCGACGCGATCGAGATCGACCCGGTGATCCAGGAGTTGGGCAAGGTCCATCATCCCAACAACCCTTACGGCGACAAGCGCGTCCACTACTGGAACGGCGACGGTCGCGCCTTCTTGCGGATCACGCCCCATAAGTATGACCTCGTCGTGTATGCGCTTGTCGATTCCCTGGTGCTCCACACGGGTTATTCCAGTTTGCGACTCGAGAACTTCTTGTTCACGCAGCAAGCGTTCGACGAGGTCCAGCGCGTCTTGGCGCCCGACGGCATGTTCATTATGTACAACTATTATCGCCAGGGATGGGTGGTGGGTCGTCTCGTGTCGATGGCCGAGAAGACGTTTGGCGAAACACCCCTGACGATGTCGCTGCCGTATCAAAAAGAAATCCGCCGGAACAACGACCAGACGAAGGGGAACCACATCACGGGCGTGGTCGCCGGTCTGAAGGGGTCGAGCCGACTTGAGTCGCTGAGGGAGAGGCTGAGCGCGGAGGACTTCTGGCTCCACGTGAACCCGCGATTCAATGCCGACGCGGAGCTGCGCCCGTTTGGTCCCAAGGCACCGAACGTACCCGGCACCCAGGCCGAGCATTGGCAGCGGATCGGCCTGGCGCGGGTGGACACGGACGACATCGGTCCCCTGCCTTCGGACGATTGGCCCTTCCTTTACAACCGATCGCGCACGATCCCGTGGCTGAACCTGACAGGCATCGCCATCATCGCGGGACTGTCTCTGACGATCCTGGCCGTCTTCGCCCCGGTGAAGACGACCCGTCCCGACGGCCCCATGTTTTTCCTCGGGGCCGGGTTCATGCTCCTGGAGACGAAGGGGGTCGTCCACATGGCCTTGCTCTTCGGCTCGACCTGGGTCGTGAACTCGATCGTCTTCGCGGCGATCCTGGTGATGGTGCTGGTCGCGAACCTCTTCGTGGCCGTGGTCCGACCCACCAAGCTCGGTCCTTACTACGCGGGCCTGGCGGTCACACTCTTAATCAACGCGCTCGTGCCCATGAATGTTTTCCTCTCGTTGCCCGGGGCGGGTCGTGTGGTCGCGTCTTGCCTGGTCGTCTTCTTGCCTGTCTTCTTCGCAGGGGTCGTCTTCGCGGTCCGATTCCGAGCGACCGAAAGGCCCGACGTGGCCCTCGGGTCGAACGTCGCGGGGGCGATCCTGGGGGGCCTCACCGAGAACCTCTCCCTGGTCCTGGGCTTCAATCACTTGCTGCTGGTCGCGTTCGTCTTCTATGCTCTGGCGGCGTGGCTGTCGGGCCGGCGGGTCGGGGTCTCGTCTGCCGTGGGGGCGAGTCCATGAACGGCCCGCTCTTCCTGGGTGTCGAGATTGGCGGGACCAAACTCCAAGTCGGCCTCGGGGCGGCCGACGGCGGCGATCCGGTGATCGTCCGCGCTGAGGTCGAAGCCGGAGCGCGGGCCACGAGGGTTCTCGACCAGGTGCGTGGCTGCTGGGAGGTCTTGCTCAAGAAATGCGCACGATCGGCCACTGATGTGGCGGCCGTGGGTGTGGGCTTCGGCGGGCCGGTCGACATGGCGACGGGAAGCGTCCTCAAGTCGCACCAGGTGGGCGGCTGGGAGGGCCTGCCACTCACCGATTGGTTCCGGCACGCGACCGGCTGTCCGCATGTGGTCGTTCGTAACGACGCCGACACGGCCGCCCTGGCGGAGGCCCGTTTCGGCGCGGGGCGCGGGATATCGCCACTCCTTTATGTGACGGTCGGCACCGGGATCGGCGGGGGGCTGGTCGTCGATGGCAAGATTTACCAGGGAACGGGCAAGGCGGCCACCGAGTTGGGGCATCTCTGGGTGCCGACGGAGGCGGGACTGCAGCACCTGGAAGACGTTTCTTCGGGCAAAGGGATCGCCGATCATGCCAAATTGACAGGCACTGGGTCCTCGACCGTCGCCACGACGAAGGAGATTGGAGAGGCGGCCCGGCGCGGCGACCCGTCGGCCCTGGCGCTCCTCAAGCGGGCACGCGACGCCCTCGCGTTCGGTTTGGCCCAAGCCATCACACTGCTGGCCCCGCGCCGGATCATCCTGGGAGGGGGCGTTTCCCTGATCGGGGAAGACCTCTGGATCGGCCCGATCCGCGCCGAGCTTACGCGTTGGGAATTCGAATCACTGAAGGGGACCTACGACCTGGTTGCCTCATCCTTGGGCGAAGAGGTGGTCGTCCACGGGGCCCTCGCCCTGGCGCGCGACCTCCACGAAGGTGGCGAGGGAGCATCCGACCGCGCGCCGGCTTCGATCGGCGGCACGAATCTTGCTTCTTCAGGGAATTCGCCGTTCCAACCTCATGGGTGAATCGGTTTCGTCCACGAGGGGAAGATACGTCGGGGTCGCGAGGTTTGCCGGTCGGGCGCAAAGCGGCGAACCTTGCGGAAAAACCAGAAGGCGATCTGACCGAATATCCGATCCCGGCGTATAGAATTACTAGTGAGGCACACGGTGACGCCTCGCTACGGTTGTGGAAAAAAAGAGACCAAAGAAAACAGCGAGGGAGGGCGGCCATGACGCTCAAGTTGTCCGAAACGCAGCTCTGGCAAGAGAACTTGGCCTCGCTGATTCGTTCGGGGATGTTTCTCCGGGCGGACATGGGCGAATCACGCGGTTTGAGCACGGTCGTCGGGGTTTATGGAGACGGTAGCCGCTCGGCCCCGATGGCCAAGTATGCGGACAGGCGACGCGCCACCGACGCGATCGAATTGATCAACCGGATGGCCAACGTCTCCACGGCCGTCGAAGACAACTGAAGGTCCTTCCACACAAGATCTCCTAGGCCGGTGGCCACGATCCGCGGATCGTCGGTCACCGGCCTTTTGTGTTCCACCAGGCCATTCCTATGGACCTGTGGGGTCCGACGGAGATGGGCTCCGCCGGATCGCGGCCGCGCGCGGTCGGGATTGGTTGGGTCCGCTTGGACCCGAGGTAAACGGGTCGTTGTCGACCTTCCGACGCGATACCGTTCCAGAAGACGGAGTAGATCGCGGTCGATCGCCCCGCCCACTCCTCGTGCCGCCCGCCTCTATGTCACCTCACCGAAGCTTCTCGTGCCGAAGAGGGCCGGGCGCCGACCCAGGCCACGAGTCCGGAAGCCGTCGGTTCATGCCAGATCGTCCGGAGACGACATCGCGCGACGGAGTCAGGCCCGGGCGTAGGCCCAGTGGCGGTCGGCGGTGCTCGGCGAGATGCCCAGGACCTCGGCGGCCTGGTCGGCCGTCAGGCCGGCGAAGTAGCGGAGTTTGACCAGCTCGGCCTTTTCCGGGTGGGCCTCGGCGAAGCGATCGAGGCCCTCGTGGAGAGCCAGGAGTTCCTGGTCGGGTGCGGGGGCCGCGAAACGGTCCATTTCCATCTCCTCCCGGTTCCCGCCCCCGCCGCGCTTGAGCGATTGGCGGCGTCGGGCCTGTTCGACCAGGATCCGCCGGATCGCCTCGGCCGCCGCGGCGAAGAAGTGTCCATGGCCGTCGAAGCGTTGATGACCAACCAGGCGCAGGAACGCCTCATGAACGAGCGCCGTGGCGTTCAGCGTCTGGCCGGGCTTCTCGCGGGCCAGGCGTGCCGCGGCGAGCTTTCGCAGTTCGTTGTAGACCAGGGGCAGAAGATCGGCCGCCGCCTGGCGATCGCCCTGATTCGCGGCCTCCAGCAATCGGGTCACTTCACTCACGGCGCCTTCGCCTCGTCCAGCGGTCTAGCGTCCCATCCCCAGAGACGATCCTTCTCGTCCAGGCCGGCCCAAATCTGGTCACCTTCCCGGCTGAAAGTACAAAGATTGTAGATCACTGAGTTGTCCTTCAGCGGGATGGCGAGCACCTCGGCGCCATCGGTGGTTTCCCACAGCCGCAGTATTCCGTCTCCCACGGCCATGAGTCGGCGCCCGTCGGGGCTGAAGTCCAGGCAGTAGAACTGGAGGGGAGATCCCGTGAGTTGAAAGAGGGGCGGCGGTAACTCGCCCCGCAGGATCGGCGCTACCGGCAAGACGCGTAGCGTCGCTGTGGACGAGGCAAGGCCGAACCTCGCCTGACCCCGGATCGCGACCAGGCGTCCGTCACGCGAGAAAGCTGCGGCGTTGACGTTGTCCGAGGCGACCGGAAGTCGAGCCACCTCCTTCCTGGATCGGAGATCGAACCAGACGATGGCCATGTCGTTGCTGGGCGTGTCGCCACCGAGTGTCACGATCAGGTGCCGCCCGTCGGGATCGAAGAGGGGCTCACCGACGAACCTCCGCCCCGCCAGGTCATCGGACGACCAGATGACCGACCCGGCACTCATGTCGATGAGCCGGGCAAGTCGGGGTTGGCGCACCTTGAGAGACATCTCGGGCGGGGAGCCCAGGACCGCGGCGAGCGATCCATCCGGTGAAACGGCGATCTGGTCCCAGATGCCCGGCCCCATCTTCACGCGGCAGAGTTCTCGGCCTGTGGCGAGGTCCCACGCCACGGCCAGGCACTCTTCCTGTCCTGATGAGTGCCAGGCGATCGCCTGGACCCGCCCATCGGCCGACCTGGCGGGGCCGTGAGCGTGTCCCGGTGGTAAAGCGGCCAGTGGTTCCCCAACCTCCCGACCCGCTCCGTCCACGATTCGGGGCGCAATACTGGGACCCTCATCATTGAAGCTGCCGTTCGGATAGTAGAACCGTCGTGAGCCGTCCAGGTTGAAGCTGAGTCCCGACCCGTCGCCCGCGGGTGAGGAGAACCGCCGCACCAGACGAGGCCGGGGCGCCACGCCCCATTCGCGGACGACCCCGGACTGGTCCACCGTGATCAGCCGTGTGCCGTTCGGATCCAGGGCGAGGCCGGCAATTCGAGAGTCATGGTACAGGGTCGTCATGCGGGACGGTTCGCGATCCGTTGAGGGGTCCAGCTCGTAGATCGCGGTGCGCAGATTGGACGCGACGGCCATTATATTGCCGGAAACGGCGACCGTTCGGGCACCGGCTCGCCACTGTCGGGACAGCTCCATGTCTCGAAGGCTCGTGAGTCGTCGCCCGTCGCGGCGATCGATCAGGTAGACCGCCTCGGAGGTGAAGGACATGTCCTGCTTCACTTTGGAGACTCGAACGAACAGGCGACCGCCCGGGTCGAATCGGGCGTCCTGGGGATAATCGCCCTCTTCGAGGTCCGCGGCCCAGACCCGCCGGCCGCTGTCCGTTTCGAGCAGGCGCAGTTGCGGCCTGCCCGGGTCCTTCGGCTGGTCGCAGAGGAGCACGGTGGTGAGGTCGGGGCCATACGCGATGCCGGCGCTCGTTCGGAAGCCGGGTTGCGAACCGACGCTCATCCGCGCCAGTTCGTGGCCATCGGAGACGCTGACGATGCGGATCGCGTTCAACGTCGAGGTGTTCCAGCTACCTTCGCGCTCGTCCAGGGCCAGGCGCTCGCCATCGGAGGAAAGGAACGCGAAGGCGTATTGGATGAAGGGCAGTCGCGGCGAGGTGTACACCAGGGCGCCGTCGGCGACCTCCCACACCCGGGCCTCGCTCATCGGGGTGCCCGAACCCGTGAAGAAATGACTGGTCAGGAGCCGACGACCGTCCTCGGAGAACGAGCACGATTCGATGGTGCCCGGGACGGGCTCGCTCTTCCAGAGCTCCCGCCCGCCGGCCGCGTCCCAGGCACGAATCACCGCGCTGGATCGCGTCGCGTCGCTCACCGCCCCGACCACCCGCGTCCCGTCTGGGCTCACGGCGCCGACGAGCCCGATCGCCTTCTCCTCGGGCGTCAGCCCCTGCAGCAGGACGCGACGCGTCTCCTGATGGGCCTGCCGATTCCAGTAATGCCACTCGAACCCGCGCAAGTCCTCCTCGCCCGGCTTGGAGAGCCAGTGCTGCAGGAGTTCGAGGGTGCGGCGCGCGTCTCCCGCTTGCCAGGCGGCTTGCGCCAGGTTCATCTCGCTGGCGTAGAGCGTGCGGCGGAGGGTGTCCCGGGCGGAGGTGAGCGCCGCATTGGCGGCGGCGGTCG
>CALLYK010000225.1 GCA_937858365.1 uncultured Isosphaeraceae bacterium | reverse complement strand
CGAATTTGGTGATGGCGCCGAGATAATTCCCGAGCGTCAGGTTGCCGGTCGGCTGGACGCCGGAAAACACGCGTTCTTTGAAGGCGGACATTTTCTGATTTTCCGAAAATTCGGCTCGCGTCATGCCACGGGAAAGCGGGCGGGAGCAAGAGCAGCGCTCGGCTTGCAGGATGGGGCGAGCCTTGCTACCGCCACCCCGGCCACGGGGAGATTTGCATGGTTAATCCACGCCACGACGTCATCGGCATCGGCAATGCGATTGTCGACGTGATCGCGCGCGCCGACGACGATTTTCTCGTCCGCCACCAGATGGCGAAAGGCAGCATGAGCCTGATCGACGAGGCGCGGGCCGAGGCGATCTACCGCGACCTCAAGCGCCGCTTCAACGTCATGTACGACGAGAAGGGGGCCATCGGCCGCCGCTATCGCCGTCAAGACGAGGCGGGCACTCCCTTCGGGATCACCGTGGACGGTCAGACCGCCCAGGACGGGACGGTCACGGTCCGCGATCGCGACAGTTGCCGCCAATGGCGGGTCCCGGCGGCTGGGATCGCCCAGGCCCTGGCGGACCTCATCGAATCGGGCGGCGCCCCGGGGCCGGCGACCTCTTAAAATCGAGGCCATCCTCCCATGCGCCCCTGCATGAGTCAGGCGACGACGCTCACCACCCCGTTCGAGGCCGACGTCGTCGCGTTGGCCCAGGCGGGCTGGGACCTGGTGGAAATCTGGCTCCCCAAGTTGGAGACCTTCCTGCGGCAAGGTTCGCCGGCGAAGGCCCGCTCGCTCTTGACCGATCACGGCCTGACCGCCGCCGGGGCGGCCGGACAAGGCGGCTTGATCTCCACCGCGGGCGAGGCCCGCAAGGCCCTACGCGAGCAATATCTCCGACGCCTCGACCTCCTCGCCGAACTGGCCGTACCGACGCTCATCCTCACCGCCGACTTCCCCGAGACGCCTCGGCCCGAGATGTTTGGAGAGGCGATCGAGGCCCTCGCCGAAGCGGCCGAGCAGGCCCGCCAAAGGGGCGTCCGCCTGGCCTTCGAGTTCGTCTCCACGGGCAAGTTCGCGACCAGCCTGGACACGGCCCTGGCCCTCGTCACCCAGGCGAACGCCGAAAACCTGGGCCTTTGCCTCGACCTTTTCCATTACTACACGGGGCCCAGCAAGTTCGAGGACCTGGCGTACCTCTCCCCGGCGAACCTCTTCTGGGTCCAGGTCTGCGACCTGAGCGGCACCCCGCGCGAACTGGCCCAGGACGCCGATCGCATTCTGCCGGGTGAAGGGGACTTTCAACTCGACCCGATCCTCGATCAACTCCGCACGCTTGGGTACGACGGTCCCGCCTCGCTCGAGGTCCTCAATCCCGACCTCTGGGAGATCGCCGCCGACCGGGTGGCCCCCATCGCCTTGCAGGCCCTGATGCGCACCCTGGGCGATCGCGTGAACGATCCTCACGCCGCGAGGGAGGGACCGGCTTGAGCAGCGTCGCGACCCCGCTGTCCCGACCCGCTTCCATTTTTCGCGAGGAACAGAACTTCGCTTGGTGGGTTTACGCCTTGCTCGCGCTCTGGTCCGTCTCCCTGGTCCTCGCCCCGCCCTTCGCGAGCGAAATCCTGGCGATACGGGCCGGCGGACTGGGGCGATCGGTCGCCTTGCCTTTCGTGACGATCGTCGGTGTTGGACTGCCTTGCCTCCTCCACGTCGGCGCCCTACGCATGACGACCGTCGTGACCTCGGGATATCTCTTCGTCTGGTTCGGCTGGGTGCCCTCGTATCGCGTCTGCCTGGACGTCGCCGATATCCGCGCGGTCGAACTCGTTCGCTTCCAGACCAGTCGCGACCATGTCTTCTGGGGTGTGCGCCGCGGACGCGACGGGGAACGCATCCTCAGCGCCCGGGGCGATCGCGGAGTGCGTCTGACCCTGAGCGACGGGTCCTGGCTGGTGATCGGCAGCCAACGCCCCGAGGAACTCGCCGGGGTGCTCGAAAAACTCGTGCGTCGAGGTCTGTGAGGCCCAATTGTCAGGATGATTCGACCGCTACGGGCGGTGGTCAAACGCCGAGTGTTCGGTCCCGCGCCGTCACCGCCCAACGATCGACGACCCGGCCGTCTTCCACGACGATCGCCTCGCGATGCAAGGCGCAAGTGGGACAAATATGCGTCGGGACGGCCAGCATCACGGTGCCGGGGGGACACTGGTCCGCCGCGGCCGTCTCGACCACGAGGTGTTCTTCGCTTTGACCAACGACGACCCCATCGGGCAGGTCCAGGACCGTTACCCGATGACCGGCCGGTGGGTCGGAGGCGACCGCCTTGGAGCCAAGGTCGAGCGTGATTCGTCCGCGTCTTGGCCGACTGACGACCCGAGTCAGCAAGAAGGCGGCCGGTTGGAATGGCAGGTCCGGGAAGTTGGCCGTGTAGCCGGCGTCGTGCAACACGCAGGTCCCAGGCGAGCACTCCACCCCGGGCGCTTCGTGCGCGGCATGGATCGGAAACGTGGGTGTGCCGCCCATCACGAGTCTCGGCACGGGCAGGCCACGGGCCTCGAGTCTACCGCGGAGGTGGAAGGTCGCTTCCTGTCCAGCCCGAGCCGACTCGCGGCGCGCCTGTGGGTCGCGATCTTTGATGTGACCGTCGTAGGCGTGGAGACCGTCGGGTTCTAGGTTCGACAGCGCGGCGAGCAATTCGTACAAGGAAGCGGCCTCATCGCCGGGCGCGATCCCGGTCCGACCCATCCCCACCTCCAAGTCCACGAGGACCGGCAGCGATCGCGGGGAGCCCTGGAACGCCGCGGAGAGTTCGCGGGCCCCTTCCGGCTGGTCCACGACCGCGCGGAAGGTCGTTTGGGGATAGGCCCGCGCCAGGCGCGCCAGGCGCACGACGTTGGGGCCGACGAGGGGGTAGGCGATGAGGACGTCGCTACCGCCCGCCGCGGCCGTCATTTCGGCCTCGGCGATGGTGGCGACCTTGTGTTTCGTGATGCCCAGGCCCGCCGCGAGCCGGACCAGCGCGGGCATCTTGTGGGTCTTGACGTGGGTCCGCAATCGCTCGGGACCGCGCGCCATTTGGAGCATCGCGTGGAGGTTGGCGATCGCGCGCTGGCGATCGATCAGGAGCGCCGGGCTGGGAAGGGCGCTCGGGTCGTCGAGGCGAATCGGGACGATCATCGCGGTATGGCTCGCGGGGAAGACCGTTTTTGGGGCGAGTCAGGATACCGCGCCGCGCACTCAAGCCGCGAGACCCGGCTTGAACTCAAGTCCGCGTGATCTGACCTTCTTCAGCGAACACCGATCGATCGTCCGTGTTGGGATGGGGCTTCTCAGCGATTGGGGACCGGTGTGGGGAGCGGCGGGGGCAGGTCCGCGTCCCTCCGCCGAGGGAGCGGTTCCGCCGGGCCGATGTTCCGACCGCCCTGAACGTTCGTTCGATGCTGCTCCAGCGAGGCCACAATTCCTTGACTGACCCGGCGGAGAAGATGCTGCCGTCCTTCGACGACGATCTCGTCGTCGATCCAGGCCCTGGCTTCCTCATCCAGTCCGCGGCGGCCCATTTGCTCGGCGATCATGCCCAGGGCCTCATACTGGCGGACCGAATCATTGATCAAGGGGACGCACGCTCGGGCGTCGCGAAAACGGCCCGTGATGACGAGGCTATTGATGAGCACATCGGCCAAGATCCATCGTGGGTCCACTTCCGGGATGCAGGCGACGGCGTGGGCGGCCTCGGAGTAGGTCTTGGTGGCCTCACGGGCCATGCCCCCCTTGCGGCATTCCGCCTCGGCCAGGCGCACGAGGGCGTCGGCCCGCGCCTGGGGGTGGGGGATCGATCGCGCGATGCTCAGGGCTTGATCGAAGCGACTCGCGTCGGTCGCTTGGTTGGCGACCGCGAGAAGGGCCCGATCGCGCCAGATCGCCCGACGGATCGTCCTGGCGGTTTCGGCGGCGGCGGCGAGCGATCGGTCGGCCAATTCCTCCCGCCGGAGCGTCTCGCCGGGGGAGTCGGGCGAGGGATTGATCACGAATCGGGGGCTGACGATTTCGCCCCCCGAACGGGCCTCGGCCTCGGCGACCTTGTAGAGGGCCTCACCTCGCATGTTCAAGTCGGTGATCTCTCCGGCCACGACCGACGCCGCGGCGTAGGCTTCGCGCGTTTTGTCCAAGGCGGCCTTCCGAAAAGCAAGGCTTTTGGGCGGCCGTTTTTGGCTCTCGTCAAGGAGCGGAACATCGTCCGTAGAGAGGGCCTGCGTTTGATAGGCGGCGGCCAGTTGGCAAAGGGTCTGGGCGAGAGTCACGGCGCGGTTATCGTGGGTGAGTTGGTCCGTCACCCGCTGGATCGCGCGCTGAGACTCCAGGAGCAACTCGCGCGCCTTTTGCAGGCTGTCCATCACGCCTTCGGCCCTGGAGTCGCTCACCGACAGGATGCGGGTCTTGCCGGCCCGCTCCAGCGACCAGGCGCGGGAACTGGGGTCGGTGAGCCCCAACGCCAGGGCCTCGAGGTCCTTGACCATGCGCGCGGCCTGGGCCTCGGTGATCTTCAGGCCGGCGATCGGCATGCCCATCGACGGGTCGGCCAGGGTCTCGAGCTGTCCGGGCGGATCTTGTCGGGGCAGCGGGCCGAAGACTCCAGGCCGAAGCGGGAAACCGCCGGGGATGTTGCCCCGAAACGTGGGGGAGCCACCGGTGCCGGTGCCTGGCCCACTGCCCGACGACATGCTGGGCGTGATCTGGGCCAGGGTCGTGGCGCTGACGACCAGCCAAGCTCCCAGAACAAGTCCGACGGGACTGCGGAACGGACGACGGCGTGCGAACATGGTTGCCGATCCTGCGCGGGCCTGCCTGTTCCACGGGTCGAGGCCGCGGACAGGACGTGTCGGGGCTTCGAGACGTGACATGCCGGAAGCGCGAGCGCTCGATCACGTCCGACCGCCCGCGGCGCAATCTTGGCCCGCGAATCGGCCGCGGTCAAGCGGCGCCGTTAGGCCCTGGCGATTCTCGCGCGAAGAGGCGTCGCGGGTTTTCCAGTAAGACCGATTGCGCCAGCTCCAGGGCGCGCTCGATCGTCCATTGACGGGCCCGAATGGCGCTTTCGGCCAGGGTCTCGGCCAGCACTCGGCGGTACATGTTGAACTTCGGCAGGACGAACTCGAGCTTGTACGCATCGGAGTAGTAACCCACCAGCTTGGTCCGAGGGACCGCTTCGAGCCGGGCGCGGAGGTCGGCGGCGATGAACGTGGGCACGTTCGAGTACCACCAATGCCCCATCGGCACGACGTTGGGGAAGATCCAGCCGTAAGCGACGAGCTCGGCCCCAGCGTCGGGGGAGAGGGTCGAAACGGGGAATGTCACGTCGGCGAAGTGGTTGAAGAGGGCCCGATAGTCGTGCAGGCTGACCCGTCGGTCGAAGAGGTCGCGCCCTCCGGCCACGCCGGCCGGATAGACGTTACGGAGGGGGCCGATCATCAGGTCGAAGGGCAGCCGGAACTCGTGGCAGAACTCGGCGAGCATCCAGAAGACGGCCGATCGGACCTCCTCAACCTCGTCCCCCCGGAGGTCCATGCCTCGGAGGGCGCGACGTACCGGCGTGCTCGACCTCGTCGGCGTGGCCGGGTGGGGTCGGAAGTCGGGGGGCAGGCTGATGGCGCAGGCCCGGGCGCCGCGCTCGACGAAGAACTCGAAGAGGGCCGCCAGGGCGAGGCGGAGCGATTTGTTGTCGCCCACGTCGACGTTCGTCGCCGTTCGCAGCCGGGTCACGGTGCCGGGCTCGACCAGCTTCAGGACGAGGTCGTCCGTCCGCAGACAGGGGACGTAGCGGCTCGTGTCCCAACCCGTGAGCGGGTCGTCGAACTCGTTCGTGAGGAAGACCGCTTCCAGGTTCGTGAGGTCCCAGACCTTCTGGTCCCACGCGGGCCCGTCGCGCGTGTGGTCCGCCGCTTCGTAAAGGGCCTCGATCCGCTTCGGGTCGATCCGGTCCCCCTCGTGACCATGAAAGGTCTGGGCGATTTCCACCAGCCAGGAGTACTGGACCGTGTTGTCCAAGGTCGCGAGGTGCTCGGCCAGGTTGCGGACTCGTCGCCGAGGCGGAAGGTCGGGTGCGACCTGGGCGGCCGGCATCCCCGCCGAATGGGCCAACTCGGTATAGTAGTGGTAGCTGAGGACCTCATCGAGGTCCCGCGCCGCCGGCCGCTGGGGGTCGATGTGAGAATGCGGGTCGTAGATCGGCCAACGGGCGATCTCGTCATACAACTCGCGGGCGATCGGGTCATGAGGGGCGGACATCGAGGTTCGGCTCCAGACGTCGGAATCGACCCCACGAAGCTAGCCGTCCAGCGGAGATGGGACAAGGGAGCGCCCGATTGATCAACGTCGTGGTGACCGGAGGGGGGACGATCGCGCCCATTGACGACGTCCGCGTGATCACGAACACGTCCACGGGGAGGCTCTCCTCAAGGATCACCGAGGCTTGCCTGGAGGCGGGGGCGCGTGTCTGGCACATTCACGCCCCGTCGGCCGAATTGCCCTTTCTGCGGGAAGCGCGGTTCGACCTGGAGACGACGAACGAGGCCGCCGAGGCCGCGCGCCTGAAGGCCCTTCTGGGACGCTGGCGGGCCGTCCGCGACCGCCTGCACCTGGTCCCATTGGAAAAGGGGAACGTGGCGGATTACGCGGCGAACCTGGAGCGGGTCCTGAGGTCGCGACCGATCGATGTCGCCTTCCTGGCGATGGCGGTCGCCGATTTCGAGCCGGTCCCCATCGAGGGGAAACTCTCGTCGGGCCTGCGGCGGTTGCGTGTCGACGGGCAGCCCACGCCCAAGGTGATCCAGTCGGTCCGCGACTGGTCCCCTGGGTCCTTCCTGGTCGGATTCAAGTTGCTTTCCGGCGTGTCCACGGCCGAGTTGATCGCGACCGCTCGGGAGGCGTGTCGGGTCAATCACGCCGACCTCACCGTCGCCAACGATCAAGAGGCGGTCCGCGCGGGTCGTCATGCGATCCATCTGGTTTGGGCCGACGACGCTCGCGCCGTCGAGACCCTCGACCCCGACCAGGACATCGCCCGGGGTCTGGTTGAGAGGGTCCTCGCCGCTCGGACGCGCGCCGTTCACCCTCTTGACGGACCCCCATTGCCTTGATCCCATCGGGAAAAGTTGCCCCGGTCATCGTCGTGTCAGATATTCCTTGTGGAATCGATGACGACGGCCGCGCGGATGAGTGAGAAACGCCACCGGCGGCCCATCGCCCAACCACCAAGACGCGTCGCGAGGGAAGCCGCCATGCTCGTACTCAGCAGGAAAGTCAACGAGAGGATCTTGATCGGGGAAGACGTGGTCATCTCGATCGTGCGCCTGGAAGGAAACCAGGTGCGGCTCGGGATCACGGCCCCCCGAGACGTGCGCGTGGTACGCTCGGAGATCGCCCACCGGTCCCATCGTGATCGGCCTCGGAGCTGGAGCGACGCGGCGGCCTCGACCGCCGTCCCGGTCGCCTGACCGGTCGACCGGAGCACCCGACCAAGACGGTCCGGGTCTCGCCGACGACGACGTCGGCACACACCGGCGCCTCAACCAGGGATGCTCATGCTGGCTGGTGGTCCTGGTCCGGGCTATGCTCAGGACCATGAGAGTCCCACCGTCGTTCCGCCGTACCTTCTCGGTCGCGCGTAAGGAAGTGATCCACATCCTCCGTGACCGTTCGACCCTCTTCTTCGCCGCCTTCATCCCCATCCTGGAGATGTTGCTGCTCGGTTACGCGATCGACACGAACGTCCGACACGTTCGGACGATCGTGTGCGACCTCGCCCGGACGCAGGAGAGTCGGGCCCTTCTCCGCGAGTTCGTCAATTCCGAAGACTTCCGGATCGTCGCCGAGACCTACGACGACGACTCGATGATGCGGGCGATCGTCGCCGGGGCCGCCCGAGTGGCCATCAAAATCCCGGAAGACTACTCACGGCGGCTCGAAGCGGGTCAAACCGCTCAGGTCTTGATCTTGGTCGACGGCTCCGAGTCGAGCGTGGCCGGCGAGGCGGTGAACGTTGGCAACGCGATCGCGCTGCGGGAGTCCCTCCTTCGGTCACTCGGCGGCAGGCCCCTGCCCATTGAGTCGCGGCCCCGGGTCCTGTTCAATCCCGACACGCGTTCGGCCAACTTCTTCATCCCAGGGCTGATGGTGGTGCTGACCCAGATGATGGCCACCATGTTCGCGGCGACCGCGATCGTCCGCGAGAAGGAACGCGGCACCCTCGAACAACTCTTCATGACCCCCGTCCGACCGGGCGAGCTGATCGTCGGCAAGATCGTGCCTTATCTGGTCCTGACCATGGTCGAGTTCGCCGGGATCGCCATGGTGATGCGGCTGCTCTTCGCGGTGCCCATCAACGGGCCCTTCATCACCTTGATGACCCTCTTCCTGCCCTTCGCCCTCACGATGCTGGGTCTGGGCCTATGGGTCTCCTCGCGCGCCTCGACGCGGGACGCGGCCATGCAGATGGCGATGGGGACGATCATCCCGTCGATCTTCCTTTCGGGATACGTCTTCCCACTCGACTCCATGCCCACCCCCTTTCGGCAGCTTTCCTACATCGTCCCGACGACCTGGATGATCGACGTCTCGCGAGGCGTGATCCTGCGCGGGGCGAGTTGGGCCGAACTGACGAACCACGCGTTCGTCTTGTGGGGAATGGCCTGCGTGGTGATGGTGGTCAGTGTTCTGAGGTTCCACAAGCGCGTCGAATGAACGAGGGGTCCACTCAGACTCAACCAGGTCCGGCGCTGGCGTCCTTGGGCTTACGTCGCCAGACTTCAAAGGGCCCGAACTTGGTCTCGGGTTGATAGAGACGCTCAATGGCCGGCGCCATCTCAAGCAGGTCGAAGCGGGAGCGAACGCCGACTTCGGATGGGGCCCAAACGACGACCGAGTCTTCGTGGGCCTCGAGCGCCTGGGCGAAGGGACCTTCGTCCTCGGGACGAATCAGGAGGCACCAGGCGATCGACTCGGCGGGGAAGGCGGGCAAGCGGCCCGTCGCGCTGTTGATCGCCGGATAGCCGCGCAGGACGTTGGCGACCCGAGTTGTCTCGGACGTGTGTTCCCTCAGATAGGCGAGCAGGTCGCGGTAGTCGCGCCACTTGTAGGTCGCACCCTGCTTGAACCAGGGGCTGAACTCGACGCCCATGGGCTCGCGCTCCCCCTCGGTGCCGCTCGCGAGGACCCCGGGGGCCTCCCAAGTGCGTTCCCAGTTGCAGAAGCGGGGCCGTCCCGTGATTTGCAGAGCGATCAGGAGGGCGACGGCGGTCAATTGGAGCGTCGGGACCGCCGGCCGCCAGTGGAGCACGACCCAGGCCAAGAGTCCCATCAAGAGGGCCCAAACGATCGTCAGGGGCTGAATCAAGTAGGCATGAGGCACGGGGCTGACGGGCTTGTACAAGACCACTCCCGCGAAGGCCAGCAGCCAAACCCAAACCAAATGGCGGCGGGCCGGTTCGAGCCGCGTGGTCTGCAACGCCAGGGGCAAGGCGACCAGCCAGTACTCGAACTTCAGGGCCTCGCGAAGGAGCTCGTCCCGGATCGACTTCAGGCTGGTCTTGCTGTATTCCCCGCCCAGGGCCACCAGGCGGAGCCGTTCCAGGAAGTCGCCGACCAATCCCTGGAGCAGCAGCGGGGCCAGCAGCAAGATGAAGAGCCCCGCGAGGACCAACGTCCAAGCGAGTCGATGAAAGAGGGCCTTGCGTTCCGAGAGTTTCTCGGTGGCGTCGCCGAGCGCCAGCCACCAAGCCGGTAGGAAGAGGCCCACTTGAGGACGGACCGTCGCGGCCATCGCCAGGAGCAACGCGGAGCCCAATCGCCCCCAACGTTGGGGCACGCTCTGGGCGAGCATGATCGCCATGACCGCGAGGCCGGCGGCATGCCAGTCGCGTTGGGCGGTCAGGCTGTAATCGAGGTCGAGATAGAAGCTCAGCCAAGCAAGATAGGCGATCAGACCGGGCCGCCAATCGCTCACGCACTTGCGCGACCAGGCGATCGTGGCGCCCCCGAAGGCGAGGAGAAAGAGGGCGTCTAGGGCGTAGACGGCCGTGCTTTGTCCCCAGCCGAAGACCTTGCCGACCCCCCAGAAGACATAGATGGCCCCTGGGAAGTTGTTGGTGTGGAAGTCGCGATAGGGGCGTTCACCGGCGTCCCAAGCCTGAGCGGCCGTGGCGAACACGTCATGGTCGGGGAAGAGGGGCCAAGTGAGATAATGGGGGACCCATTGGGTCAGTTGGACCAACGCCAAGACCGCCAGCGTGATGACCAGCGGGCGGCCGAGCAGCCGCCTGGCCCAATCATCGTAAGGCGCGGAAGGGGGGGCGGTCTGAAGCGAAGTCGGACGGACATGGCGCGTGGACGTCCCGGTCATCATGAGGGGCCTCCTCCTTGAAGCACGCGGATTCTATCAGCGGTCGCGAATCGGTCCAGACGACTTGCCGGTGTCTGAGGAACAAGGGGGATTCGATCATGGTGTGCCGAGCATGCTGTGTCCGAGGTCCTCGAAAAGCACCTTGGTGGTCAGGTCGAACGGCTTGGCCGTTGATTGTTTTGGGTGTCCTTTCAGCTTGGGTCCGCGTCCGCGAGCACCCAGACTTCAATCGCGCCGAAGCGTTCCGCGAGGCGGAAGCGACGTCGCGCGATCGCATCCAGGAGTGGCGTTTGGAAGCCTTTCGAAAGGCCGACTTCGTCGGGTATCCAGACCACGACCGCGTCTTGGGTCTTTTCCAACTCGGCCGCGAAGCGGGCCTCATCTTCCCGTCGCACCATCTTCAACCAGGCGACCGACTCCGCAGGAAAGACCGAGAGGCGTCCCGTCGGCCCGGTCAGTGCCGGCACCTCGCGCAGCATGTTGGCGACCCGAGTGGTGGGCCGTGTGTTCTCGCGGACCCACTGCAACGTCGATCGGTAGTCCGACCACCGATAGTAAGCCGCCGCGGGTAAACCGGGCGTTGGCCTGTAGCCGTTGGGTTCGGCTTCTGGCTCGCCGCCGTGTCCGAGGGTCGCCAAGGAATGAAGACTCCCTCCAGGATTGCAGAAGCGCGGCTTGATCACGGCCGTCGGGGCCAGAGTGAGAAGCACGAGCGCGAGCCGCGTCCCTCGGCTCAAGTCGAGCCCCAACGCGATCCAGGCCAGAAGGGCCGTGTCGATGGCCAACGTCACGTTCAGGACATGATCGAGATAGACATGCGGAAACGGGCTCATCGGCTTGTACACGAGGGCCCCGACCGTCGCCAAGAGCCAGGGCCGAACGACACGTCTTCGCGCTTCGTCCTTCCAGCCCAGCAGGCCGACCAGCAAGGGCACGATCACCATCCGAAGGGGATTGAGCTGCTTGACCAACTCGCTGACGAACGACGTGAGCGACGTCCGGTAGTAGGTCGAACCGGGGGCCGCCAGACGGACGTTCGCGATCATGTCGTCCAGAAGGCCCTGGAAGATCAGCGGGGAAAGGCCCGCGAGGACCGTCGCCGCGAACGCGAGGCCCCAGCCCGCGACGGCCGTGGTCCCCAAGAGATAGGCGGGTAAGAACACGATCGCCTGAGGACGAAAGAGCAAGGCCGTCCCCATCATCACCGCCGACGCGTACCGCCCCGAGCGACCCGGCCAGGCTTGGAGCGTCATCAGGCCGCCCAGGGCCAAGGCGCAGGCGTGCCAGTCGCGTTGCGCGGTCAGGGCGTAGGTCAGGTCAAGGTAGTACGCGAGGAAGACGCAGGCCCCGATCAGACCGGGAAGCCAGGCGCGCAGGCACCTGTGTCCCCAGACGACGATCAAGGCCATGAAACCGGCCACCAGGGCCGCGTCGAAGGCGAAGAACGACGCCGTCTTCCCCCAGCCGAACGCCTTTCCCAGCAGGTAGAACACATAAATGGTCCCCGGCAGGTTGTTGCAGAAGGAGTCGCGGTACGGCAGGCGACCGGCATCCCAGTCGCGTGCCGCGGAGGCGAAGACGTCGTGATCGGCGTAGTAGGGCCAGGTCAGGTATTGCGGCACCCACGAGGCCAATTGCGCCAAGATGAGGACCGCCAGACCCAAGGGCAGCCCGCGCTGAAGCAGCCAGGTCGCGACCGCCCCGGTGGTGTGATCCGCTTCTTCCCGCTCCGTCATCGGCGGCCCCTTGTCCTTTTTCCCGGGTGCGAAGGAGGCTGATGGTAAGCGGGGACGGCCCGCTCGGCAACGGCGGGGTCGCATCGCGCCTGGTCCGGACATAAAATGAAGGGGCGACGAAGTGAGAGGACGACGACGAGGTGCCGCTCGTGCTGACCAACATTGATGGGACCGAAGGAACGCATCGCCTGATCTTTCTGGGGACGGGCACGTCCACGGGCGTCCCCGCGTTTGGCTGCGATTGCCCCGTTTGCACCTCCGCCGACCCCCGCGACAACCGCACACGGCCCAGCGTCCTTCTCCAGTTTCCAAAGGGCAACGCGATCATCGACACCACCCCCGAGATGCGTCTGCAACTGCTTCGCGAGAAGATCAACAAGGTCCACGCGATCCTCTTCACCCACCATCACGCCGACCACCTCTTCGGCCTCGACGACGCCCGCCTTTTCCCCAGGGCCATCGGCGGGCCGGTGCCGATCTTCTGCGAGGCCGAGACCGAGCGGGTCATCCGCACCGTCTTCCATTACGCCTTCGACGAACACGCCCAAGGCATCCCTCAAGGTGGCGTGCCCCGGGTCCTCTTCCAGACGATCGAGCCGAACCGCCCCTTCCAACTTCTGGGCGAGACCGTGGTCCCGTTCCGCCTCGATCACGGCCGCTTTCAGGTCCTCGGCTTTCGGGTCCGAGGCCTGGCCTATTGCACCGACGTGAACCGCATTCCCGAGGCGTCTTGGCGCTTCCTCGAAGGGCTCGACACGTTGGTCCTCGACTCCCTCCGACCCACGTCGCACCCCACGCATTTCTCCGTGGCGGAGGCCCTTCAGGTCATCGAGAAGGTCCGTCCCAAGCGGGCCTACCTCACCCATTTATCACACCTTCTTGGCCATGAGCTCACCGAGTCCACCTTGCCCGAGGGCGTTCGTTTGGCCTACGATGGCCTCACGCTCTCCTTCTGAACGACCGAGGAGCACGATGGACCAGGCCAAGGACTGGAGCGTCCGCCGATGAACGCCGACCTCGCGCAGAGGCTGACTCGGCACGGGCAGGACCATCTGATCGAGCGCTGGCGACGCCTCGACCCCACCCGGCAACGTCGCTTGCTCGTCGAGCTGGAGCACCTCGACCTGCCCCTTCTGGAAGAACTCGTCAACTCCCTCGTCCATGACGAGCCGGTGTGCAAACACGACCCCGCCAAGGTGCGTTCGGTCGAGGTCCGCCGCTTGCCCAGGACCGACGGCGAACGCGCCGCCCGCCGCCGAGCGGCCGAACTCGGCGAGGCCATGGTGCGCGGCGGCGAGGTCGGCGTCATCCTCGTCGCGGGCGGCCAGGGGACCCGACTCGGTTTCGACGGCCCCAAGGGGACCTATCCGATCGGCCCCGTCTCGGCCGCCAGCCTCTTCCAGATCCATGCCGAAAAGGTGCTCGCCCTGGGCAAGCGATACGGCAAAGTGCCCCCTCTCTACGTCATGACCAGTCCGGAAAACCACCTGGCCACCGAACGCTTCTTCGCCAAGCACGACCAGTTCGGTCTGGAACACCTCCGCCTCTTTCCTCAAGGCACTCTGCCCGCCGTGGACCGAGAGACCGGCCGCATCCTCCTCGCCGACGCCGACCGCCTGGCCCTCAGCCCCGACGGCCACGGCGGCACCTTGCGCGCCCTCGCGGCCCAACCCGATGACGGCCGCCCCTCCTGCCTCGACGAGATGCGCGATCGAGGCATCCAGACCCTCTTCTATTCTCAAGTGGACAACCCCCTCGTGAAGGTCGCCGAACCGGCCTTCCTCGGCCTGCACCGCGAGGCCCGCGCCGACGTCACCTTCAAGGTCGTGGAGAAGGTCTTCCCCGAAGAGAGGGTCGGCGTGGTCGTCGAGGAAGACGGCCGCCCCCTCGTCATCGAGTACTCCGACCTCCCCGCGGAACTCGCAGCCCGACGCTCGGCCGACGGCACGCTCGACCTTTGGGCCGGCAGCATCGCCATCCATGTCTTCGAGCGCTCGTTCATCGAACGGCTGGCCACCCATGGCGCCCACCTGCCCTACCATCGGGCCTTGAAGAAGGTCTCGTATGTCGATGAAAGCGGCCAGATCATTCACCCGGCCGCGCCCAACGCCGTCAAGTTCGAGACGTTCATCTTCGACGCCCTGCCCCTGGCCCAGCGTTACGCCGTGGTCGAGACCGATCGCTCGACCGAGTTCGAACCCCTCAAGAACGCGACGGGGCCCGACTCGCCCGCCACGGTCCGCCAACGGATGAGCGACCTCTTCGCGGACTGGCTCGAAGGGACAGGCGCCACCGTGCCCCGCCGGACCGACGGCACCGTCCCCTTCGGCATCGAGATCAGCCCGCTCTTCGCCCTCGACGCCGCCGAACTCAAGCACAAGGTTCCCAAGGGCCTCGTCGTGGAAGGCCCCTTGTATCTGCGCTGAGGTGACCAGGCCACCATGATCCGCCCATTCGAAAGGACGGCCAGCCGCGTCGTCCTCAAGACCCCCATCTTCGACCTGCGCGAGGACGACGCCGACCACCCGCTCACCGGCGAGCGCCGGACCTATTACGTCTTGCAAGCGCCGACCTATGTGAATGTCGCGGCCATCACCCAAGACGGCCGGCTCATCCTGGTCCGCCAGTGGCGGCACGGCACGCGCGACGTCGGCCTGGAGTTCCCGGCGGGTCTCGCCGAACCAGGCGAGGCCCCCGAGGAGGCCGCGGCGCGAGAACTCAGGGAAGAGACCGGCTACGTGCCCGAGCGCTTGACCCTTCTCGGCAAGGTCCAGCCCAACCCGGCCCACCAAGACAACGTCTCGTACACGGTGCTGGCCGAAGGCTGCGTGCTCAAGGAAGAGGGCCGCCAACTCGACGCCGGCGAAGACATCGAGGTCGTCCTGGTGGACCCGCGCGAACTCGGCAAGCTCATCCGATCGGGCGAGGTCCGTAGCGCGATGGTCGTCTGCGGCGTCTTCTGGTGGCTCGAACAACGGGCCGCGATCAACTGGGAAAAGCCGGTCTAGGTCCGGCCGACGCGGACCATTCGGACATCTTCATCGGTGAGAAACCCATGCTCCACGCGATCATCATGGCGGGCGGCAGCGGCACCCGCTTCTGGCCCAAGAGCCGCCGCGACCGCCCCAAGCAACTGCTCAAGCTCTTCGGCGACGCCTCGATGCTCCAGCAGACCGTCGCCCGCGTCGCGCCCCTCGTGCCGGCCGGTCGCGTCCACATCATCACGGGCGCCGACCAGGCCAGGGCCGTGCGCGAGCAGATGACGCTGAACGTGCTCA
>CALLYK010000224.1 GCA_937858365.1 uncultured Isosphaeraceae bacterium | reverse complement strand
CCGATCTGGCTGTGTGCCGACCGAGTGGCTCGGCCTGACCGCGGGCGCCTACCGAGACGGCACGCGCGTGGTCGGCTCCAGCGCCGAGCTCTGGTCGTCGATCTTCCTCGACAACCGAGGCGCCGTCTTGCGCGCGCTCGAGGGCTTCTCGGCACAAGTGGATCAATTTCGCGAGGCCCTCCGCGCGGGCGATCGCGAGGCCATCGCGACCTGGTGGGACACCGCCCAGGCTCGCCGCGATCAGTTCATCGACACTGAGTTATCTCCCACCTCGTCGTCATCAGAGGTCCGCTGATGCTCGCTTCCGCCATCCATATCTTCGGCCGGAACCTGGACTATGCCCATCGCTTGGTGTCCGACGTGCCCGAAGAGAAGATGGCCGCGTTACCGGCCGCGGGCATGAACCACGCCGCCTGGGTCTTGGGCCATCTGGCCTGGACGTGCGACTTCGGTATGTTCCTCTTCGGCCACGGGCCCGCCTTGGACGAGACCTGGGTCCGGCGGTTCGACAACAACTCCAAACCCGAATCGGACAGTGCGAGCTATCCCAACAAGACTGCATTGCTCTCGGCCCTGGAAGCCGGGCACACGCGCCTGGTCGAAGCGGTGAAGAAGGCCGCTCCCGACAACTTCGCTCGCCCGTTGCCCTTTGAGGACTTCCGCGCGGCCTTCCCTACCGTGGGCGATATCACACTCCATCTTCTGACTTCACACGAGGCGGGCCACTTGGGGCAGCTCTCGGCCTGGCGGCGCGTCTTGGGGATGCCCGCGGTCTAAGACCCTTCTCGTGACCGAACCCGATCCCAACGACGAACGCTCATGTTGTGGCACCTGGAAATCCGACCGGCGAACGATCAAGACGACCGACAAGGTCGTCGGCTGGCCGGCGAAGCTTCTGAATTGGGCCTGCCCGGCCCTTGGTCCATCGAGGCCGGTCGCGGCTTCCTCATGGAAGGGGACCTCGACGCGAACGACGTCCGAAGGGCCGCCGAGGCCGTCTTGGCCGACCCCGTCGCCGAGTCCTTCGTCATTGAGCCGGTCGATCGCTCGAACAGGGAAGCCGTCTCCATCGTCCACGTCCTCCCCAAGCCCGGAGTGACAGACCCCGAAGCCGAAAGCGCCCGGTCCATCTTGACCGAGATGGGCTTTCACGTGGACCAGGTCCGCTCGATCCGGACCTATCGCCTAAAAGGCCCCTTGGAGGCCCTACCGCGCCTCATTCGCCGAGTGCTCGCCAACGAGGCCGTTGAACAGGCCGTGGTCGGCGCCCTACCCTTCGACCGACTCGGACTGGGCCATCCCTATCGCTTCCAGCTCGTGACGGTCCCGATTCGGGCGATGGATGACGAGGCCCTTCTCGCCACGAGTCGTCAGGGGCAACTCTCGCTCAATCGCGATGAAATGCGGGCCATTCAGGATCACTTTCGAGGGTTGGGACGCGACCCTACCGATTGCGAACTCGAGACGATCGCCCAAACCTGGAGCGAACACTGCTCCCACAAGACCCTCAAAGGCCGAATCGAGTTGCAAGCCGGTGATCAGCATCGTGTCTATGAGAACCTGCTCAAAGAAACGATCTTCGCGGCGACCAAAGAGCTGGAGAAGTCCGGGGCGATCGACTGGCTCGTGAGTGTCTTCCACGATAACGCGGGCGTCATCCGCTTCGACGACGAACACGACGTTTGTTTCAAGGTTGAGACCCACAACCATCCTTCGGCGATCGACCCGTACGGCGGCTCAAACACGGGTCTTGGGGGTGTGATTCGCGATGTCCTTGGAACGGGCCTCGGCGCCAAGCCGATCGCCAACACCGACGTCTTCTGCGTGGCCGACCCGGACATGTCCCCAGAGGACTTTCCGCCGGGTGTGATTCATCCTCGCCGCTTGCTGAAGGGGGTCGTCGCTGGTGTCCGCGACTACGGCAATCGCATGGGAATCCCGACGGTCAACGGGGCCCTCGTCATCGATCCCGGCTATCTCGCCAACCCGCTCGTGTATTGCGGCACGGTCGGTGTCCTCCCGCGTGGGATGTCGGTGAAACAGGTCTTGCCCGAGGACCGGATCGTCGCGATCGGCGGCCGAACGGGGCGTGACGGCATCCACGGGGCCACCTTCAGCTCGGTCGAACTGACGAGCGAGAGCGAGGAAGTCTCCGGAGGCGCCGTGCAGATCGGCGACGCGATCGTCGAGAAGCGCGTGCTCGACGTGATCATTCGGGCCCGCGACGCCGGCCTCTTCCACGCCATCACCGATTGCGGAGCGGGGGGCTTCAGTTCGGCCGTCGGCGAGATGGGGGCCGAGCTCGGCGCCGAAGTGGAATTGACTCAAGCGCCACTGAAGTACGAAGGGTTGTCGTACACCGAGATTTGGATCTCCGAGGCCCAGGAGCGCATGGTCCTGGCCGTGCCACCCGATCGACTCGACGCGCTCGTGAAGCTCTGTTGCGAGGAAGGGGTAGAAGCGACCGACCTGGGACGGTTCGTCCCCACGGGCCGATTGACGCTCCGCTATCACGACCAAGTCGTGGGCGACCTCTCGATGGACTTCCTCCACGAGGGAAGGCCCAAGGTCACACGGCGTGCCCTCCATCAGCCGGTCCCCTTCCAGGAGGTCTCAACAGCCTCTGCGGGGGACCTCGCTGCGGACCTCCTGGCGATCCTGAGCACCCGCGACGTGGCGAGCAAGGAGTGGATCGTCCGCGAGTACGATCACGAGGTCCAGGCGAGGACGGTCATCAAGCCGCTCGTCGGCGTGGGCGAAGACGGTCCGAGCGACGCGGCGGTCGTCTTGCCTGTGCGCGGTTCGACGCGCGGTCTGGCGATTGCTTGTGGCATCAATCCACGCTACGGGGCCCTTGATCCTTACGCGATGGCAGCCTGTGTGATCGACGAGGCGATCCGAAACGCCGTGGCCGTCGGTGCCGACCCGGCGCGCATCGCCTTGCTCGACAACTTCTGTTGGGGCAATCCTGAACGTCCCGAAACCCTCGGGCACCTTGTTCGCGCTGCAGAGGCGTGTCGCGACCTTTCCCTCGCCTTCCGGACGCCGTTCATTTCCGGGAAGGACAGCCTCTACAACGAATACGTCCACGAAGGGAAGACGAGGGCGATCCCCGGCACTCTGCTCATCAGCGCGATCGGGATCGTGCCCGACGTCCGTCGCTGCGTCACGATGGACCTGAAAGGGCCGGGGAACTTCTTGGTCCTCGTGGGCGTGACCCGGGCGGAACTTGGCGGGTCGCTCTGGGCCCAGGTCCGCGGCGCGGCTGGGGGACGTGTGCCGCGCGTCGAGCCGGCCGACGCATTGACGACGTTTCAGCGAGTCCACCAGGCGATCCTGCGAGGTTGGGTGCGGAGTTGCCACGACCTGAGTGAAGGGGGCCTGGCGGTCGCTCTCGCCGAGATGGCGCTGGCCGGCGACCTCGGGGCCGTGGTGGAATTGACGAAGGTCCCTAGCGACGCCGAGGCCAAGGAGCACGACGTCCACCTGTTGTTTTCGGAGTCCCCCTCCCGTTTCCTGCTGGAGGTCCGACCGGAATACTGGCCCGCCCTCGCGGAGTCCTTGGGGACCATTCAGGCGGCCATCGTGGGCGAAGTCGTGGGGGGCGACCCACCCCGGCTCACCATCCTGTCCTGCACGGGGTCGCCGTTGATCGACTTGTCCGTTTCCGTGTTGAAGTCCACCTGGCAACGTCCTTTCTAAGCGCCCCCTTTCCAAGAGGAGACAAGGGCCCCGTGGAAGACCTCGAAGCCAGCCCTCCTTGAAACGCCCTTCAGACATCATGTCGTAAGGACCTTCCCATGATACGCTTCGTGACTTTTGTCGATGGGTCGAATCTCGACGGCGTCCTCAAGCACCTCAACCTGCGGGTGGATGATTACGGCTCGTTTTATCGTCACCTGTTCGAGCAGAGCGTTCAGGACTGGGGACGGACGTTCGCCGAGGGTTCTCCCTGGCCGTCCGCGCAGCACGCCCGGATCTACTGGTACGTCGTAGGCAAGATGGACGAGTGGGACCTGGCAGACCCCAAGGCCGAGAGCCGGCTCCGGGGCCGATTCGAGATGAACCCGCGTCTCCGCGATAGCTACTCCGAGGAAGTGGCCCGCCGGAAACCGGAACTCCCCCACGATCGTCGCTTGGAAGAAGCCTGGCAACTCTGTTTTGCGGAGACCAAGGACTGGTACGACGGCAAGCGCAAGGCTCTGGAACGGAAGAAACGCTTCTATCATGGCGTCCAAGCGGCGACCGACTTCGTCGAGATACGTCAAGAAGGCCACTGGAAGGTGGACCTTCTGCACCACACGCTTTCCGAGAAAGGTCTCGACGTGAGCCTGGCGGTGGACATGGTCGCCCTTCAGGACAACTACGATGTGGCCCTTCTCATCTCGGGAGACGCCGATGGCATCCCCGGCATCAACTACGTGAAGGGGCGCTCCAAACATGTCGGCGTCGTCGAGTTCCGACGTGGCGCCCCAGCCGATTTCACGTCCAAAGGGGCCTCGTCACGGCTTAAGATCGCGGCCGACTTCGTCGTGCAGGTTTACGAGGCGGACCTGATTCGCCGCGACCTCGCTTATCGCGCCGAGCCCGACTTCGGTGGGTCCTCCACGTTTGGAAGTGACACCAATTATTGAGCCCCTGGGAGGCTTCGCGACATGGCCCAACCGAGGGCCCTGGTGCTGAGAGCGCCGGGCACCAACTGCGACGAGGAAACGGCGCACGCCTGGGAAAAGGCGGGCGCCGCTGTCGAGGTCTTGCACGTCCATCGCCTCCTCGAATCGCCTGGATATCTCGCATCGTTTCAAGTGCTGACCATCCCGGGCGGCTTCTCCTACGGAGATGACCTTGGTGCGGGCCGCATCCTCGCAGCTCGATTAGGCGCCCTGGCCGACGTCTTGCGCGATTTCCACGAGCGAGGCGGATTGACCTTGGGCATTTGCAATGGATTTCAAGTCCTCGTCAAAGCGGGCCTCCTCCCCGGGCGCGCCATCAAGGCCACAATCACGCACAACGACTCGGGCCACTACGAGACCCGTTGGGTGCGCCTGGCGACCCATTCCGGCGTGGGTCCATTTGTCGTCGATGACGAGCCGATCGAGTTGCCGTCGGCCCACGGTGAGGGGAAGTTCTTGACCGCCTCGGAACGCGACCTCACGACGCTCGAGGCCGCGGGGCAGGTCGTCTTCCGTTACATTGACGACCAAGGGAGGCCAACCGAAACGTTTCCGGCGAACCCGAACGGCTCGCCTCGCGGTGTCGCGGGTTTGTGCGACCCCACCGGCCGCATTCTCGGCTTGATGCCCCATCCCGAGCGGTTCATCGACCCGCTCCAACACCCTCAATGGACGAGAAGGCCGTCCGCCAATGAGGGTGATGGTCTGCGGCTCTTCCGAAACGCGGTCGCCGCCCTGCGGTGAACCTACTGACTCAGGCCGACTGGCCCAGGTGCGGAACGTCGTGCCGCCGTGTCGCGCCTAAGTGCGGCGCGGGTGTAGGCGACGTCTCCTCGGCGCGGACCGTAAGCGATCGTTGGGGGAATGGGATTTCGATCCCCAGTTCGTCGAACCGGTTCTTGATCCGGCGCAGCATTTCACGCCGGACCGGCCATTGCTTGAGTGTCTTGGTCTTGATGTAGAAGCGAATGACGACGGCCGAGTCTCC
The DNA here is from genome assembly GCA_937858365.1 of uncultured Isosphaeraceae bacterium. GTDB lineage: Bacteria > Planctomycetota > Planctomycetia > Isosphaerales > Isosphaeraceae > CALLYK01. The sequence goes on along the minus strand of CALLYK010000224.1, from coordinate 4,451 downwards.
CAACGATTCGACGCCAAGCATCGTCGGGTCTTCCAGGATAGCGTTGGCGAAGTCGGGGTCCTTGCGCAAGTCCTTGCCGATCTCGCACAGGACGGCCATGACCCGGTCGACATCTTCCTTGTAGGCGACGCCGATGTCGATCAAGGCGCGCGACCAGCCATGAGTCATGTTCGTGACCTGGTTGACCTGCCCGTTGGGGATGAAGTGGACCGAGCCTTCCGTGTCGCGAAGTACGGTCATCCGGAGCGTGATTTTCTCGACCTGGCCGGAGACAGTGCCCAACTTGATCACGTCGTTTAGTTTGTACTGGTTTTCCATAAGGATGACGAAGCCGTAGAAATAGTCGCGAATGAGGTTCTGTGCGCCGAAGGCCACCGCTAGTCCGAAAACGGCCGCACCACCAAGCAGGGGGGCGACCGGAATCCCTGTCTCCTGCAGGACCATCATGCCGCCGACACCGAGGATGCACAGCGACGCGGCGTTGTGGAAGACGCCAACGAGCGTCTTGGCGCGATCTTCACGTTCCTCCGTCGAGCCCCGTGACGAACTTCGCGCGATCAGGCGAATGATCCGGTGGGTGGAGAGCTTCACGCACCAATGCAGCCCCAACATCGCGAGGAGGATGCCGACAAGGCGCGGGCCGTGGTCGATCAGCCAGGGCAGCAAGTTCCGAGGATGAAACGGATTGCGGAGCCCCTGCACGCGTGCCTCAGCCGCGGCCAGTTCCGCCTTCGCGGCATCGGCCTTCTTCTGGGCGGCCATTTCCTGAGAGAGGAGGGCGATCCGTTCCGACTCGAGCTCGGTGAGCCGGTCGGTATGCTCTCGAGCCTCCTGCTGGGTCTCCTGCACGCGACGTTCGGCGTCGCGGACCTTGGCCATCAACACGCGCAATTCGTCTTGCGGAGCACCGTCGAGCGAACGGGTCCGGAAGTCATCCGAGAGTGCGTTGCGGGTCTGCTGGGCGTTATCGCTTTGCCGACGCGAGTTGGCGACAAGTCTTTGTTCCAGGGCGATCGCCTTGTCTAGGGTCTCCAGGCGCTCGGTGATGGAGTGTTCCTCTTGCTCGGCCTGGCGGGCCGCTTGGGCTTTGTCTCGCTCTTCTTCCTTGGCCTTCGTCAACTCCTCGTCGTTCTTCTCAGACTCTTCCTGTTCCTTGTCCTTAGCCTCGGCCTTCTCTTTGGGACTCGCCTCGTGTTCGCCCTTGCTTTCCGGGCCGGTGGCCTCGTGCTTGGAAGGAGTGTCGCCCTTCTTGCCGCTTCCGTCATCGTGCGGGCCGCCGGCGTCGCCCTTTGGGGCGTCGCCGGCCTTTGCCGGTTCGGTGTCTTTCTTCGGTTCGGGATCGGCATTGCCGGAGAGATGGTCGAGCGCCTCGCGATCGCGCTGGAGCTTCTCTTCGAGCGCGCCGATTTGCTCTTTCACGGTCTTGCGTTCTTCGATGGCCAGGTCGAAGCGGTCCTTGGCGAGTTTCCACGTCTTTTCGAGGGCCTGGATCTCGTTTTGGAGCCTGGCGCGGAGGCGTGTTCGTTCCGGGGAGCCGTCGTCAGTGATGGCCCCGAGGGCCTTCTTTTTCCGATCCAGGTCCTCGTCGACCTTCTGGAATTCGGCCTCCGCCTGGGCGAACTCACTGCGCGGGTCCCCGACATCGGCTTGAAGCTCGCTGAGCCGCTTCTGCGACGACTCGATCGCTCGCTTCAACTTGCCGATCTGTTCGGCGTCGGACTGCGCTGGGGGGCCGTCCGGACTGCTCAGTAAGCCGACCCCGACCTTCCTGCCGGGAATCGGCAGCTTGTCGTCGGCGCGGGCCCCGAAGGCGATGAGGGCGACGAGACAGAAACCGGCGATCATGAAACGAAAGTCGAGCCGTCGCATCTATCGACTCCCTTCGATGGGGCGGACCACCATGAAACGGCGTCCCGGTCGGGCCTTTGCATACAGGTTCGGAGTGGGCGTTTTACTTCAAGGCGGCCGAACCCTCAACGTCAAACGTGAGGGCCTGGTCTGATCTAAAACCCAGTTGCGACGCCAGGCGGTCGGCGGTTGCGTCGGGGCCCTCATCGTCCAAGACGGCGAACGAGCATACTTCGGCAAGGCCGCGAAACCAGGTTTCCTGTCGCTTGGCGAACTGCCGTGTGCGGGCCCTCGTTCTCTCGATCGTTTCATCTAGGGTCGCGAGGCCCTTTAGATAGTCGATGACCTCGCGATAGCCGATGCCCTGCATCGGGACGGGGTGAGGAGGTCGTGGTCCCGCCAAGAGGGTCCGGACTTCGTCGACAAGGCCGCGTTGGAACATCTCGGCCGCCCGCGCGTCGATTCGCCTATGGAGTTCGGCCCTGGGTCGGGACAAGGCGAAGACCGCGACCTTTTGCGCCGGCCGATCATGTTCGTTCTGGAGTTCGCTCAGGGGCCTTCCCGTCAAGGTTTGGACCTCAATGGCGCGAATGATCCGCCGTCGATCATGGGGGTGGAGGCGTTGAGCGGAGACTGGGTCGATCTCGCTCAGCCGCGTGTGAAGGGCCTCAAGGCCCAAGCGATCGGCCTCGGCTTCCAGAGACGATCGGAGGGCCGAATCGGCGGCTGGTCCTTCAAAAAGGCCGCGGAGCAGGACCTTGAGGTACAAAGGGGTCCCGCCGACAAAGAGTGCCCGCTTCCCCCGCGCTTCGATGTCTTCGCAAGCCGTGATGGCCCAGGAACGGTAATCAGCCACGCTGGCGGCTTCCCACGGGTCGAGGACGTCGATCAAGTGATGTCGAACGTCGGCCCGTTCAGCCGATGTGGGTTTGGCCGTGCCGACGTCCAATCCCCGATAGATGGTCATGGAATCCATCGCCACGATTTCGGCGCCAAGGCGTTTCGCCAAAGACAGCCCGCAGTGGGACTTGCCGCAGGCGGTTGGGCCCGTGAGGAAGGTGGCGCGAAGAAGTGGCGCAGACGAAGTAGACACGAGTCTCGCCACGGTCTACGTTCCAAAGGAATGGAGTCGAGACGGGAACCGAACCGCGGAGCGGTTGTCCGGCCGTCGACCCCTTCGTGCCGGGAGGGGCGAGCCTGGCTAGCAGCTTGACGATATCTGCCGGGTCGTTCTGGCCGTCGCCGTCCATGGTGGCGATGACGCGCCCCGTCGCCGCCAGAATGCCCGTCCGCATGGCGGCGCTCTGGCCGTGCGGACGGTTGTGGCGGATGTAGCGAAGCCGCGGGTAGCGCTGGAAGCGTCCCTTCACCTCGGCCGGAAGATCAGGTGGCCGAGCGTGGTCGGATGCTTGCCGTCGGCAAAGAAATAGGTGAGCGGGGCGCCGTCCTGGACCAGCGAGCGGCGCGAACAGAAGAGGCTCGATCCGTCCGTCACCAGCCCGTCGGTGATCATCGAGATCTTGGCTGCGTCGCAGGCAGGCACGTCGAGCTCGTGGACCAGGTGGGCTCCCGGCTATTGTTCCGGGGGTATGGCGTTTCCGATTCGATGAAGCCGGTGCATGCGGGGTTGTTGGGGTCGGACTGCGTGCTGTTTCTGGACGAGGCGCATTTGTCGCAGCCGTTCCGGCAGACGCTGGCGGCGGTGGATGGCTACCGGTCTCCAGCGTCGGCTCCGTGGCGTGTCGTGACGATGTCGGCGACACCGGCGGAAACACCACAGTTCGAGTTGGAAGCGGTGGACCGCGAGAACGAGACCCTGAGGCGACGGCTCGAAGTGAGCAAGCCCGCACGGCTCGAGGAGATTGGCGGCAGTGGCGTGGCGGAGCGCTACGCCAAAGAGGCGCTGGAATTCGCGAAGACGGCGGGGACAAAGGTGCTGGTGGTGGTGAACCGCGTGAAGTTGGCGCGGGACATTTTCGAGATCGTGCGGAGACAAGCGGCCGAGGACTCGGCGATGTTGTTGACGGGCCGATCGCGCGAGGTGGACCGGGACGCCGTGGTGGCGAAGCTCCGAGCGCGGCTAGGCTCTGCTGAAGCATTGATCGCGGTGGCCACGCAGTGCGTGGAGGCGGGCGCGGATTACGACTTCGATGCTTTGGTGACGCAGGTGGCTCCGATCGACGCGCTGAAACAGCGCTTTGGGCGGTTGCAGCGGACGGGACGGGCCGACGTGACGGCACGAGCGGTGATCCTGGCGAGCAAGGAAGATTTGCGCGGCAAGGAAGACGATCCGGTGTACGGGGACCGGGCGCGGTTGACGTGGGCTTGGTTGCAACAGCGCGCCGTGGAAGGAGTGGTGGATTTCGGGATTGCGCACCTGGGGCCCACCCCGGCGGAGTTGATGAAAGCGCGGACAGATGCGCCGATGCTGCCTCCGGCTTACCTGGAGCTGTGGCGGATGACGAGCCCAGTGCCCGAGCCGGACCCGGACGTGGCGGTGTTTCTGCATGGGCCGGAGAGTGGTCCGGCGGATGCGCAGGTGGTGTGGCGGGCCGATTTGACGGCGGAGGCCGAATGGGCCGAGGACGTGCTGGCCGCGGCGC
>CALLYK010000223.1 GCA_937858365.1 uncultured Isosphaeraceae bacterium | reverse complement strand
CGAGCACACGGTAGCCGCTCTCCGCGATCCCCGTCTCCTCTGCCGCGCGCTTGCACGCCAGGACGAGCCGCCCGGCCAGGTCCGTATCCTCTTCGGTCAGGTCGTTGAGCGTGGCGATGTGGCGGTTGGGAATGACCAGCACGTGGGTCGGCGCCGCCGGGTGAAGGTCAAAGAAAGCCGTGACATGGTCGTCGCGGAACAGAATCTTGGCCGGCGCCTCGCCGGCGGCGATCTTGCAGAAGATACAGTCTTGCGACACGTTGGTCCCTCCGCGACCATGGTAAGCGGAGAGTGTTCACCAGAAAGGCGCGAAGACCACGAAGAAGAGGGAGAAGAATATGTTCTCGGGTCTTCTTTGTGTGCTTCGTGCCTAGGAGGTGGGTCTCTTCTTTCCGGATCAAGAAACGGTGGGCCTGGCGGCCGGCTTGGCGACCTTTTCGGTCTCGGGGAGCAGCGTGAGGACGGCCATGGAAGCGCAGTCGCCTTGGCGGAGTTTGGCGACCTTGTAGATGCGGGTGTAGCCGCCGGGTCGGTCCTTGAAGCGCGGGCCGATCTCGTGGAAGAGTTGGAAGGCCACGCTCTTCTTGGTGAGGACGGCCAGGCAGCGGCGGAAGTTGTTGAGGTCCCAACCGTTCTTGGCCAGGGTGATGAGCTTTTCAGCGTAGGGCTGCGTTTCCTTGGCCTTGGCGAGCGTGGTGGTGATCTTGCCATGCTCGAAAAGGGACGTGGCCAGGTTGCGCAACATCATCCGCCGATGTTCGGGGGACCGCTTGAACTTCCGGCCCGCCTTCTTATGTCGCATGGCGAAGGTCCTTGGTTATCGTCATTCGTCATGAGTGATTGGTCATTCCGTTGGTCTGGTAAACGGATGGCCGATCACCGATGAGGAATCATCTATGAGAGACGTCCATTCCGAGTTGGAGGCCGATTTCCTGAAGTTTGTGCTTGACTTCCTTGAGTGTGGTCTCGCCGAAGTTGCGCACCGTAAGGAGTTGGTCCTCGCTACGGGAGACCAGTTCGCGAACGGACGTGATCCCCTCGTGTTCCAGGCAGTTGGTGGCCCGGACGGACAGTTCCAGTTCGGCCAGGCTCATGTTGAGTTTGCGTTCGACTTCGGCGTCGTAGCCTTGATCGCGATGGCCGTCGCCCAGGCCCCCTTCGAGAGGCAGTCCGGGGCCCGGTTCGTAATACTGGATGAATGGGTTGAGGTGTTTGCGGAGGATCTTGGCCGCCTCGACGATCGACATCTCGGGCTTGAGGGTGCCCGTGGTCCAGATCTTGAGGATGAGCTTGTCGTAGTTGGTCCGTTGGCCGACGCGGGTGTTCTCGACCTTGTACTCGACGCGGACGACCGGGCTGAAGATCGCGTCGATGGGGATGGCGCCGATCTCGAGGTCGTCGGTGTGCCCTTCCGCGGCGGGCCGGTAGCCACGGCCGTTTTCGACGGTCATTTCGATATGAAATGGAATATCGTCGGTGAGAGTGCAGAGAATATGTTCAGGGTTGATGATTTCAACCGACGGGTCATGGGTGATGTCGGCCCCCGTGACCAGGCCGCGGCGGTCGCGTTCGATGCGGATCGTCTGGGGTTGGTCGGAGTGGTTCTTGACCACGAGCCCCTTGAGGTTCAGGACCAGGTCGGTGATGTCCTCCACCATTCCCGGCACGGTCGAGAACTCGTGCTGGACGCCTTGAATGCGGATCGTGGTGACCGCGCTGCCTTCCAAGCTGGAGAGCAGGATGCGGCGCAAGCTGTTGCCGACCGTGTGGCCGAAGCCTCGTTCGAACGGTTCAACATGGAACTCGCCGTAGGTGTCGGTCAACTTGTCGCGAGCGCAAACGACCCGACTCGGAAGTTCCAGTCCGCGCCACCGAATACGCATCTCTCTGGGTCCTTAGTTCTTGGTCATAAGTCATTCGTCATGAGTCATTGGTGGGTCGTGATCGTGTGCGGACCTCTTCAGAGGCTTTCACCAATAACGAATGACCAATCACTTATCGACTGAGCAGCTCGACGATCAGTTGGGGGGTGACGGGCAGGGAGACGTCTTGGATGCTGGGGAGGCGGTTGACTCGGGCCTCGGCCGGGTCGACGGCCACTCGGTCGAGCCAATCGGGGACTGGCGGCATCCCCTCGGTTTGAAGGACATTGGCCACCAGGCGCTGGGAGGCCTCGCGCGCTTTGACTTTGATCTGGTCACCAGGCTTGACCAGGTAGCTGGGCACGTCCACCTTGCGGCCGTTCACGGTGACGTGGCCGTGGGCGATCAACTGTCGGGAAGCGGGGCGGCTCACCGCGAAGCCGAGTCGCGTCACCACGTTGTCGAGCCGGCGCTCGATCAGGGACATGAGGGCGTCACCCGTGTTGCCGGGACGTCGGCCGGCCATTTCGAAATACTTGCGGAATTGACGTTCAAAGATCCCGTAATACCGCTTGACCTTCTGCTTTTCGCGGAGGCGGATGGCGTATTCGCTTTGCTTGCCGCGGCGGTACTGGTGCATCCCGGGCATCCCCTCGCGGCGCTCCACGGCGCACTTGGGGGTGTCGCAGCGTGTGCCCTTGAGGAACAGCTTCATGCCTTCGCGGCGGCAGAGTCGGCAAACAGGTCCAGTCGTGCGTCCCATGTTCTTTCTCGAGAAGGTCGCGTGGGTTGATCGATCCGATCAGGTCCGATCAAGGCGGGTCAGACGCGGCGTTTCTTAGGGGGCCGGCAACCATTGTGGGGGAGTGGGGTGACGTCTTCGATGGCCTTGATCGACAGGCCCGACGCCTGCAGGGCGGTGATGGCGCTTTCGCGGCCCGAGCCGGGCCCCTTGACCTTCACTTCGACTTCCTTGACGCCGTACTTGGTGGCGGCGGCGGCGGCCGTTTCGGCGGCCCGCTGGGCGGCGAAGGGGGTGCTTTTGCGACTCCCCTTGAAGCCGACTGTACCGGAAGAGGCCCAACAAAGGGCGTCCCCGTTGGGGTCGGTGATCGTCACCAGGGTGTTGTTGAAGGTCGCCTTGATATGGACGACCGCTCGGCTGACGTTGCGTCGGGTCTTGCGTTTCTTGGCCTTGGCCACGGTGGTGCGATCTCCATCGTCGGGAAGCCACGTTGGCTTGTGAGAGAAGTCGATAGGCCACCAGGCCCTGGGGATTGGGCTGGTGGCCCCGCGTGTGGGAAAAAGCGATCGGGGAAATGGGCCGGGCCTTGGGGCCGACCCGCCGCGCTTCGCTTAGCGCATGTCCTTGACGCCCTTCTTGCCGGCGACCGTCTTGCGTGGTCCCTTCCGGGTCCGCGCGTTGGTGCGGGTGCGCTGGCCGCGGCAGGGCAGGCCGCGACGATGGCGGATGCCCCGGTAGCAGCCGATCTCGCGAAGGCGGGCGATGCTCTGCTGGACCTGGCGGACCAACTGACCTTCGACGGTGTAGTCGTTGTCGAGGAGGGTCGTCAGGCGGGTGAGTTCGTCCTCCGTGAGGTCACGGGCACGCTTGTCGGGGTCGATCCCCGCGCGCTCGCAGACCTGGACCGACAGGTACGGGCCGATGCCGTAGATGTAGCGCAGGCTGATCACGGTACGTTTGTCGTTGGGGATGTCCACGCCCAGGATACGGGGCATTCGTCGGTCTCTCCATCCGCTGGGTTGTGGCCAGGGGGCGAATCGCGCCTCAGCCTTGCCGTTGCTTGTGTCGGGGGTTGGTGCAAATCACGTACACTTTACCGTGACGGCGGACGATCTTGCAGTGTTCGCAGATGCGTTTGACGCTGGAGCGGACTTTCATCGGTCGTTCGGTCCATTTCACGAAGCGTTTCCGGAGTCATCCGGAGAGAAGTTCCTCAAAATAACATCATCGCCGCACCCGGGCAAGTACCGACCACTGGTTTTTCCAAACGGTCGCGCCGGCCGCCGGCCCAGCCCAAGGGTCTCACCCGCGAGTCGAGGGCGAATGGCGCAATCAAGTCCACTCTTGCTTCATTTCGATATGTCGAATAGACACCCCACAAGACCAGGCGAAAGAAGTGTCGATCCGTTTCCCCAAACCGGGCGGTGGCCGCGCGTCCGAGCGAGACCGTTCAAGGCTGGTCCGGCGGGAGCGTGAGGATTCGGGGCCCTTCCGGCGTGAGCGCGACGGTGTGTTCGAAGTGGGCGGCGAGGCGGCCGTCCTTCGTGGCCACGGTCCAGCCGTCGCCCGAGACGACGACGTTCTTGGTCCCCATGGCCACCATCGGCTCGATCGCCAGCACAAGGCCCGGTTCGAGTTTGATGTCGTCCTTGCGGAGGGCCTTGCTGACGAAGTTGGGGACCTGCGGGTCCTCGTGCATCTGGCGGCCGATGCCGTGGCCGACGAACTTCTCGATCACGGCGAAGCCCTGGCTCTTGACGTATTGCTCCATCAAGCCTGCCACTTCGGACCAGAGTCGGCAGCGTCCCAAGGCGCGGATGGCCAGGTCGAGCGATTGTTGGGTCACGGTGAGAAGCTTCTCGGCCTCGGGGCGGACCTTGCCGATGGCCAACGTGATGGCCGCGTCGCCGCACCAACCATTGATCTTGCAACCCGTGTCGATCGAGACGATGTCTCCTTCCTTGAGGGGACGGCGGTTCGGAATGCCGTGGACGACTTGCTCGTTCACGCTCGCGCAGACGACCGAAGGGAAGGGTTTGACCCCCTTCGTGGGACTGGGATAGTCCAGGAAGAGCGGCACGGCCGCGTGCTTGCGGAAGACCTCGGCCACGCACGCCTCGAGGTCGGCCGTGGTGGCGCCGGGGACGGCCTTCTCGCGGGCGGCCGCCAGGGCCTCCGCGACCACCCGGCCCGCTTCCCGCATGAGCTGGATCTCGCGCGGGCTCTTGAGCTTGATCATGCGAGGACGGGCGCGCTGAAGCATGGGGGGCCCCCAATCGACTCGACGGGCTCAACGCTTGCTCATCAAGCCCGTGTAGTTTCTCATGATCAAGTGGCTATCGATCTTTTGCACCAGGTCGAGGCAAACGCTGATGACGATGAGCAGACCCGTGCCGCCCAGGAAGGACGCGACCGTGTAGTTCACGCTGAGCAAGCCCGAGACGACGGACGGGATGACGGCCACGAGGCTGAGGAAGGCCGCCCCGACATAGGTGATGCGCAGCATGACCTTTTCCAGGTAATCGGCCGTGCGGCGTCCGGGACGATAGCCGGGGATGAAGCTGCCGTAGTCCTTGAGGTTCTCAGCCATGTCCTTGGGGTTGAACGTGATCGCCGTCCAGAAGTAGCAGAAGAAGTAGATCAAGGCGATGTAGCAGAGGGTGTAGGCGTAGCCTTGTTTCTGGAAGGCATCCGAGGCCTCGCCGAAGAGGTTGGCGATCCCCGACAACCAGGCGTTGTCGGAATTCAGCCAGGTGCGGGTCGAGTTCCGAATGCTCGAGAGGAGGAAGTAAGGGAACATGAGGAGACTCGACGCGAAGATGATCGGCATGACGCCCGCTTGATTGACCTTCAACGGGAGGTATTGCCGGGTCCCGCCGTAAACGCGCCGACCCCGCACGTGTTTGGCCGACTGCGTGGGGATGCGTCTTTGGCTCTCGGTGATGGCGATCACGCCCACGATCACGGCCACGAAGAGGGCCACGAGCACCACGATCGTGATGATGCCGTATTGACCTTCGCGCGACGGGTTCAGCTCGGTGGTCGAGTTGTTGTAGAGGTCGATGAGGGCGTTGGGCATCCGGGCGAGGATGCCCGCCATGATCAACAAGCTGATCCCGTTGCCGATCCCGTATTCGTCGATTTGTTCGCCGATCCACATGAGGAAGATCGTGCCGGCGGTCATCACGAGGACGCACACGGTCCCCCACCAGAACGAGTTCCAACCGGTCCGATAGGCCGTGTACACGAAGCCGTTTTCCAGGGTCATGATGTAATTGACCCACATGGCGCTTTGAAACAAGCACAGGAAAACGGCCGCGTATCGTGTGTATTCGTTGATCTTCTTGCGACCGCTCTCGCCCTCTTTCATCATCGCCTCGAGGCTGGGCACGACGCTGGCCAGGAGTTGAAAGATGATGGAGGCCGAAATATAGGGCATGATGCCCAGGCCGAAAATCGTGCTCATGCCGATCTGGGTGCCGCCGAACATGGCGACCGTTCCCAGGACCTTGCCCGTGGCCCCCTGGCTGATCATCTTCTGCCAGCTCTCCAGGGCCGACTGGTCGATGATCGGGAGCGGGATGTAGAAGCCGATCCGATAGATGGCCAAGAACATGGCCGTCATCAAGATCTTCCGCTGGAGCTCCGGGACCTTGAACAAGATCGTGATCAGCTTCTGCACTTCAATCGTCCTTAGGGTCGAAGGTCACTGGTCATTGGTTGTTCGTTGTAGGTCTGGGAGACGTCCGGAGGCCGATCTTGCCTGGTTCATTTGACTCGACCTCGTGCCTTTCTCGCCATCCGACCTTCACCGACCCCGAAAACGCCCGATTGGCCCCCTCCAATAACGAGTAACCAATAACCATTAACTAATCACGATAACTTGGCCGCCGGCGGCGGCGATCTTGGCGGCGGCCGACTCGCTGAACTTGTCGAGTTTGACCGTGAGGGGCTTGGTGAGTTCACCGTTGCCGAGCAGCTTCACGCCGTCGTCGTGGCGACCTTTCACGAGGCCCTTGGCCCGCAAGGCGGCCTCGTCGATCACGGCGTTCGCGGCGAAGTTCGTTTCGAGGGCGTCGATGTTCAGAACCGCGTAGTCTTTGCGGAAGGCACCGTTGTTGAAGCCCCGCTTGGGAACGCGCCGGATGATCGGCATCTGCCCGCCTTCGGAAAGCGGGTTTTGCTTGTAGCCTTGGCGCGACGAGTGGCCCTTGTGGCCCTTCGAGGAGGTCTTGCCGTGGCCCGAGCCCACGCCGCGGCCGATCCGCTTGCGGGACTTTTTCGAGCCGGGCTTCGGCTTCAGGTTGTGGAGACCGATCTCCTCGGCGCGCTCGCGCTCGGCGGCCATCACTCGCTCACCTCGATCAGGTGCGAGACGACGCGCAGCTGACCCTGCAGCTGCGGCGAGTCCTCGCGCTCGACCGATTTGCCGATCCGCCCCAGTCCCAGCGCCCGCAGGGTCGCTTTCTGCTTCGGGTCGGTGCCGTTGGTCGACTTGACCTGGGAGATCTTGACCGCGCTCACGCCTGATTCTCCTCAGCCGGCGGCGGCGCGGCACCCTCGTCGGCGGGAACCGGCTCGGCCGACGGCGCCGCGTCCTCGGCCGGAGCCACCTCGG
>CALLYK010000222.1 GCA_937858365.1 uncultured Isosphaeraceae bacterium | reverse complement strand
CGTCGCGGCGCAGCTCGAGCCGCCGCGACCAGCCCTCGCCCGAGGCGCGGACGTCCAGGCGCGAAGTCACCCAGCCGGCGGCGGTCTCCAGCTCGTAGTCCAGGCGGTAGGGCAGCGGGTCGGCGCCGAGCTGGGTGCCGGTCGCGGACAGGCGGTCGTCGCCGAGGTCAACCGTCGCCGCCTCCGCCCGGAACGTGTCGGTGCCCGTCCAGATGCGGAAGCGGGCCCCCACGGCTAGCTGTCTCCCACTACGTCGCCTGGTTTCCGGCGGCGATCTTGCGCAAGTCCAGCGCGGCGTCGAGGACGTCCTCCTCGACCCCGTGCTCGCGGGCGACCTCCCGCAGGGTGCGCCCGCTGCTCGCAGCGTCCTTGACGATCTCGCTCGCGCGGTCGTAGCCGATGTAGGGGTTCAGCGCGGTCGCCACCGCGAGCGTCGACTCCGCCGAGCGCTCGCAGCCCTCGAGGTTGGCCTCGATCCCGCTCACGCACTTCTCGGCGAAGAGCTTGGCCTTCGCGGTCAGGAGCTGAATCGACTCGAGCAGGTTGCGGGCGATGAGCGGCACGCGCACGTTGAGCTCGAAGTTGCCCTGGGCCCCGGCGAAGGAGATCGCGGTGTCGTTGCCGACGACCTGCGCCGCCACCTGCATGACGACCTCGGGGATGACCGGGTTGACCTTGCCCGGCATGATCGAGGAGCCCTTCTGCAGCTCGGGCAGCAGCAGCTCACCCAGGCCAGCGCGCGGGCCCGAGCGAATTCGCCCATGGCCGCTCGAACATCGACCTCGAACAGATCGGCGTTCGCTTTGGCGCGCACCTCCTCGGGGAATTCATCTCCTTCGCGCTTGGGCGCTCCCGCCGTCGGACGCCGGGGAGGCTGTTTGCGCAGTTCCTCCACGGCCGCCAAGGCCCGTTCAAAGTAGGGTCGGGCCTCGCCCTCCTTGCCGTCGCGCTTGAGTCTCATTCCTTGGCCGATGAGGGAGTTGCTTCTCTGAATCGGCTCCATCGCCGCGAGGCACCGCTCCGCATCGTCGGTTTCGCCGAGAAATGCGAGCGAACCGTAGATCATGCTCAGGCGACTGGTCCTCGCCCGTCCGTCCAACGCCAGGGACGCTTCCAGTGCCTCCTTCACGGTCCGTTTCGCCCCTTCAAGGTCGCCCGCGCGGCTTTGCTCCATCGCGATGAAGCACATGGAATACGGCTTAAGGTCTCGCACTTCCCTCCCGCCTTTCGGACCTTCGCCGATCCGGCGCGCCACGCGTAGGGCTTCCTCGTAGTCGCCGAACTTGGAAAACCGCTGGGTGATCGTATCCAGGACGTTCGCCTTGTCTTCCGCGTTCGGCAAGTCCTCCACACGGCGAAGAACGCGGACCAGCAGGGCCTTGGAGACCTCGGGTGTCGACGGGTCCGCCACGTCGGCGATCTCTGAAAGCGCACGCTCCACGAAGGCTCGCTTGGTGGCCGCGTCGCGCTCGCTCGCCTCGATGGCGTCGACCACCTCAAAAGCCCCTTCAACGTCCCCTACCAGATACTTCATGGCGGCGAGATAGACCTCGGGAGCGGAATTTGGTGGGAAATTGACCGACACGGGGTCCTTCCGCATCTCCTCAAGTTCCCGAGTGAATCTCTCGGCCGCCAGGCGAGCTTCGTCCTTGGCACCCAGATCGCGCAACCGCATGGCGATGTGCGGCAACACGAGGGCCCGACCGCCACGCATCGCGGACACTTCTTCCAACGTGACGGCCAGGCGCAACGTTTGCAGCGCCCCCTCCTTGTCGACCTTCTCCTGGTCCCTCGAGATCCACTCAAACTGTATGGTTCGAGCGGGCCGGGGCCGTTCGATCCCGCCCACGCGCTCCATGCGCGGTGGCGCTTCGCTCGCGGTCTTCACGGCGCGTTGAAAGACTTCAACGCTCAGGACGGGATCACCCAGTCGATGCAAGGCGCCGCCGATCCGCGCCAAGTCCTCGGCCTTGGGGTTCGGCTCCTGATCCAGATAGAGCTTCACGGCCTCGCGAACGGCCTGGCGCTGTTCGTCGTCTTGCGGGGCTTGCGAAGCGGCGTTGGGCGGCCCGTTGTTCGGCTTCGCGGCGGCCTTCGTCCCTTTGGCGAGCGCCAGCAGCGGGCCCGGCGCGAGCAGCGAAACGGCGACCAGAAGAAGCGTGGTCCTCGGCAGTTTCATGGTGTGGTCCTTGTCATCCAGACTGTTGCGGACGCGCGCGGCCAGGTCCCGCTCGGCCATTCCCGCAACGGCCGGAATGAATGGGGCCCTCACGTCGGCCAGGGCCAGCAAGGCCTCGGCGTAGGCGAGGGGCTTGCCCGTGTGACGCACCACGGCCTCGTCGCACGCGTGCTCACGCTCGCGGTGGGCCCAGCCCGAGACGACCCAAACGACCGGATGGAAAAAGAGCAGCGACTCGATCAAGCGTTGCGCCAGGATGACCAAGTTGTCATGGCGCCGAACGTGCATCAGCTCGTGCAGGAGCGCCATCTCCAGTTGCTCCGCGGGCCAACCGAGAAGGGCGGCTGGCGGAAAGAGGACCAAGGGACGCAGGGTCCCCACCAAGACCGGCGCCGTGATCCGATCGCACGCGGCGGCCGAGACCTTCCCGAAGACACCGACGGCCCGCGCGAGCCGCCCCGCCAGGTCCCGCCATTCGGGCGTTTCCAAGGGTACGCTCCGCTTGCGCAGTCGCTCGGCCCCGATGAGGCCGACGGCCAAATACGCGAACGTCAGCGGACTGCCTACCAGCCAGAGATACGGCAACCGCTCCGCCGCGAGGGCCGTCCAGTGGATCGACGGGACGAAATAGACTCGAGGGGCCTCGGCGACCGGCCCTTCGTCACGAGAGACGGGCCCCAAGAAGGTCCTCGCCTCTCCCGAGGACACGAGGGGCGCCTGCGCGTTCATCGAGAAGCGGAGATAACGGCTGAAGATCACCGGGGGCGTCAGGGCGATCACCATGAGACATACGGTCGCATAAACATAGCGAACGTCCGCGCGGGTCGAGCGTAACGCGAGCCGCCCGAACCATGCGACAAGGCCGAGGACGGTCCCCACCCACAGGAAGTGGAGCATCGTCCAACCCAGCGCGAACCACGGCGACATCGCCATCGTAAGCGTCATGTCTTGGGACCTCCCGACTTGCGACGCTTCGCGTCGAGCAGCTTGCGAATCGCGGCACGGTCCTCGTCGCTCAACTCGCCGCGCTCCACGACGTGCGCCACCAAGCGATGCGCCGAACCCTCGAAGAGGACCTCCTTGATCCGATCGAGCAGGCCCGACCGAGCGGCATCCAGACTGATGTTCGCCTTCCACACATAGCCCTTGGGGCCGTCTTCGCGGACGACCAGTCCCTTGTCGAGCATCACTTTGAGCATCGTGGCCACGGTGCTGGGCGCGACGCCCCGTCCGGGTCCGAGTCCCGCGCGGATCGTCCCCAACTCCAACGGCCCGGCGTCCCAAAGGACCCGTAGGATCGCCAATTCGCCGGCCGTCGGTTCCTTGCTGGGAGGTCGCGCCATGGTCGGGTCGCTCCGGGTCCCTCTTTTTTCTAATTCTAAGGAATTCGAAAGCCCGGTCAAGGTCCCGGGGCGAATGCGACCGACCGGCGTCGCTTCAGAGCCAAACGACTAGACGTTTCTTCAGGGATTCAGGGAGGCGTTTGTCGATGATGCGCTGGATTTGGTCGGGATGAAGTCGGGTGCTGAAGTGACACGCGATGATCCGCTCGTTCTGGAACCGATCGGCGCGGGCCAAAATGTCGTCAAGATGCGTATGACCGAACTTGTGGATGCGGTCGGGCCGTTCCTGCGGGGCGACGAACGTGACCTCCATGATCAAGACCTCCGCGCGATAGACGTCCGGGAAGCCGTCCAGTCCTTCGGGGGTCGTGTCCCCCATGTAGGCCACCTTGGGGATGCGCGTTTCGGCGGAGACCTCCACGCCCGAAAGACGAACGTCGCGGATCTGCTCACCGCTCAGGTGTTGATACTCGGGCTTGAGCTTCTTGCGGCGCTCCCAAACCAGGAACCCGAGGGACGGCATCGTGTGTTTCGTGGCGAAGACCGAAACCACCAGTTCGCGCGAAAGGACGACTTCCTCGCCGGGCTCGATGCCGATCACGTCGGCCGGCACTCCGCCGCGATCCAGCCTCTGGACCGCGAAAAGATAGCGCTTCACGTCCTCGACCGCGTGCGCGGGGACGTAAATGGTTGGTGGGGCCATCTTCAACATGCGCCGACGAGCCGCCAGCACGGGCAGGGCCGCGATGTGGTCCAAATGCGTGTGCGAGACGAACCAGGTGGGTGTCGTCATGAACGACCAGGGTTGCAGGCCCAGGTCGAAGCCGACCTTCATCTCGGGCACTCGCCAATACGTTTGCACGGCGGCGCGCGAATACCCTTCAATGGTCAGCCCTTTGTGGACCATCGATCGCACGGGTGCGTTGTCAACCGGGTGGTCCAGCGACTCCAATTCAGCATCCGACGACACAGGGGCCCCCTCTCTTTCCGAACGCGAAACTTCATACACTAGCAAACGACACCGGCGAATCCAAACGGGATCGGGCCGGGACTTGATCGTGGGACCGGGCGAGACATCGAATGCACGTTCGCGTTTTTGGACCCGCCTATCTCGATCGCGTGCTTCATGTCGATGGCCCCTTGCGCGAAGGCCCACCCATCGACCGAAGCGCCGAGGGAACACTTCAGGCCGACGGCACGGCCGATTTGTCTTTGCTCACAGAGACCGGTGGGGTCCGCGTCAAGCCGCTTCCAAAGGGCTGGCCGGGACCATTCGGCCGCGTGGAGCTTCGTGCTCCGGGCCTGGCGCTTTCAGGACTCACCGAAAGGAAGGGCCTGTCATGGCATGACGACCTGGGCGGCATGGGGGCCGGATTCGCGGCGGCCCTGAGAGGGGAACTGTCGGTCGTCCTTGGCGACCCGAACAACGCAACGACCCGCGCCGTCCTCTCGCTCCTAAGTGCGAACGGTATCGTGGTCCATCCCACCTTTCGGGCGGGATTGGCGAGTGATTGGACGCTCCTGGTCACAAGCGGACCGTATGGGGACAAGCTGCCGGTCGGGTTTCGCGGTGTCCTGCTCGATGCTCCGGACTGGGTACAAGAGGAAGGGCCCGTGGACCTGCTTTGGGTGGCGGGACTCACCAACAGGCTCGCGGCCTCGACGTTGCTCGGGCCCGCGACCGTGCGCGTGTTTGCCCCAACCATGCGCAACATGCTCGACGACGACCCGCCGATCGCCTTGATCCTCGAAGGCGTCCATGTTCTCAGTTGCAATCGGGAGGAGTGGCTTGCCTGCCCGGACCGAGACGAGGCCGCCCAGCGTCTCAACCTGCTCGTCGTCACGGACGGACCACGTGGCGCTACGATCCAGCTTCGACAGCCAAGTGGAAAGCGGTTGGAATTCACGGTCCCAGCGTTTCCGAGGGCCCGACCTCCTCGCGACACGAACCGCGCGGGCGAGGCGTTCGCTTCCACGTTGGTTCGGGGCTTGTGGGATGTGAGTCGGCGTTTGTGTACATGGGATGAACCGCGAGTACGCGTGGCCGCCGAACGCGCCGCGGTCGCGGCGGCCCTGGTGCTCGATCTTGAGCGCTTCGGTTTTCCAACAGACGACGAGATCGACGAGGCCCAGCGAGTCGGGGCCGTCTCCTGACAAGGACCTAAGGCATCGCTAGAATGCTGCCTATCGCATTGATCGCCGAGGAGACGCGAACCATGACGCCGGGCCACAAGGTCATTTGGGTCACATTCCTCTTGGCGCTGCTCGTGCTGGGCGGGCTGGCCCTTCAGGCCCAGGTCCGTAACGAGAAGCGATCGGAAGGGCCGGTTGCGTTTGCGGCACCGTCCAAGGTCGATGAACTCCTCGAACGACCCATCACCATTCCTTTCGCGCAAGAGACACCACTAAGCGATGTCGCCGCGCATTTGGCGAAGTCGCTTAAGGTACGCGTTGTGCTCGACCCGGCCGCGCTCGCTCGCCAAGACCTGGTCCCCGACGACACGATCCAGGTCCAACTGGAAGGGACCGTGCGTCTGCGGACCGCCTTGCCCCTCCTTCTGGACGTTTTTCAACTGACTTATCACTTCATCGCCGAGGACAATCTTCTCGTCATCACCGACGCCAAGGGGGCCGGCGACACCCAGCGTCAGGTGCTCGAAGAGATTCGGGACCTCCATCGCGACGTCCACGATCTTCAAGACCTCGTCAACGAGTTGCGTTCGTTGGTCCTTGGCGAAGATGGGCCCGCGATCCGCAAGCCCACGTTGATCGAAGATGTCCCGCCCCTTCCCGACGAGAAACCGGCGGGGACCGCGCCAGAGACCCGCTCGGGTTGAGGACCGCCGATGCGACAGGATGGATCGGCGGATGGACCCAAAGGGCCCCAACGCAAAACAAAAGAGCGTCCCTCGTTTGACCCGCGCGATGGCGTCTGGATCGCCTTGGCGGCCTTGATCGGCGTGGGTGGCGGTCATCGCCTCTACCGGGCCTATCAAGCTCGACGCATTGTCAATCGCCTCACGGCCACCGAACCGTCCATCGCCGACATCCGCGCCTGCTACGACAAGGGCCAGCCGGTGCTGGTGGGCAC
>CALLYK010000221.1 GCA_937858365.1 uncultured Isosphaeraceae bacterium | reverse complement strand
CGAGCCGGCGGCTGTCGGGCGTCACCACAATCTCATGGTCCGACGTCAGCCTGCGGCCGTTCACCTCGATGGCCAGCGTGGCGATGAGCCTGCCGTCGGTGATCTCGGGCGGAATATCCAGTGGCAGCGTGACCTGCTGCAGGCCCGGCTCGACCACGACTTTGTCCATGCGCGGCGGCGCGGCCTGCTCGGTGCCATCGGGCGACACGAAGCGGTAGCTGATCGTCTGGTTGACGGTGACCTCGCGGCCGGGGTCCATGACCAGATAGGCCATGCGCAGCGTGCTGCGGCCGCCCGCGCTGACGGCCGCAGGGTCGAGATAGGCCGAGCGCATGCGCACTACCGTGCCCTGCTGAGGCGAATAGCCGGAGTCGGCCACCGCTTGCAGCGGCGCGATGCGCTGGGTCGTGGGCGTGGCGAACTGGTTGATACAGCGCATCCAGGCGGTGGCAAATCCGGCCAGACCGCCGACGACAGCGCCGGGAAGGCTGCCGATGCCCCCGAGCATGGCGGCGCTGAATCCCTTGAAGCCGAACATCACGCCTTGATCGTACGACGCAAGCGTCAGTGGCGTGACAATGGCGCCGGCAAGCGCGCCCGCAAACGCGGAAATGACAAAGCTGAGCATGACTGTCCGCTCGACGCGGATGCCCACGATAGACGCCGCTTCGCGATCGGAGGCGGCGGCGCGGAGGGCTTTGCCGAGGATCGTGTGCTCGAAGAACAACTGCGACAACAACAAGAACACGACCGTGATGCCGAAGATCCAGAGCGCCTGCGTCTGCAGGACGACGCCGCCGAGATCGATGGTCTCGGCGCGCGAGAATCCAGGAAATCCAACGGGTTGCTTGCCCAGGACGAGCATGATCAGGCCGCGCGTCGAGATCGCCAGCCCGATGCTGACCAGCGTGATGAGCAGCGGCGTGGGGCGCTTGAGCGGCCAGATGACGAGGCGTTCCGACACGAATCCGACGACCATCACGACCGACACGGCCACGACGCAGGCGAGACCGACCATGCCGAACGTTCGTGTCATGACGTGCTGCTCCCTGCCTGCTGCAGCGCGATAGTCGCGCGGACTCCGGCGCGGCACAAGCCCGCGCGTGCGATGAGCGGTCGCGAGCGAGCGACGAAGCGGCGACCATTCGTCCGGCTGCCGCATCAAACTATTCACACGATGGCCGAACGCGATCCCCACGACCGGACAGGAGACAAGGACATGAACCGCAACGTCACGCATCGCATTCATCAGGCCGGCACCGCCCTCGCGATCGGCCTGGCCGCCGCCCTGCTCGCCACGTCGGCGCAGGCCGCCGACCCCGGCGCCCCCCCGCCGGTCAGCTTCCTGGGCGAGACGAGTTCGGAAAACTCGTCCCAAGTCGGTCTTGAGGAGTTCTTCCAGGACCCGATTCTCCTGGGCCTGATTCAGCAGTCACTGGTCGGCAACCAGGAGTTGAAGATCTTGGCGGAAGAGGTGCAGATCGCCAACAACGCCGTTTGGGCGCGACGCGGGGCCTATCTCCCCTTCGTCACGGTTGGGGCGGGGGCCTTGACGGAGAAACCGAGCCGCTTCACGCGGTTCGGGGCCGTCGACAACACGCTCGACATCGTACCCGGCACGCCTTTTCCCAATCCGCTCCCCGACTTCCTCCTCGCCACCAACATCACCTGGCAGGTGGACATCTGGCGGCAGTTACGCAACGCCAGAGACGCGGCCACGCTGCGCTACCTCGGCACGAACGAGGGGCGGAACTACGTCGTGACGCGCCTGATCGCGGAGGTCGCCGGGAGCTACTACGAGCTCATGACGCTCGACTATCGGCTGGAGATCTTGAACCAAACGATCGCGTTGCAAGAGAGGAGCCTCGAGGTCGCCGAGGCCAACAAGGAAGCGGGGCGCGGGACCGAGTTGGCCGTCCAGCGGTTCCTGGCCGAAGTCCGCAGGAACCAGAGCGAGCTGCTGATCGTCAAGCAGCAGATCATCGAGGTCGAGAACCGCATCAACTTCCTCGCGGGCCGCTTCCCGATGCGCGTGGAACGCGACTCGGAACATTTCCTCGACATGAACATGCACGCGCTAAGCGTCGGCTTGCCCGCCCAGCTCCTCCTGAACCGACCCGACATCCGCCAGGCCGAATTGGAGTTGGCGGCGGCCGGCCTGGACATCAAGGTCGCCCGGGCCAATTTCTTTCCAAAGCTGGCGATCCAGGCCGGCATTGGATATGAAGCCTTCAACATGAAGTATTTGTTCATCAGTCCGGAAGCCATCCTCTACAACGTCGCCGGTGAGCTGGCCGCCCCCTTGATCAACAAAAGGGCCATCCAGGCGGAATACATGACCGCCAACGCCGTGCAGTTGCAGAGCCTTTACAAGTACCAACGCGTGGTCTTGAACGCCTTCATCGAGGTGGTCAACCGCGTCTCCAAGGCGGAGAATTACCGCCGGAGCATCGAAATCAAGCGTGAGCAGTTGAAGGCGTTGGAGGAGTCAGTCGAGGTCGCCAGTTCGTTGTTTCAGAACCTGCGCGCCGAGTACATCGACGTGCTCTTCGCCCAGCGCGACTTGCGAGACGCGCGAACGGTCCTGGTCGAGACGAAACAACAACAGATGGCGGCCGTTGTGAACACATATCAGGCCCTGGGCGGCGGCAACGTGTTCGGACGCGGCCCACTCCCGCCCCTCCCGCCGATCGAGGGCCTGGGAGGGGCGGTCCCTGCCCCTCTCATGGCCCCGTCGCCTGGTCCCGCTCCGGCCCCAACTCGGCCCGGGGACGAAGCGGCGGTCCCGCCGCTTCCGCCTATCCCGCCGGCCACCGATTCCCCGTTCGCGCCTCCCGAGCGTTGAGCCGGATGAGGTCGAGCCACCGCGCGGAAGGCGGAAGTTCGGATTGACGCCGATGGCCGTTGGGCTTAGCGTCCGGTCCCTTCGATCGGCCCCCTGTGTCTCCGCCCCTTCTCGACACGGAGGTCCCCATGCTACGACTGCTCGGCTTGATCTTGCTGGGGCAACTGCCGGCCCAGCCCCTCGCGCCCTCTCCGGGCGCGGCGCCCGCCTACAGTTACGAGGTCCGCTTTCTGGACTTCGAGGACCTCTCCTGGCGCGCCTCGGCCCTGGGCAAGTTGAAATCGCTGGAACAACGCGACGGCCTATCGGTTTGGCAAGCCGATCGCGGGTCCGTCGCCGAGATGTCGATCGCCGCTCAGGCGGGGACCGACGGCAAGCCGTATCCGGCCCCCAGGCTCGCGGCGGCCGAGGGCGCCCGCGCCGAGGTGCGAGCCTACTCCGTGCGCAATTACGTCGCGCATTGCGAGCCGATCGAGAGCGTGGACGAAAAGGGGGCCTCGCGGCTCGTCAGCTACAAGCCGGAGTTCGCCAAGCTGAACGACGGCTGCCAGGTGGCCGTGACGGGCAAGTCCGGCGAGGCCGGCCTGAAGCTCCATGTGGCGATCGAGGAGTCGCGCCTCGTCCGCCTTCATCGGGTCAAGGCCCGGCAGCCTTCGGGCGGAGACATTTCGGCCTATTTCCAGGTCCCCGAGGTGCTTCGGGGTCATGCGGAGGGCGAGTGGACCGTGCCGACGGGCGAGTCGCTGGTGGTCTGTCTCGGCGCCTACACCGTGATGGACGACGACGGCAAGTCGTCCACGCGCGAACGGGTGGTCGTGATCACGCCTCGGACGGTCGCCGGGATTGACATGGACTTCCGCCCGGCCGCGAACAAGTGAACGTCACGAAGCGGTCGTCGTCGTCGGAGTCGTCGCCGCCGCGGCGAGCAACTCCCTGGTCCTCGCGAGGAGGGCCAGGGCCGCGTCGCGCGCTTCCTCGGGCCGGGTCCGACGGCCTTGCACGCGCTCGAACCAGCGCAAGTGGTCCGGCTCGAGCTCCCCTTTTTCCACCCGCAGTTTCTCGCAGGCGAGCATGAGGCAGCGCAGGCCGGCCTCGCGATAACCATGCGCGTAGACGAGCGCCCGCACGCAGGCGAGCATCCCTTCGTAGGCGTATTGGTTCACGTCGTCTGGGTCGCCCGAGTTCTTGTCGAGGATCGCGGCGCAGAGGCCGACCCGATCGTCGGCCAGGGCGAGGAGCGCCGGCAGGCGCGCCGGCGCGTCGGCGTCGACGAAGAGATAGGGGCCCTTCAGGCAGCGTTCGAACGTGTCGACAATGGCCATCGGCGGCGTCTCGATCAAGGGGCCCGCGAGAGTGTGGTCTCAAGGTCGTCAAGGCCCTCGGCGGCGGGCATGCCGATCAGCGGGCCGGCGGCGCGTGTCATCGGCTCGACGAGGAGGGACGGTCGAAGGCTCAGGACGACCAGGACCAGCGTACACGCCACGATCGGCAGGCCGATGGCGACGTTGGGCGGTCCCAAGGGACGCGCCGGAGGCGGGCGCAAGAACATCGCCTTGAGGATGCGCGTGTAGTAGAAGGCCGAGAGCACGCTGTTGGCCAGGGCCAGCGCCACCAGCCAGAGGAGGGTCAGCCGGCCGGTCTTGCCGGTGTTGAGCGACTCCATGAACATGGACAACTTGCCGAAGAAACCGGCCAAAGGCGGCACGCCCACGAGCGAGAGCAAGAGCAAAACGACGCAGACCGCGAGGAGCGGCGACCGATAGCCCAGGCCGTCGAGTCCTTCCACGTCTTCATCGCCGCGATCGCGGGCCAACCAGGTCGCCAGGGCGAACGCGCCCAGGTTGCTCGCCGCGTAGATCATCAAGTAGAAGAGCACGGCGCCGGCGGACTTGTAGCCTTGGTCAACCGACACGGACGCCGCCAGCACACCCACCAACAAGTAACCCGCGTGCGCGATGGATGAGTAAGCGAGCAAGCGTTTTAGGTTCGTCTGCGCCAGGGCCGCGAAATTGCCGTAGGTCATCGATGCCGCCGCGAGCAGGGCGGTCAGGCCCACCCAGCCTGGACCAACGAGTGAGCCCTCGCGGTGGGCCCAGGGCGCCAGCCCGTGGACCATCAGGCGTAAGAGGGCGATGAAGCTGGCCACCTTCGAGCCGGTCGAAATGAACGCGGTGATCGGCGAAGGGGCCCCTTCGTAGGCGTCGGGCGCCCACTGATGAAACGGCACGGCCGCCACCTTGAAGCCAAAGCCGACCAGCATCAAAAGCACGGCGATCGCGCCGGCCAGGTTTCCGGAAAGGCCGCTCGTCGGCGCCACTTCCATGAGGACCGACCGCATCGCCTCGATGCGCGTGGTCCCGGTCAAGCCGTAGATGAGGCTCAGGCCGAACAGAAACAAGGCCGACGAGACCGAGCCGTAGACGAAGTACTTGAGGCCCCCTTCCGCCGAACGCCGCCGCTTCTTCACGAACGCGGTGAGGAGGTAGAGGCAGATCGTCATCATTTCCAGGGCCAGGAAAAGCAAGACCAGCTCCTGGGCCGCGATCAAGACCATCATGCCGACCGCCGCCCAGAGCAGCAGCGCGTAATATTCGCCCCAGTGCTCGGTGAACGGGTTCGACATCGAGAGCACGACCACCAAGGTAAGCAGCAAGGCCGTCAGGCCGTTGAACCACCAGGTGATCGAGTCACGGGCGACGATCTCGTCCAGGGGCGTGGGGCGCTCCGCGAAGTCGGCCGTGAAGAGAAGCAAGGCGATCGTGAGCAGGCCCCCCACCAAGCAGAACGTGCCCAGGATGTTGCGGCGAAGGGGCCCCTCCAACCGACGGAGCAAACCGAAATCGAGGACCAGGACGAGCAACCCCCAAACGGTCAACAAGCCCTCCGGGGCGAGCGACCAGAAGTCGGCGATCTGAAAAGGGGCGGGCATCGGAGCGGACCTCGTTCGTCGCCAGGCTCATCTCATCCCGCGAGGCTGTCGAAGCGGTCGACGTCGGCCGCGCGCCAGCTTCGGTAGCAAAGCAAGACCAGGGCGATCCCCACGGCCACTTCGGCCGCCGCGATCGTGATCACGAAAATGGCCATCATCACCCCCGCCAGCGGACCTTCCGCGCTGGGGGCCGGACCAT
>CALLYK010000220.1 GCA_937858365.1 uncultured Isosphaeraceae bacterium | reverse complement strand
AGACGGCCATGAGTTTGGGTAAGTGGGAAGAAACGTCCAGGTACGGCGAGATTGCCGATTCGGTAAAGTCTGCATTGTAAACGGGAGAAAGCAAGAAAAACAGTACGAACCGAATCCCGAAAATGAGAGACGTTGATGGGAAGTGCTTTGCCTGATGGGGCTTGCGTCGGGACCTCGTGATCGTGTCCTCGCGGGTTGACCCTTGGCCCTCAGGCGAATTTCCTCCGCGGCCCCGAAGGGCGACCGCTCGATGACCCACGGCCGGCCCACGCGGGGGGGCGGCATGTTCCGGGTCGTCAGGCCCAGGAGGGCCGACGACCCCGGAACATGCGGGACACCCAGGAAAAGGCCCCCCCGCCGTCAACGGCGGGGCGGACTACGGACGATTCGTCCTCGCGCGTGCTCAACGCCCGTCGGAAACCGCTTCGATTCTAATAGGCCCTGCGAACGACATCATGCGCCAGCGAGCGAAGGACCGATCGGGCGTCGGAGTCCGGGAGCATGTCGAGGGCCTTGGCGGCCGATCGGGCGTGGTCGTGGGCCGTTTGCCAGGTCGATTCGAGCGCCCCACAGGATTCGAGATAGGGACGCAGGGCCCTTCGATCGGGTCTGGGTTGGGCCAGGAGGTCCCGCACGCGGCCGGCCGTCGCGGGAGGGGCTTGGGCCAGCATCCGGATCAGTGGAAGCGTTAACTTCCGCTTTTCGAGGTCGGTGCCCAGGGTCTTGCCGGTGGCCCGTTCTTCGCCCCAGAGGTCGAGCACGTCGTCGGCGATCTGGAAGGCGATCCCCAGGTCGCGGCCGAATTGACCCAAGGCGGTCACGATCGCCTCGTCGGCCCCCGCGTAGTGCGCTCCCAGGCGACAACTGACGGCCGTCAGTTCGGCCGTCTTGCCTTCGATGATCTTGAAGTAGGTGGCCTCGTCGAGGTCGAAGTCACCGCGATGGTGGACCTGGAGGAGTTCCCCCTCGCAGACGAGGTTGGTGGCCCGGCCGATCCAGCGGCAGGCCAGGGTCGTTTGCAGGGAGGCCGCGAGGTGGAAGGCGTGGGTGAAGAGGAAGTCCCCCATCAGGACGGCGGCCTCGTTCCCCCACTCGGCATTCACCGTGGCCGCGTGGCGCCTGATCATGGCTTCGTCCAGAACGTCGTCATGGACGAGGGTGGCGGTGTGGATCATTTCGACGACGGCCGCGAGGACGGCGTGTTCGGGCCTCGTCCCGCCGCAAGCCTTGCCAGTGAGCAGGACCAGGACCGGCCTGAGGCGCTTTCCGCGAAAATCGGCGCAGTGTTCGACCAGCAGGCGTACAAACGGCAGGCGACTGCCCAGTTCGCTCGCGTAGACGCGCTCCGCGTCGGCGAGTTCGGTCGCGATGGGGGCGTAGATCGATTCGAGACGCCGAGCGACGACTTCGGGCATCGGCAGGGTTGGCGCGGGAGCTTGCGGGGCCATATCTCGTCTCACGAGGGCGCCTGGGGAGGGGACCACCCCTTCCTCAAGACAAGGACCGTTGCCTTCGGGACGGAGTTCACTCATGGTCGTCGGGTTCGTCGCGACGGTAGGTCCCGCTCCGACCGCCGGTCTTTTCGACCAAGCGAATCGCCTCGATCGTCATCGAGCGGTCTACGGCCTTGCACATGTCGTACACCGTCAGGGCCGCCACGCTGACCGCGGTCAGGGCCTCCATCTCGACACCCGTCCGGGCCGTGACGCGCACGAACGCTTCAACGCTCACCGCGTCGTCCCCCGAGGGCGTCAGTTCCACCTCCACGGCGTCGAGACCCAAAGGGTGACAGAGCGGGATGAGGTCGCCCGTTCGCTTGGCCGCCATGATCCCAGCCAGGCGGGCGACTTCCAGGACGTCCCCCTTCGAGAGGGCCCGGTCCCGAACCAAGGCGAGCGTTTCGGGTCGCATCCGAACAAGGCCCCGAGCGCGGGCCGATCGGGGCGTGACCGCCTTGGCCGAAACGTCCACCATCCGGCTTGCGCCTGAATCGTTAAAGTGCGTCAAACCCGCCATGCGCCCCCCACCGGAAGAAGGAACGCGATTGTAGTGGACAGGGCAAGACCGTTCAATTCCCCTTTTCCGGCGCGGTCGGGCCGGGCCAGGCACCCGAAAGCCAGACGCCTTGCCGGGAGTTGACGAAGCGGGGACCTTCTTGCTCGGTCCGAGCGGCGACGTCGGGCGGCCAGTAGGCGGTCCGCCGGGCGACCACCCACCAGGCGGCCCGCTCGCGTTCCTCCTGGGGCGCGAGTCGGACCTTCTTCGCCAGTAAAGCGGGCGTCATGGCGGCGGCCGGCTGGATGTGGTGCAACGACGGCACGATCGCGACGACGTCGCCCGGCGCCAGTTCTTTGGCCAATTCGTTGAGCAGGCGTGCGTCGATCGGGTCGGACCAGTACGTCAACTCCAAGCCGAGGCGTTCGGCCCCCTTCAGGCCCCCAACGAGCGCGTTGTAATAACTCAACCCGTAAGGATGCAGGGCAACCAGGCCGTGGCCCTGAAGCAGCAGGAGGACGACGAGGCCCCCCCGTGCCCACCGTTGCGGCCGGGACTCCCAGAGGGTGCCGATGCCCTTGCCGATCATCACGGCCCAAAGAGGAAAGGCTGGAATAAACAAACGCTCACCGTCATACACGGGCACGTTCGTGCTGAAGAGGACCAAAAAGAGCAGGATCGCCCCCAGAAGGCGCTTGCCCGGGCCTTGGTCCGGGTCCTTGAACGTCCGCCAAACGCCAACCATACCCAGAAGATGGAGACCGATCGGCACCGTCACCGCGAAGTAAAACCAGGGGTAATGCCAGGGGACGGCCCGATCGTCGTAAACGTGCCCGAAGTACAACGGATGGAGGGTCAGACGAACCACGCCCGTGCCGAGATAGGCCCTCCAACGCTCCCAGGTGTCGTACCAGAGCCAAGGCCAACCACCCCAGAAGACGAGCAGGCCGACACACGACCAAGCGGCGACCGGCCCAAGGGCCCGACGCGGCCCAAGGCGAGCGAGCGCGTAAAGGCCGATCAGGGGGACCAGCAGCCAACCGTGGATCTTGGTCAGCAAGGCGAGTCCCCAGAAGAGACCCGCCAGGGCCATCGCCGGCGTTGGCCGCTTCGCCCCCAAGGCTCGCTCCGAGGCAAAGTAGGCGGTCGTCCAAAAGAGGGCGACGAACGTGTCGAGCGCCGCCAGATGCGCATGGGCGAACATCCGAGGCATCAGCAGGAGCGACACACCCGCCCCCAGGCCGGCCACGGTCCCATAAAGCCTGCCGGCGACATGGGCCGCGATCCCGACCAAGAGCGCTAAGCAAACGGCGGGCGCCAGTCGACCCGCGTGAACGCCAAACGGGTCGGCGCCACCCAGCACCGACTCGAAAGGTTCGCCCAGCATGGAGGCGACCCCCAGGAGCCATCGTCCTAGGGGAGGGTGTTCGGCGTTGTCGGCGAAGACGGCACGCACGGTCGCCGCGTCGAAGAAACCAAGTCCCTTTTTCAGAAATGTTTGAACATAAGTTCGTCCAGGACGAACGTCCAAAGGTTCATCGATCGTGATGCCGGGGTCGCCCAGCGTCGCCACGACGGCGAGGAAGGCGGCCATCGCGATCAAGATCGGCCCGCGCATGGTTGAAGACCTGCCGGATTTCTCGGTGATGGACGATCATGGGGACCGGGTCGGTAGGACCTTCTTGAAGCGGAGGCTCGTCACTTCATAGCCGAGTCTCTCATAGAAGGCGTGGGCCTCAGGGCGTCCCCGGTTGCTCGTGACCTCGACGAGCGCGCACCCGCGATCGGTGATGTGTCCCTCTCCCGCCTCGACCAGGGCGCGTCCCACGCCGCGACCGCGGTTTCCCTCCGCCACGACGAGTGCCGTGAATCGACCGACGGGAGTGGGTCGGTGCAGGACGGGCGTCAGATGGATCGTGAGTACCCCGATTGGGCCTTCCGGCCCTTCGGCGACCAGCACCATTTCGCCTTTGGCTTGCATTGCGACGAGGCGTTCGGCAATGACCGCCGCGGGCGCCGGGAACCCGAGTTCGCCGAAGAGGAGCGCCAGCGCGGGGGCGTCGGCGGGTTTGGCCTCGCGGACGGAGATGGTCGGGCGCATGGTCCGGTCGCTCAGGGCTCGCGGGGAGGCGTGTCACGTCCAGGGGGGGGCCCGGCGCTCGATTGCGGGGGGGCAACGGTGTGGACCGTGGATGTTGGGACGGGCGGCTTGACCAGCTTCGTGGGGACCTCGACCAAGTCGGGCACCTGCTCGCGTTGGGCCAAGGCGATTGCCGTGTTGACGGCCGCGCGGGCCATGCCTTGGAGGTTCCAGTCCAAAACGGCGGAGTACCCACCACGCTTGACCGCGCTTAAGTGCTGGGGGGTCGTGAGAAACCCACCCACCAGGAATGGGAACATGGAGTCGGTGGGGAGTTTGCTTCCCCGAACGTTGCGTACTCCTTCGGCGCCGACGACCCCGAAATCCGACTCGCTCAGCACGAGGGTGGTCTGAGGATGCTCCGCGAGCGCCTTGTCAAGGGCGTTGGCGGCGTCGGCCTCGGTGTTGAGGAAGGGGACGTGAATCGGTTCGAGTCCGACCTCTGTCAACGCGGCGACCAGGGCCTCGACGCGGGCCTCGGTGTGGGCGTCCGGGTTGGACTCCCGGACCAGGAGGATCGGTGGCGCCTCGGTGGACAAGGGGCCGGCCTTGGCGTCTGTCAGCATGGCCGCGATCAACTCGCGGGCCCCCTTCTGGAAACTGACGGTGTCGACACGATGCACCTTGGTCTCAGTCTCGATCCGGCCACCAAGGACCAAGACCGGGGTCCCCGCTTTCTGGACCGCGTCGATCGCCTCGACGAGGGAGATACTCGTGTCGTTGACCGCGACGATGACGACGGAGCAGCCGTCGCGGGCCAAATCCCGCACGAGACGGGCCTGGCCGTCGTTCGGACCGGTCGCGCTGGGACGGCGCACCTCCAATACGACCTTGCTCCGCCCCGCTTCAACGATCGCCTGGGTTTGGAGGAGACTCGATTCCAGGTCTTCGCCGCGGGGTAGGGCCAAACCCAGGACCGTCTTCTCGGAGGAGACGACCGGGCCCGTGCCTTCCAGGACCTCGCGGGCCTCAACAGGCGGCGGCGGCACCGGCGGAGTGGATGGCTGGCAGGCGGCGCACAAGAAGGCGATCAAGGCCCCCAATCGGGGGTCGCGCGGCAGGCGCGTCGACATCGGCTGCGGACTCCTGGATGCAATACGGAAGGAAACGCCGACGGTGTCGTCGCGTCGCTGGAGACGTCCCCACCAGCGGGGTAAAACGACCGGGCCCGGCGCCTTACCACCGCGGACGACGTGCCGTTCGTGTTCGATCCTATCAGGTGGGCGCGACCCGTCCAACGCCCGATGGGGCAATCGGGCTGGGTTCGCCCGGTTCGCCGGGTGGCTGCTTCGTGTCGGTCCCCACACCCAGAAGTCGGCGCATCGATTCCTTATGGCCCAAGAGAAGGGCCGTCTCGAGGACCTGGCGCGACTGGCGGGAGCCTAGCTCTCGGGCCAAATCCAGCACTTCGCGTTCCTCGGCGGGCGGGGCCTCAGGCACCAGCGTGGGGTCTTCCTCAAGGGTCTCGTCGGCCAGATAGTCGAGCGAGACGCCCACGGCCCTGGACAACTTGAATGCGTTCTCCAGCCCAGGTTGCGACTTCCCCGCCAGGATCCGAGAGACCTCGGAATCGCTGACGAGCGACTTACGCGCGAGCTTCTGCTGGTTCATTCCCAGCAAGAGCATCTGTTTGTAGAGTTTTTCGTAGAATCGCATGGACCCAGTATAACTTGGAAAACCAAAACGAGGGAGGAAAAATTCCCCGAATCGGAATGCGGCTTGCCCTTGTGGGACGATTGGCGCGATCGCGCCGGTTGCGCCGACCGGTCATGGGTTTGCGTGGGCCCTCCCGAGTTGATAGGCTGACGGCGCCACGTCCTCCGACCGAACCAGGACCACAACCATGCCGCGCCTCGGCGTTTTCGCCTTCGCGTTCCTCGCGTTGGCCCCTTGCTCCCACGGTCAAAACGTCCCCCGCCCCGAACACCCCGAACCCATGGCCGTGCGTCCCCACTGGTCCAACCTGAACGGGACCTGGCAATTTCGGTTCGATCTCGACGATTCCGGCACGAAATCGAACTGGTTCGAGCCGAACGAGGCAGGATTTGATCGGTCGATCGTTGTTCCCTTCGGCTGGGAGAGCGAACTTTCGGGCATCGCCGAGTCGAAAGGTGCCCCGAAGGTCGGCTGGTATCGACGCACGTTTCGGGTCCCCGCCGACTTCCCCCCGGACCAAGGAGTGTGGTTGCGGTTTCAGGCGGTCGATTGGCGGGCCGACGTTTGGGTGAACGGTCGGAAGGTCGCCGAGCATGAAGGGGGCTATACCCCCTTCGCGGCGGACATCTCGAACGAAATCGTGCGCGACAAGGAGAACACCCTCGTCGTGCGCGCCTTCGACCCGACTGACGCTTCTCTTCCAACCGGCAAGCAAATCGGCTGGTACACGCCCACGTCCGGTATTTGGCAGACCGTCTGGCTTGAGGCCAGGCCTCGAGATTACGTGCGTGATTTCCAGATCGAAACTTCCTTTGAGAAGTCCGAGGCTCGGGTTCGGGTCCACCCGGTGGTCGGCGACGCGAGGACGTACTCCCTGGCGCTTAAGACCGAAGACCCGACCGTGAAAGTGCCCGCGCCGGTCGCCTTCTCGGGCCCAAAGGCGGACGGCCTGGACTTGATCGCGCCGATCAACCAACCCAAGCCGTGGTCTCCGGAAAGCCCCCACCTTTATGACCTTGTGATCGAGCTCCGCGACCAGGACGGCAAGGTCGTCGATTCGGTGAGCACTTATTTCGGCCTCCGAACGATCACCCGCGGCAAGGTGCCAGGCGAGGACTTTGAGCGGGTCTTCCTGAACGGTAAGCCCATCTACCTGCGCGGGGCGCTTGACCAGTCGTTCAACCCGAAGGGCGTTTACACCGCCCCTTCCGACGACTTTCTCATGAAAGACATCAACCTGGCCAAGGCGAGCGGGCTCAACTTCCTCCGCATCCACATCAAGCCCGACGAGCCCAGGCGCCTCTACTGGGCCGACAAGCTCGGCATGATGATCATGGAGGACATGCCCAACTCTTGGGAGCAAAACCCGCGGGCCCGGCTCGCCTGGGAGTCCACCATGCGGGAGGTCCTCGCCCGCGACCGCAACCATCCTTCCATTTTCTCGTGGGTTGCCTTCAACGAGACCTGGGGACTCGGGCCCCGCCGGAACTTCCACGAATACAAAAATGACAAGGACACGCAAGAGTGGGTCCGCAGGATGGTCGGCGCGATGAAGGTGATCGACCCAACGCGACTCATCGAAGACAACTCCCCCTGCCATTACGATCACGTCGAGACGACCGACCTGAACTCATGGCACTTCTACATCGACGACCACGAGCAAGCCCGACGCCACATCGACGAGGTCGTCAACCGGAGTGTCGTGGGGAGCGATTTCAATTATTGCCCCGGCCTCACGATGAACTCGGCCCCGCTCATCAACTCCGAATACGGCGCCGTCTCCGCGGGAGGCGGTGACCGAGACGTCTCCTGGGGCTTCCGCGACCTCACGACCCTCCTCCGCAAACAACCGCGCATCCAGGGTTACATTTACACCGAGTTGACCGACATCGAGTGGGAGCACAACGGCTTCGCCGACTACGACCGCTCCGCCAAGGTCTTCGGCTACGACGCGTTCGTGCCCGGCATGACGGTCGCCGACCTTCAGGGGGCCGACTTCGTCGGCTACGACGGCCCACCCGTGATCGTCGCCAAACCGGGCGAGGTCATCCGCGTCCCCTGGTTTGTCAGTCACTACTCCACACGGACCGAACCTCCGACCCTCCGCTGGTGGATCACCGGCTTCGATGACGACGGGGTGAAGGACGAAATCACGCCCCAGGAACGTCCCGTGGAATGGACCCCATACGGCGTCACGAAGCAGCCCAAGGAGATCGCCTTCCGGATCAAAGGGCCGTGGGTCGGCGCCCTGGCGATGGAGTTGGTGGATCGGAACGGCAAGCGCTTGGCGGCCAACTTCGTCAACGTGGTGGTCCAACCTGAAAGGCCCAGGGCGCGCGTCGAACGCCTGGATGAGCACCACGCGGCCATTCGTTTCAAGCCGGATGAGTTCAGCAAGAAGAAGTGGCAGGGCGCGACGGCTCGCCAGCCGTCGGGCAAGGTCCAAGGATTGGGCGCCGGCTATTTCGAATACCGCTTGAAACTGCCTGAGGCCGTCGCGAAGGCCGGGCCCGAGTCCGTTGAACTTCTTCTTGAGGTCTCGTCGCGGGCCGGACGCGAGCAGGTCGAGCCCTCGCGTCGCCAGCCGCACGCCGCTGCGGGGGTAGATCTGGTCGGCCGCCCACTCGGCCGCCTCGATCAGCCAGCGCACCGCCAACTCCCGGATGTCGGACCGCACGCCTTCGATCCGGCCGAGCTCACCGACCAGTTCGGCCGCCGTCGCGTAGTGGTGGGCGATGTCCTCGGCCCGCACCGCCTTCTCGTTGGACAACTCGGCCATGGCGTCGGCGACGCCGCAGTGCCGCTGGGCCCGGGCCGCTTTGGTGAGGGTCTGGTAGGCCACGTCACGGACCGATTCGGAGCGGAACCGCCACCGGTTGGCCTCGACTGCGACCAGGCCG
>CALLYK010000219.1 GCA_937858365.1 uncultured Isosphaeraceae bacterium | reverse complement strand
TGACATGGAAGTGGTCCCAATCGGGTTTGTGAAAAGACGGCCATGAGTTTGGGTATTTGGGAAGAAACGTCCAGGTACGGCGAGATTGCCGATTCGGTCAAGTCTGCATCGTAAACGGGAATAAGCAAGAAATACAGTACGAACCGAATCCTGAAAACAGGAGGCATCGGACTGAGGAGCATCGCGAGATGCTCCGTCCGCGGTGATGCATCTCGTTGAAGAGGCGTGTCTTAGGAACAGACCGGTAATGACATCACCGCATCGAGACGGTTATCGTCCTTTGCTAAGGAAGACCCCAAAAACCCACTTATGGGAAGGGCCTCCCGCCACGTTCCCGAGGCAAAGGACCTGGGACCGAAGCGACAGCGAACACCTTGCTCGCAAGTCCGAGGAGGCCGGCAAGGAGGCCGGCAAATGGTCCCCATGCCCCTTCAAAGTCCCCCTGAGTACGCCAGTGCCAACACCCAAACCTCGCGGAGCACCCCGGTACCCCGGTACCCCGTCAAGTCGTCAAAGACGGCTTTTCCCCAAGGGGCGGTCCCGTTACACTATGCGATTCCGCGAAGGTCCCCCTGCCGGGAACGGTCGCATTGCGGGCCCCGCAAGACGACGCCCAGGTCATGGAAGGCCGCTTTGAGCGGTACGTTCGACTTGCACCCACGAACGCGACCCATCATCCCCCACGCCGCTTGAGAACGCCCGGCGATGATCATCGTCTTGAAGCCCAACCCAACCGCCGAGCAACTCGCCCACGTGTTGGAGCGCATTGAGGAACTGGGCTTCACGCCCCACCTGAGCCAGGGTGTCTCGCGCACCATCATCGGCGTCATCGGCGACGAGGAGAAGCTCCAGGCCGAACCCCTTCAGGCGATCGAAGGGGTCGAGGCCGTCCTGCCGATCCTCAAGCCGTTCAAACTCGCCAGCCGCGAGTTCCATGCCGCGCCCTCGGTCTTCGACGTGAAGGGCATCCGGATCGGCAGCGGACACCTCGCCATGATCGCCGGGCCGTGCGCGATCGAAGGGGAGGAGCGCCTTTTCGAGATCGCCGAGGCCGTTCGCGACGCAGGGGCGAACATCCTCCGCGGTGGGGCCTTCAAGCCGCGCACCAGCCCTTACAGCTTTCAAGGCATGGGCGAAGAAGGACTGAAGATCCTCAAGGCGGCCGGCGAACGTTTCGGCATGGTCACGGTGACCGAGGTCATGGACCCTCGCCAGGTGGACCTGGTCGATCGCTACGCCGACATGGTCCAGATCGGCGCCCGGAACATGCAGAACTTTGAATTGCTCAAGGAAGTGGGTCGGACCCGCAAGCCCGTGCTGCTGAAACGAGGCATGAGCGCGACCGTCAAAGACTTGCTCATGGCGGCCGAATACGTCCTCTCGCAGGGGAACACGCAAGTCGTGTTATGCGAACGCGGGGTCCGAACGTTCGAGGACTCGACGCGGAACATGCTGGACCTCTCAAGCGTGCCCAACGTCCAGGGGCAAAGTCACTTGCCGATCATCGTGGACCCGAGCCACGCGACGGGCCGTCCTGACCTCATCCCGGCGATGGCCCGGGCGGCGGTCGCGGCCGGGGCCGACGGGGTCCATGTGGAGGTCCACAACTGTCCGGAAAAGGCCCTTTCGGATGGGCCCCAGGCGCTCTTGCCCCGGCAGTTCGCGGCGTTGATGGAAGACCTGCGGCACCTCGCCGCGGTCCTGGGCCGAACGATCGATTCGAGCGCGGAGGTCGCGGTCTGATGCTGATGCGAACGCTCTTCATCGCGGGCAACTGGAAGATGAACCCCGGCAAGGCCGACGAGGCGGTCGCCCTGGCGGAGGCCGTGAAGGCCGGTGTCGGCCAGGCGACCGACGTGCGTGTCGCCGTTTGTCCCCCCTATCCGTTCCTCGCCCGCGTGGACGAGGCCCTTTCCAACACCCCGATCGGCCTGGGAGCGCAAGACGCTTCTTGGGAGGCCTCCGGGGCGTTCACCGGAGAGGTCTCGTGCGCCATGCTCCTCGATGCCGGCTGCACCCACGTCATTTTGGGCCACAGCGAGCGCAGGCACATCCTGGGTGAGGGAGACGCCTGGGTCAACAAGAAGCTGAAAGCGGTCCTCGCGGCGGGCCTGATCCCGATCGTCTGCATTGGCGAGACGCTGGCCGAACGCCAGGCCGACCAGACCGAGGCCGTCGTCGACGCGCAATTGACCGGTTCCCTGGCGGGCCTCTCGCCCGAACAGATGGCCGGCGTCGTGCTCGCCTATGAGCCCGTTTGGGCGATCGGCACGGGCCTGACCGCCACGCCCGAACAGGCCCAGACCGTTCACGAGTTCGTCCGCAAACGTTTGACCGACACGTTCGGCGCGGCGATCGCGGGACGGGTCGTGATCCAATACGGAGGGAGCGTGAACGGCGAGAACGCCGGCAAGCTCCTGTCCTGTCCCGACATCGACGGGGCCCTCGTGGGCGGGGCCAGCCTGAAGGCGCCCGAGTTCCTCAAGATCATCGCGGCGGGGCAAGCGGTCACGGCCGCCGGGAAGACCGCCTGAACCGCAAGAGCATCGCATGGGCCGGGCCCCCGGCGCCGACCGTTTCTCCATCCATCAAGGAATTTCGACGTGTCGTTCGTCATCACGTTGTTGGCGGTGTTGGTGGTCATCGTCTCGGTCCTCTTGATCGGCCTGGTCTTGATCCAGCGCGGTCGTGGGGGCGGCCTGGCGGGCGCCTTCGGTGGTGCCGGGGGCTCGAGCGCCTTCGGGACCAAGGCGGGCGACGTTTTCACGCGCGTTACAATCGGCGTCGCCATCGCCTGGTTCATCATGTTGATGCTCCTCGTCGTGTTGAACTTGAAGAAGCAAAATTCGAGCGCCTTGCGCGACATCGGAGCTAGCTCGGCCCGCGAGAAGGAGAAGGAGAAGGAGAAGGACGCCGGCTCCCTCTTCGACTCGATCAACAAGGACCGCGACAAGGACAAACCGGCCCCCATCACTCCCGGCGAAGGGAAGTCCAAGGGGGACGAACCGACGGACACTCCGGGCGCCAAGCCCCCGACCGAAAAGACCGCGACCAACCCCAGCGGGTCCTGATCGAGGGCCTCTCCCTTGCTTCTGAGCATGACCGGACACGGTGAGGCCAGACTCCAAGACGATCGCTGGACGGTCGAAGTGGACGTCCGCGCCGTCAACAACCGCCACCTCAAGTTCATCTGCCGGTTGAGCGACGCCTACGCGGCCCTAGAACCGGAACTCGAACGGGCCGTTCGCGAGACGGCCCGGCGGGGGACCATCCAGCTTAACCTGCGCGTCGAAAGACCGAGAAGGGCCGAGGACTACCGCCTCAACGTGGTGGCCCTGACCAGCTTCCGCGACCAACTCGCGGCCATTTCCGGAGACCATGCATTCAACGTCCCTCTGACGGACCTGCTCGTCTTGCCTGGAGTCGTGGAAGAGCGTCGGGGCCCCTCGGCCGACCCGCATGCCGACTGGCCCGCGATTGAGCCCGTCGTCCGAGAGGCGCTCGCCAAGTTCCAGAAGAGCCGGGGCGACGAGGGTCGCGCGATGGCCGACGAACTCCTCGACCTGGGACGGTCGAT
Organism: uncultured Isosphaeraceae bacterium; assembly: GCA_937858365.1. Lineage (GTDB taxonomy): Bacteria > Planctomycetota > Planctomycetia > Isosphaerales > Isosphaeraceae > CALLYK01. The sequence continues at coordinate 10,430 of CALLYK010000219.1, read as the reverse complement.
CGCCGACCACCTCACCGAGATCAAACAGCGCGGGCCGGAGGTCGTTTCCGGCTACCGCGACCGCTTGTCGGAACGGATCAAGGCCCTCATCGCCGAGCGAGGCGTCACGCTTGAGGCGAAGGACCTGATTCGCGAAGTCGCGATCTTCGCCGAGCGCTCCGACATCGCCGAGGAGGTCGTGCGCCTGGAGGCCCATCTGGCCCAGTATCGCGAACTCATCGAGGGGCCTGAGAGCGCTGGTAGGAAACTGGAGTTCGTGGTCCAGGAGATGGGGCGCGAAGTCAACACGATTGGGTCGAAGGCCGGCGACGTGACGATCAGCCGCGCCGTGGTCGAGATCAAGGGGCAGCTTGAGAAGGTTCGAGAACTCATCCAGAACGTCGAGTGAATCCGCAAGCGGGGTGTCGGCCATTTCGTCGCGATTGGTGGTGATCTCGGGCCCTTCCGGCTCGGGCAAGAGTACGCTGATTCGCCAGGCCCTGGCGCGGTCGGGACCGCGCGTTCGTCTGGCCGTCTCCGCGACCACCCGCGCCCCGCGCGATGGGGAGCGGGACGGGATCGACTATTACTTCGTTTCGCGCGAACAGTTCCAAGACGCGATCGACGTGGGCGACTTTCTCGAGTGGGCCGAGTTCGCGGGGAACTTCTACGGCACGCCGCGGGCCGAGCTGGGACGCCCCGACCACGCGGGCGAGTGTGTGCTCCTTGAGATTGAGGTCCAAGGGGCGCTTCAGGTCCGGGCCAAGGTGCCCGACGCCCTTCTCGTTTGGGTGGACGTTCCCAGTTTCGAGGCCCTTGAGGCCCGCCTTCGAGGCCGCCACACCGAGAGCGAAGAGTCGGTGACACGCCGCTTGGCCCGCGCCCGCTGGGAGTTGAGCCAGGCCCATCAGTATCATGAACGAGTGCTCAACGACGACCTGGAGAAGGCCGTACAGGACCTGGTCGCTCTGTTGGGAAAACACGGTTGCGGGGAGGTTGCGGGGCGATGATCGACGAGTTGAAGGAAGAAGAGATCGTCAACAAGGTGGGCGGGCGCTTCAAGCTCTCGACCCTGATCCAGAAGCGCCTGATCGCCCTGAACCAAGGGGCCCGAGCGCTCGTGGAAGGTCGGGGCGACAAGATGTCGGTCGTCATTCAGGAGATCATCCAAGACAAGATCTTCCTGGACCTGACCGGGCGCGTGCAAGTCCGCGGGGAGTCGGAAGCGGCTGAGGGAGGGACGGTGGACCTTACCCAGCCGTCAGACTGATCCCGCGGGGCGTCGGATCGACGCGCGGACGCCGAAGGCCCGCCCCCGCGACGGTCGATTCAGTGGTTGGCTCGCGCCCAGGTCCGGGCGATCTCGGACCTGGCGCGTCGGCCGGCCCCTGGAAGCGGTCGTTCGATGCCCCGACTCCCACGATTGACGGCCCCTGGACTTGGCTTCGCGCTTTCGTTCCTGGTCGTCTTCCTCACCTTGAGCCTCCTTGGGTACGACCCGGCCGACCCGCCTGGGACGGCCGTCGAGCCGCCCCACGCGCCTCCCGCGAACCCATGCGGCCCCGTGGGCGCGGCCCTCGCCCACTTCGCGATCCAAGACATCGGTTGGGCCGTCACTCTGCCCTTGTGGGCCCTGATCGTGGCGACGGCCGGCTCCTTCCGCTCCCGATTCACGCTGCGGGTCGGGCCGACCTTTCTGGGTCTGACCTTGCTGACGATCGTGATGGCTTCGACCCTTCAGGCCGTGGTCCCCGGGTTGGGGAAGACAACGCCGATCGGCTCCGGCGGCGTCATCGGCGGTGTGACGACGGCCTTTCTCAGCGACCACTTCGGCGGGATGGGCATGACGCTCGTCCTCATCGCGCTCGGGCTCGTCGGCCTGAAGCTGGCGGGCGAGTCCCTGTTTGTCCGGCCGTACCGCGACATCGCGCAGGTCATCCCTCACCTTCGCCGTCTCAGGACCCACCACGAGGCGGACCAAGGACCCGTTCGCTCGGAGATGGGCCGTTTGCCGGCTCCCGACCCAATGGAACACCTGCAGGCGCCACCGCCTCGCGCCGCCTTGACCTCGTTTCGACAGGACCAACCGCGTCCACCCGTGCCCGTCACGCCTCGGCGAGCGCCCGCGGCCGTCGCCGTCCCGCCGCGCCCGGATGGGGAGTATCAGCTCCCACCCATTGAGCTCCTCGAACCGCCGGCGAGTTTCCCGGTGCAAGAGCATGAGTCGCTCATTCAACAACGGGCCCTGATTCTGGAGAAGGCGCTGCGCGAGCACGGCTGCGTCGTGCGGGTCGTCCAGATCGACACGGGCCCTGTGATCACGATGTTCGAGATCGAGCTGGAAGCGGGCTTGAGGGTCTCGAAGGTGCTCGGCCTTTCCAGCGACCTGGCGATCGCCTTGGCCGTGCCGAGCGTCCGGATCGTCTATCCAATCCCCGGCAAGACGACGGTCGGCATCGAGGTCCCGAACGATTGCCGCGCGATGGTTCGTCTCAGCGAGGTGATGGAACTCACTCCTGAACATGCGTCGCGCATGCAAATCCCGCTCTTCCTTGGGAAAGACGTGAAGGGCGCGCCGCTTGTCTTCGACTTGGCGAAGATGCCTCACCTCCTCATCGCCGGACGGACCGGCACGGGTAAGTCGGTCTGCCTCAACGGCATCATCCTGTCCATCCTGATGACGCGCCGGCCCGAGGAAGTGAAGATGATCCTCATCGACCCCAAAAAGGTCGAACTCTCGCAGTTCCGACGAATTCCGCACTTGATGCATCCGGTCGTGACCGAGATGGACAAGGCCGAGGCCCTGCTCGCCTGGGCTTGTGAGAAGATGGAGGAGCGTTACGCCCTTTTGGAGCGGGCCCGCGTGCGTTCCATCCGCGACTACAACGCACTGGGGGCCGAGGAGCTTCTCCGCCGTCTCCAAGTGGACGACCCGGACGAAGAGGCGAAAGTCCCGACCCATCTGCACTCGATCGTGATCATCGCCGACGAGATGGCCGACCTGGTGATGACCGCTTCCAAGGAGGTCGAGACCCACATCGTGCGACTCGCGCAGAAGGCACGGGCGGCGGGCATCCACCTGATCTTGGCGACCCAGCGGCCGACCGTGGACGTGATCACGGGCCTCATCAAAGGCAACATGCCGGCGCGTGTCGCCTTCCAGGTCACCAGCCGGAACGACTCGCGCGTCGTCCTCGACGAAATGGGGGCCGATAAGCTCCTGGGCAACGGCGACATGCTCTTCCTTGTCCCCGGGACCTCGAACCTGATTCGGGCCCAGGGGACTTATCTTTCCGACGGCGAACTCAATCAGGTCTGCGCCTACCTGGAGCAATACCCGGTCGAATTCAGCAAGGAACTCACGAAGCTCCACATCGGCCGACAAGGCGAGAAGGGAAAGGGCGGTGGCGGCCTCAAGGACCGCGACGAACTCTACGAGGCGGCCGTGGACATCATCCTGCGCGAGGGGAAGGGCTCGACCTCCCTCTTGCAGCGGGCGATGGGGATCGGCTACGGGCGGGCGGCGCGCCTCATCGACTACATGGCCGAAGACGGCATCGTGGGCGTGGCCAAAGGCAGCGTTGCCCGCGACGTGCTCTACACCTGGGAGGAGTGGGAAGCGCTCAAGAACGGCGAGACGGCCGAGAACGACGATTGACGACCATCAGGGCACGAACTGATCGATGGGCAGGGCCTTGTACACGATGAACTCCTCAAGACCGAGCGTGCGCCCATTCCAGCCGTCCACGAGGCAAAAGGCGATGTCTCCCGGTCGCAACATGCCGGGCGTCCCGCGCGTGACTTCGGTCATCGAATCGGTCGCGATCGCGAAAGAGACGTTGCCCCCTTGAGAGACTTCCAAGGGGGCGTTGCCCACGCAGAATCCAACCACGTGCATATGCCTCGGGATGTTGGCCTCCTGAGGCGGCAACTGGTAAACGGGCCCGAAGATGTTCATCATCATGACGTTCATCGGGTCGAACAGCGGTCGCGACTCGACGATCGGCTGCACCGTCGGGGCGACGAGGAACTGGTTCGCCCCACGGAAGACGTCGACATGGGGGGCGAGCACGACGTTCCCCTCACCATTCAACCCCGTGGCCTCGACCAGAAACTCGGGGCCGAGCCGATCGAGCGAGGTCGGCCAGCGGACCAGGAAGAGGCCCACGTTTTCGGGTGAAAGCGCGATCGGAAACTGCTGGCCCCTCTCGTTCTCGATCACGACCCACTTGTCGCTGACGCTGATGATCTCGACCCAGAGACCAAACGGCAACTGGGGCGCCTGGGCGACGGCCGGCACCAGCGGCCCCAAGGCGACGATTATGACGGCCAGGAAACGTCGAACGCGCCATCGGTGCATGTCGGCCACCCTTTCGATCGTCGGTCCCGCGGGTCCTCGCGACCTCTGGAAGTCCAATATAGTCGCTCGACCCAACGACCGAGAACCAGGAAGGGCCCAAGCCCGGCGGAATCGCGACCTCACTCCGAATCGGCCCGGACGACGAGCGGTCCATCCCCCGACCGCGTGGCCACGACGACCCGGTGCCACGAACGCCACGCTCGATCGAGCTCGCGGCAATCGGCCAGACCGTAATGCTGTCGAGCGGCCTGGTCCCAGCCGGAACGCATGCCGTCTTTCACGAACCGCAAGAAGCGCTGACGGCCGCCCGTTTCCACGAGGAAGCGACTCACCGAATAGCCCTGACCGTAAAAGCCCATCAGGTCGCGCGGGTACTTCTCGACCCGGAACAACTGACCGAGGGCCAACTCGCCCCGGCGCTCGAAGAGGTCGGTGACGAAGCGGTCGTGGCGACGGATCTCGCGGTCGTCTTCGGAAAGCAGCGAGGCCCCTTCATCGGCCCAGCGGGGCATCGGCCCGCCGAAGTAGGCGGCGAAGATCGTGTGCGTGACCTCATGCGGCAAGGCCGAGGCGAGGATGCGGTCCAAGCGGCCCTCGACACTCATTTCCTGGTCGGAGACGCGTCCTTTGTCGAAGCTGAAGGACGTGAGTCCGCCCGCTTCGCCCTCGGTGATCTTGACGGTGATCGGGCAAGGTCGCGACCAAGGCGGCAGTTCCTCACCGAGCCAGAGCAAGGCCACTTCGCGTCGGCACTTCTCGGCATGAAGGGCCACCTGACGGGCCACTTCGGGCGAGTTGGCCGAGACCTGGAAGTTCGCGCTCCGAACGCCCGCGGCCTCGGCGATGGGGACGACGGCCAGGACCATGAGACACGGCGGGACGAAGCGGAAGGAAGGCGCATCCATGCCCGGTTCTCCTCCATGAGGACCGTCGAGTCGGCGGAAATGTCGAGGGCCTCGCGAGGGTCGAGAACTCCCGTCGGCCCTACTGACGCGGGACTTTAGCAAATGTCGGGGTCGGCGTCGAACCCGATTTGACACGACCGTGCCGCCGGCCGTCCCGACGGTCCGCGGAAGAGCGACTTTGAGACGAAAAAGCCGTTGATGTCCTCAGGGCGTCATAACGTTCAGCGAGCCCGCCCCCAGCGAATCGGAGCGCGAGTCCTCCGGCGGGACGACGATGGCGTGGACCGGCATCACGAGAACGGGGGCGTCGCCACCGTCTCGTCCGCGAAAGCGAACTTCCCCCTGGAACTCTCCCTCGCCCGGCAATGAGACGAGTCGGACATCGTATTCGTATCTCCGTCGAACGACGCCGTTTCCCATGGTGTTTTCCGACACAAAGCCCCCCCGGACTTCAAGGGACTCGCTGTCGGGTCGAGGGTCAAGAAGCCAGTGGGGACTATCGGCCGCTTCGCGGGTCTCGACAAAGGTCCGCTCCGACGACCCCGCCTCGCCGACGACCCCAAAGCGGATCGAGGTCAGGTAATAAGCAACGTAGGGCGGAACGGCCCGCCCCACGAGGTCGACGGGAAGCTCAAGTGTTCCCGGTTGAGTGTTGACAGGGACCCTGACGAAGACGCGACTGCGTCCAGCCCCTGGGGGACGCCCTTCCACTGTCAGCACGGCTTTCCCGCCCGGCGGCACCGTCTTCGGCTCGATCGAGACGACCGTGCAAGTGCAGGTCGTCGCGGGCGGCCCCAGCACCAAGTCCGCGCCACCCACGTTCTCGAGAAGAAACCCGCCTCGAGGCTTCGCGCCGTCGGCCCCCACCGCCAACTCGAGCCTCCCCGGCGAGACCTTGACGCGGGGGCCACTCTCTCGGCGTATGGACGCCGCGCCAACGAAAAGCGCGGCCGCGGCCGTCGTCGCGCCGAACAAAGCGCAGAGAAGTGAGAATCGCCTACGGGTCCAATTGGACATCGAAAAGACCCCGAGATCAGAAAGAGTCGGAGTTCGTGATTTCGCCACGGCCGCGCGTGCCGATCGCCTTCCAGATCACTCGGTCCACACCATTACGGACGTACCTGACCGACCCGTCCCCCATTCCGGCGTAAACACCTGAACCATGCGCGCTCCGCGCGCCGAGAAGGCCGGCGACCGGCGCGATGCCGTAGATGATGTAATCAGGCGTGCGCGAATTCGGTCCTTGGACGTGATCATACAACGTATGGGAGAGAGACCCCATGAACCAGGAGAGTCCCGAGCGCGTGTCGAACCCCCTCGGAGTGCCGACTTGTTCTTGGCATGTCGCGAGCACCTCGTCGGGGTCGTTGCCGAACCCGCTCGCGACGATCATGTGACGGAATGGGTCCAGGGTCGCCTCTCCAAGTCCACCCCGCACCTTCTCCGACGTGAAGACCGTCGAACCGAGCCCGTCCGTGACGTTGGCGACGGCGCACGGCGAATAGCCGAACGGTCCGGCCGCGCCGTTGGCATCGTCGGGAAACCTCACCCAACCGAGATTGAAACGGTAATTCGTGCCGCCGGTCCAGCCCGGGTCGCCGCCACCCGCGTCGGAGGGGCAGAAAAGGATGCCGATCCGGACCGCCATGACCGTGAGGTTCGCCTTGGCCCCGTTTTCCAGGGACGACCGAAAAGGGTCGCTCATTCCCACTTGGAAGTTCACACCATTCATGATCGCCGGGACATCCAACTGAGGGAGAAGCTGCGTGATCGGGGAGAACTAGCGATCGACCCGCGCACGGGGCAGCGACATGGGGACGAAGCAGGCGCAGGGAAACGACCCTTGGGCGGACTCATAGTTCGCCAAGGCCAGGCCGATTTGCCGGAGCTGATGGGCACAGGCGAGCCGACGCGACGCTTCGCGCGCTTGCTGGACCGACGGCAGTAGGAGGGCCGCCAGCAGGGCGACGATCCCGATGACCACGGCCAATTCGACCAGCGTGAATCCACTTGGCCTATGACGTCGTCTCACCGTGACTTGGACCATGGTGGGTCCTTCCTTCTCCTAGTGGATGACCGACGATTCCTCGGGGGCCCGCATGAGATCGAACGAGTGGACGGCCTCGCGGGGCCCACGGAATTGAGTTAGAGGCACCAATCCGGCGCTCCAGTGCAGGAAACCGGGACACCCTGGAATTCCACGGGGCTTCCGTCGTCGCAGTATCGCATCTGCCCGCATGGTATATTCGTATAGAGAGTACATGTGACGCTGGTCTTGTCTTGGCACAGCTTTGGGACGTTGAAACCTTGGCAGTAGAAATCCATATGACTCGGGGGATTCGGGCAACCCGTGCTGGGTCCGTATTGGCAACCGTTTGTTTGCTGTGGGTCGACGATACACTCATGATTCGCAATTTGATAAGGCCCCCGTTGATCGCCAAGCAGCACCGACGTCGCCAAGGCCAACGTCGCGCAAACCATGCCGGCGATTAGGGAAGTCGTCTGGAGAAACCGATGGGAGTTCGGAGACATGGTGGTATTCCTCTCGACATGATGCGGACCTCATCAGGATGTCCCGTCCTCACGACGCACGAGCCATGAGGCGCCACGCCGCCAGGAAAAACGCCCCGGCGGTCACGAGAAGGACGACGCTCCATTTGGGAGAGATCGGGCTGGGCGGCACGGCAGCCGTTTCGGTCTCGGCCGCGGTGGGAGCGTTCTTCGCCGGCGGCTTCACGTCGTTGCTTCCGAACTTCTCTTGGGCCTTTCGGCGTGCTTCGATACCTCCTTCCATCGAGGACTTTCCCCCTGTCTCGTCCGACACGATCGCGCCCGACGGGAGCTTCGGAAGGGAGAAGGTCGCGTCCGCGAGCGCCTGATTCACTTTGATCTCGCGGACCTTGAACCCCCGGTAGGTTGGCGCGTTTCCTTTCGCTTGATAGCGAAAACGATGACCCTCCATCGGCAGCCAGGCCCCGCCGAAGGACCCAAAGCGAGTCACGACGAATTCCTCGAATTCCGACAGGACGCATCGTCGAAGCGCGAAATCATGGCTCGGGTCCATTTCCAAAGAAATCCGTTGCGAAGGAACTCGAAGGCGCACCATGACCCTCCCTTCGGCGTCCTTGATGGTCTCCAACGGCTCGTCCCGTTCCAGATACGTGTGCAAAGCGTTTCCATTGGGTGTCCAACACCAGACAAAGAGGCAGTTCCGCATCTCGCGCTGGCTCGTCAAGGTGCTCAGTTGCGCTGTGACGCGGACGCGATCGATTCGCTCAGGGGCCGCCTGAAACGCCTCGATCTGATAATGTCGCCGACCGTCTTCGCGATGATCGTCGATCAACTCTCGGTGTTCGTCTGGAAACACGTAGAACACCTTCAAGGCACGCTTGGCGTTCGGTGCCATGAAGAAATCGAATTCGGACCGAGTCAGTCCTTCGCGTGTCGATCGGGCCCCCGGCGCGTCGCACACGAACTCCTCGCCGTGGACTTCCAACGTCTTAATCAGGCCCCACTGACGTTTGAGAGTCTCTAAGACCTCTTGTCTACCCACCGCGTGAGACGGAACCGCCGCTTTTTCGACCTGGGCCCAGCAAGAGGTGCCAATCATCAGGGACAGGCCCATGAGTCGTGGTCTCATCGCGCACCTCGTGGACCATCCAGGACCTCGACGTGAACGCGCGTCGAGAACACGCGCTCGTCATCGATTCCCCGCCCCAGGACCCCCGATCGCCAACCGACCACGGAAGGCAGGCTCCTCTTGTGAGTTGAAGTGGACCTTCAGGTGGTTGGTCTCACCCGGCGAGAGGATGACGGGACAGCCGCTGATTTGGAGACACGCGCAGTCGCTTTCGACCGACTCGATGCGTGCCTCGATACCCGTGGCGTTGGTGATGGAGAGGGCCCCAACCGCCGATTGGCCGGATACCACTCGGCCCAGGTCAAGCCCTTCGATCAGGATGCCATCCACGAATGACGCATGAATTGATTTGGCGGGGGGGGACTCACTTCCGCCATAGGCGATTGCCAGGCCGCCCAAACAAGAAAGGTGTAAGGCCCAGGTGCCTACGCGCCGACTCGTGAACGAGCGCGACATGGTGGGGCCCTAGGGATTGGTCAAGAAAGTTGCTCTGGTCCCCAAATTCGCTTCTGGTCCGCTCGAGCCTCTCTTGTCAAGAGGGTCGTGCGAAAAAATATTGGCCTGCCATGAGAGTTGGTCGGTCCAGGTCGATTTGACGATCCGCGGGTCCTCGCGTGGCAGGCAGGGAAGGCGCTCGACCGGTCCGACGCCGAGGCGTTCGAGGCCGCCGTGACGAAGGGGCGCGCGGCCGTCGTGCGCACGGGCCCCGCCTTCTCGGAGGAGACACGGGCCCATTTCACGAAGACGTTCGACGGCCTCGAGGCCGACCGCGCGATGCTCTTGCTCGTCCCGCGCGACGAGCTGCCGAAGGGCACCTCGAAAGAAATTTCGGCCGGGTGGGACACGAAGCTCGCCTCGTTCGCGGCGAAATACCCAAAAGATCCGCGTGTTCAGCTCGAGCTCACGATGCGCGCCTACTTCGACGCACACGATCCGAAGGCCGCGCTCGAGCACGCCAAGGCGACGCGTGACGCCGTGCCTGCGGTGCGCGCGTTCTTCCCGAAGGGGCTCGACGTCGACGCGGTCTCGGCGGTCGAGGTCTTCACGGAGACGCCTGCATACGCCGAGGAGGACCTCCGCAAGCTCGAGAAACGCATCGACGAGGGCCCTCCCGATCCCCAACACGACCGAGAGTCTCGATGGGAGGCCGGCGTCCGCGCTCTCACGCCCGCGGTCCGCGCTCTTGGATTGCAGTGACCCTCCAGTGCGGACCGCGACCGGTCTGCCTACCGAAGCCTCGGCGCAGGCGGGTCTCCGGTCGCAGCGGAACAATTCTCCCCCAGGGTCCGCGTTCTCTCGAACGCGGCTGCACCCTCCGGAAGCTGAGGAGCAGGCCCCCCCAGGCAGTGGCGTGCTTCCCTAAACCACTTTGACTCACCGCACCACCAACGTCCCCACCCCAGACTCGTCCGGACTGCTTGCGCACTTGTGCCACGCTCCGGCTGGGGCACAATTCCTCCATGGCCACGCCTCTGCAAAACCTGCCCGTTGTCATCACCGGCGCTTCCAGCGGCTTCGGCGCCGCCAGCGCGCTCGCCTTCGCCCG
>CALLYK010000218.1 GCA_937858365.1 uncultured Isosphaeraceae bacterium | reverse complement strand
AGTTCGAGCGTTGGATCGACGTGGGTTACTGGCAGGGGCTGCTGTGACTGGAGTGAACGCCCCCGGCCCGGTCACCGGCTCCTGCCTCTGCGGCGCAGTCCGCTTCCGCGCCACGCTGCCGACGAAGTGGGTCGCGCACTGCCACTGCACCTATTGCCAGCGGGCGCATGCGGCGCCGCTGGTCACCTGGGTGGGCTTCGAGTCGAGCCGGTTCGCGCTGGAACCGACCTCCGCGGCCCCGACCTGGTACGCATCGAGCCCCGGCGCGAGGCGTGCGCATTGCCCGACCTGCGGCACGCCGATGTTCTTCGAGTCGACGCGCTGGCCCGGGGAAATGCACGTGGCGCGCACGCTGATCGCCGGGCCGCTCGACCGCGAGCCCAGTGTCCATGTCTTCTACGAGACCCATGTGCCCTGGCTCGACGTGCGCGACGAGCTGCCGAAGAAGACCAGCCAGGCGATGGGCATCGGCACGTCCGACGGTGCGACAGGGCAGGGGTCGGGCAGCGACGCCTGACTGTTCGATCGCAGCGCGATATGCTGCGCGCCGGGTCATCGGCCAACCTGGATCGATAGAGGCGTCCCGTCATGTCCACCTACCAACGCGAGAAATCGCCGGCGCGCGCGCTGTTCGTCGGCGGCGCGATGATCGTGCTGCTGGTCGTGCTGTTCCTGGTGTATCGCAATTCGCAGCAGCCGAAGGCCCCGGAGCCGTCGCTCGCGTCGTTCCGCAGCGAGGTGGCCGCGCTGTCGTTGCCGGCAGGCACGATGCCGGAACCCACCAACACTTGACCGTTTTTGCACTGCGCGCGGATGAAGTCGCCCGCTGCCGACAGCTTCCGGGCGTTCTGTGGCGCGCTGCCCAGGTCGCACACGGAATCGTCGGTTTGACCGCCGACCAGGGAGGCCGCGCCAGCCGGTTCAATTGCGCAAATCAACAGGCTGGCCAACACGGCACCCCCTCGGCTGATTGCTGTTTTTCTGCCCATCGTCACGCCGTCTTTCTCAATGAGAAAGCCATATTGTGACTTAAACACGGCTGACGTAAAAGCAGCACATCGGGAGACTGGTTTGCATGTCTCCCGCCGCCCAATCTCCCGCACCCACCGCGCATTCCGCGCGGGCCGTGCTCGCGGCGAGGTTCTCCGGCTTGAGCTCGTTGGCCACGAAGAACCCCGAGGGTGCCGCGTCGCCCCGGGCCCCGCCCACCACGGGCAGGTCGCCGGCCCCGATCAGGTCACGCACGACCGCGTCGAGGCCGTCGTGACGCGACAGCCGTGCCGCGATCCAACCGTCGAGCTCCTCGGCGACGTGGCTCATCGCCTCGGCGTCGGCCTGGGGTACCCAGGTCCGCCGCCAGAAGGCGGCCATCTCCCTGACGTACGCGGGCGACGCGACCAGGGCGGCGACCAGCCGGGCGCGGCGGTCGGGCGCGGCGTCGCCCAGAAAGCTCCGGACCTCCCCGGGCGTCGGGATCCTCCCGGTAAGGTCGAGCGACACACGCCGCAGGAAGGTCGCGTCGTCGACGAGCGGCGCCGGCGTGACGCCCGCGGTCTGGCACCCCGTCTCGATGCGCCGGTCGATTCTCCCGCAAACGTCTTCGGCCGACGCGGCCCTGCACGCCGCAAGCCAGCACGCCGCGGGAAGGACCACGAGGCCAAAGACGCGGGCAGGTGATTGTGCCGTCATCGCAGCTCCAGCGTCTCGATGGTGTTGGTGCCGGGACCGACGGTCACCGTCCAGGGGTTCTTCGACGCGTCCCTGTACCGGCCCTTGAGCCGGTCCGGGCCGGTGTTCTCGCCACCCTCCTTCACGGCGTCCGACAGCCAGACGACGCTCAGCCGGTAGGAGCCGGGAGGGGCGCCGTCGAACGCGCGGAAGGAGCTGAGACGGAACACTCCGTCCTCGCCAACGAACCCGGTCGGCCGGGCGTTCCCGGGCGTCTTTCCGTCGACCGCGTGCAGGAATACCTGCGCCGAGACCGCCGGCTTGCCGCGGAAGAGGGCCTTCCCTTCCACCGGGTAGACCGGCGGACTCGAATCCGCCGAGCACCCGCAGACGAGGCCGGCGAACAATAGCGTCACCCACGCCCGGTTCGGCGTGGACGCGGGGCGGGGCGCTTCAAGGCGAGTGGTCACGGCGGCGTCCCGGGTCAGTAGTCGGTGGCCTGAATGAGCTCCCCGCCCGCCGCTGTGCCGAGCGAGAACGCCACGTTCGCGTCGAGCTTCGCCCGGAGCAGGCGGACCGACCCGTCCACGAACAGGCCGTGCGACCCCTCGGTGTGGAAGCTGTAGATGCTGTTCCGGTTCGAGCAGTTCACCCCGCACGGGCCGCCCTTGACGCGGCCGTCGACGGTGTAACTCATCAGCTTGTGCGTGTTGTTGTGGGCCCAGGCGCCCGAGCCGCCGGTCGACGCCGCGACGGTGGAGTCGAGACCGCCGGCGGCCAGATAGGCGAAGGGTCGCCCGCCCATCTCCGAGACCATCACCGTGTTTGAGGTGCCGTCGAGGACCTCCGCCAGCGACTTCACGTAGCCGATGCCGAAGGCGCCGTTCAGGTTGTTGCCGGGGTTGGTCCAGTTCATCGACGCGTTCACGCCCGTCACCGCGAAGTAGTCGCACGCCGACGCCTGGAACGCCGACGCCCCCACGGCACCCTTGATCGTGTTCCCCGCGACCGGGTCGGTCGGACACATCATCACGGCGAGCTTCGTGGCGATCGCCGTCGAGTTGGCGGGCTCGTACCAGTACTTGCCGTAGTCGTACTGGTTCTCCAGCACCTTCTGCTCGAGGTATGGGAGGATGAGGGTCACCCAGCTGTGGTCGGTCGGTGCGGTGCCGATGGGCGGCAAGCCGCCGCGGGCGTTCTCGAAATTGTGCACGGCCAGGCCCAGCTGCTTCAGGTTGTTCATGCACTGGGCCCGCCGCGCCGCCTCGCGCGAGCGTTGCACGGCGGGGAGGAGGAGCCCCGCGAGCACGCCCACGATGGCGATCACGACCAGTAGCTCGATCAAGGAGAAGCCACGGCGAGGCATGCGGCCCGCCTCCACGTCTTAAGCCTGGGGTCATCGGAAGAGCTACTAGGATAGGTCGCGGCCGCGTGCCCGTCAAAGCTCCGAAGGTGAATCTCCGGTGAAGAAAACTCCCGCGCGGCAGGGGGCTGCGTGACCCGGCTACCTTCGCCTGTAGCCGCACCCCCGCTCGTCGCGGTGCAGGTCCCGCCCGGACCGGGGGCAACCCTGAACGCTCGACGCAACACGAACCGTTACCTACAGTTTTACAAACCAATGAGCATTTGACATCGTGGTGCCGACCCCACGAGCGTCCCGGGCCTGTGGCGTGAGGTTATCCGTGACCGTCTATGATTCACCTGCCGCCGAGCTCGTCGCATCAACCGAAGAGACGTGAGTACGAGGCGGGTGGTGGTGTCATTACGAACCGCCGGTGCGGTCATCGGTATCATCTGGTTCTGGCTTGGCTCATACGGTCTCAGGGTGTTTGCTTCCCACGCGGTGAACGTCCGGATCGCCGAACCAGACGACCAAGACCAAGACCGCCCCTGTTCAACCGCTCGCCCGCGCCGACGCCGGCGGCGGCACCAACACCCGCTTGTTCTGGGAGCCGGACGACTTCTTCAGCCCGCACCCCGCCGGGCTGTCCTTCCTTCTGGGCGATGGCTCGGTGAAGTTCATCAAGTCGACGGTCAACCCCAGCATCTACGGCGGGATGATCAGCCGAAAGATGGGCAAGGCGATCAGTGCCGACGCGTTCTAAAGGCTTCCCTGCGAGGCCGGTCGGCGGACGGCTCTCGGAGCGTCCGGCAGATGTCGGCGACGATGATCGCCTAGACGTTGTGAAGGGTGAGCGCCTTGGCCCTCGACTTCGCATCCAGCTTCCGGGGCTGGCGCCCGTTCCTCAGGTGTGCGAGGACCTGATCGAACCCCGGCTCAACGGCGTTCCGAGGCGATCCAGACAAGAGGTCGGCATGGTTGATACCCAGCCCGCCCCGCGCTCGCGATGGACCGGAATCGCCCCCCGGCGTCGGGACGCATGACGCTGGTCTATCGCCGAACGTCATGCGAATAACAGGGCGGGCAGCATACTCGTTTGGCGTGATTGCGCCAGCGAACTAGCGTTGAGCAAGGTGGACACACACTGACGGTGTGTCCAGAATCTACCAGGTAGACCCGGTATGAGCCAGCCTCTCGGACGGGACAACCCCTACCACGCTCCGCGGGCGGCTCTCGCTCCTCCGTGCTATGGTACACGTCAGCGAGGAGGGATGCTCATCGGGTTGCCTCGAATCACGTGCCTGGGCATCGGGGTCCTGTGGATCGGCCTTGGAACACTCGGCGTCGGGGCTTTCGCCTTCCGGGCAGTCACCGGGACACAGACAGTATTCTCCCACCTCCAGTTGCTGCTCCCCGGTCTTGCCTTCTTCGTCGGCGGAGTATTGCTAGCGAATCGCGCGAGCCGCTGTAAATCGGCACCACAATCGCCGTGAGTTCGGCCTGAAGGCGACCACATACAACGAGGATGCTGGCGCAGGAAGGCTACATTACGCTACCGCTGCCCCTTCCTGGTTCCGGCTACGGCGGCCCGTCCCGGTCAACCGGGACGGGTCGCCTGTGATTGCAGGGCGTAGTAGCTTCATTTGAGCACCGGGCCGATGCCCAACTGCGACTCAAAATATGCCGGTCTTGTTTATTGTCGCGTCGGGGCTGACGGCGGTTTGCGGGTGTGGGCGTTCGTAGAAGAACCGGCGTTACAGAATCCGCCGCTACTCACACGCCCAGTAGACGATTGAGGCGGGCGCACCGCCGTGCCCTGGCCTATCTTGATGGCCCGCTGAAGCGGGATTTGTACGTCGAGTCGTGCCGGGCCGAGCGGTGGAGCAACCGGACGTCCGGCCGGAGCGGAATGAGCTCAACCGCCCGGTTCAGGAGGGTGACACAGGCAGCGTCGGGTCGTTCCGCCACGAGTTCTCGGCGGATCTGCTCGGCGCCGTCATCGGGGACGACGGCCATGAAGACGGTCGCCGTCTCTGAGGCCCACTCGCGGACGAGCTCCCGGAGGACGGCACCGGGGATCGCGTCCTCGGCGACAAACCTCCGCAAACCGGCATACCCGACATGACCGACATAAGCCCTCATGGCACGACGTATAGCACAGCCGCCAGGGCTCGTCGAATCGCCGGTGACGGCCGTACCGGGGCGGGTTTGGAGGCCCTGGAAGGATGAACCCCCCTGTCCTCAATTCGCCCTTGCGCCGTTGCCGAATAAAGGACATTATTCGGCAATGAAGAAACCGGGGCAGGGGGTGTGCCATGAGCGGAAGCGAGAGCCATTCAGAGGGGTTGCCGGCGGTCGTCGTTCCCGTGGACCATACCCCGGTCGGCCAGGACGACCTCGAGCGACTCCGCCGCGAGGTCGAGCCCCCCGCCATCGTCCGAGAGGCCGGGCCGCAGGCCGAGTACGCCTACGCCGACTTCTTCAAGGCGAAGATCAGCAACCCGAACACCCGGAAGGCTTACAAGCGCGCGGTCGACCGGTTCCTCGGGTGGTGCCGGTTGCGAGGCCTGGAACTCCGTCAGGTCACGTCGTTCCTCGTCGGCGACTACCTCGAACACCACCTCAACGACAAGGACGGCCGACCGCTCTCGGCCCCGAGCAAGAAGCAACACCTGGCCGCCCTGCGGCACTTCTTCGACAACCAGCAGGTCTACCACGGGGTCGTCCTCAACCCCGCCACGAGCGTCCGGGGGCCCAAGTACTCCGCCCGCGAGGGCAAGACGCCCGCCTTCCACGACAAGCAGGTCCGTGACCTCATCGACTCCGTCAAGGAGGACGACGTCATCGGCGTCCGTGACAGGACGCTGCTCATGATACTGGCCTACACGGCGGCCCGCGCCGGCGCGGTGGCCCGGCTGCGGACGACGGACTACGTCACCGACGGGCGGTCGTGGTACTTCAACTTCGGGGAGAAGGGCGGGAAGCTGCACCAGGTCCCGGTGAGGCACGACCTGCAGCTCCAGATGGAGCGCTACCTGAAGGCCGCGGGGCTGGAGGGGCGGTCGGACAAGTCCCCCCTCTTCCGCACCGCGAGGCGGAGGAAGCGGGAGCTGACCGACCGCGGGCTGAACGGGAACGACCTGCTGCGAATCGTCAAACGCCGGCTCGCGGGGGCGGGCCTCCCCGAGTCGGCGTTCTGCTGCCACTCGTTCCGGGCGACCACGGCCACGAACCTGTTGAAGCAGAAGGTGGCGCGAGAGCAGGTGCAGTACCTGCTGGGTCACTCCGACGCGCGGACGACCGACCTCTACAACCGCACGGACAAGGAGGTGACCCGCAACATCGTGGAACGGATTTCGCTGTAACGACCGGGCGCCCACGGACGGAATCCCGCGGTTCCCCCCCTGCCCTCTGGCCCATGCCCTTGGCGGATGTTCCCTCACACCGCCCCGATGACCAGGACCTCGCGAGCGGTCTCGACCACCTCGCGCGTCACCGCCTCGAGCCCGTTGAGCGAGAGGACGCGACCGACCTGGGTCAGCAACCGGTCGAGGAGCCGGAAGTTCCCGCCCGTGATCCGCACGATCGCGGCGACCGCCTCTTCGTCGGCGATCCCTTGCCCCGGCAAGGCCACGCCCGATGCCCAGCCCTCACGGATCAAGCGGGCGACGTCCGTCGCGCTCAAGGGCCGGTAGGCGTGGACGAACCCGACGCGTGAGTAGAGCTGCGCGTAGCGCGACAGCCGTCGCTCCAGCCCCGGCATGCCGATCAACACCAGCCCGATGCCGTCCCGGTCCGAGATGTCCCGCAACTGCTCAAGGCCCGCCATTCTCAAACGGTCGGCCTCGTCGACCAGCAGAAGGGCCGTCGGGTCGGCCGCCTCAAGGCACCGGCGGCCGTATTCGAGGTGCAACTCGTCGATCCGGTCGATCGAGGCTTCACCCGTGCGATAGCTGAGCGACCACCGAACGCCACGCCGGAGCTCGTCCTGCTCGACTTCCAGCTCGACCTTGCGAACTTCGGCGATCCGGATCTCCTTCTGTCGCTCGATGTCGGCCTGTACCAGGTCGCGCAGCCGCGTCCTCAGACCGGCGACCTCTTTCAAGACCCCGGCGGCCGAGTTCACGACCGGGACGCTGTAGAAGGCCACGTCGCTGAGAGCGTCGTTCAGCGAGACGCCGCCGGCGACCCGTCTCTTGCTGTACGAGCTCACCGCCTCCCAGCGTGCGTAGCGCCGCGCCGAGAACGTCTTGCCCACCCCGGGCGGCCCGTAACAGAGCCCGATGTAACGGTCGCGTCGGCACGCCTCGCAGAACTCGACGAAGCGCAGGTGCTCCACGGTCTCGACGAAGGAGACGGCCCGTGCGTCATTCATTGGCGTAACGCTTGAGCGTCCTCCCCGGCCGTTGGGGCTCCGCAGGGTGGTCCGGGGTCTCGCCCGGCGTCACGTCGGTCACGCACCCGCGGCGTGCCTCCAGCAGGGAGTCCACCACCTTCGTCCGGTCCCGGATCGTCTGCCGCAGCTCGCGGCGGCGGCGCTCCCTCGCCCGGACGACCTCGCGCAGCGGCACCGTCTCGCCGGCCAGCTCCTGGCAGACGGCGCGGCAGACGAACCGGCCTTCGTGGAAGACGCGGACCTCGCCCACGTCACGCGGGTCGTAGCGCAGCAGGACGTCCTCCCCGACGTACGCCGCCAGCGTCGGGTCGATGTACCGCAGGCCCGAGAACCGGATGCCGTCCCGGTGGACACGCCTCGTCTTCGGGACCGTCAGCAGCAACAGGTCGAGCTGCTCCAGCGACTCCGGCATCCTCGGCAGGAAGCCACCGGACGACCACCGCTCCTGCGGCCTGAACCCGGTCGTCGTGTGGGGCTCGCTGTGATACACCTCGACCACGAACCGCTCCAGCCTGGCCGCCAGCTCGGCCAGCGTGAGCCCCGCGTTCGGTGCCGCCCCGCCGGGCGCGTAGCCCGGGAGTTCCGGGAGCAGCACCTGGGACACGCTCTCGAAGAAGCGCTCGATCTTCCCCCGGCCCCGCGGCCGCCCGACCATCGAGTTCGTCAGGCGGACCTCGAGGTCGGCGGCGACCTGCTCGAGGTGTCTGGACGTGAAGTCGCTGCCGTGGTCCGAGTAAAGCACGCCGGGGATGCCACAGACCTCCCATCCCGGACGCTCTTTGCGCCAGATCGCGTGCCTGAGGGCCAGGGCCGTCTGGATCGCCGACGGGCTGCCGAAGAACAACGCATAGCCCGCCACGGCGCGGCTGTAGTCGTCGAGGACGACCGTCAGCCACGGCTTCTCGGCGCCCCCACGACCGTCCTTCAACAGGATGTCGAGTTCCGTATGATCGGCCTGCCACACGGCATTGGGGCCAGCCGCCTCGTGGCGGTGGACCAGGTCAAAAGCCTCGGCATAGGCCTTCGTCCCCTCGTGAGCCAGGGTCACCAGTGCCGGGTCGAGGTCACGGATCAGGTGATAGACCGCGTCGTATCCCGGCGGGTCCTCCCCGAGCTGCTCGGCGAGGGCAACGGCCTGGCGATGGATGGACGCCGCGGACAGTCGCGGCTTCTTCAACGCCAGACCTTCGATGGCGTGACGGAGCGTGTCCGAGAGGCGTCGCTTGCCCCGGTCACTTCTCGCCTTGCGGGCGAGCCCGGCCAATCCTTCGCGGCGGTAGAGGGCAACCCAGCGTCGGGCAGTACGGAGGGCGAGACCCCGGTCACGGGCCACACGGGCCAAGGGGACCCCCTCCTCCAGGGAGGGGCGCAGGAGCTGGAACCGCTCGTAGGCTCGATTACGATCGGTTTCCGAGAGTCCGCTGAGCGGAGGCTGTGCCATCGCCCGAAAGGCTCCTCTGGCATCGTGGCGACGACCCGACCAGGCCGCCGATGGACGACCCTTTCATCGGCCGATGGTGCCAGAGAGCTCCAAAGAAACAGTGCCGGAGAGCGGACAACTTAACAGCATCCTTCTACGCGAAATCGGCGATTCAATCCCGGTTTTTTTCGTTAAGCCGCGGTTTTCCCAACCCGGCAAACAGAGGACGACCCACTCCGGGGCACGAACTCCGCACCCGCCTGACGCGGCGGTCATGCCGACGACACTGCGGCCCTCCGGAGACGGCGGCCGCCGTCACGTCCTGAAACGTCGCCCGCAATCGGCGAGGGGGGAGAAGTGGTCGCCCAAGACCGTTGAATGTCTTGCCTATTTACTTATCCAAGAGATCACCGGCCAACGATTTCGAGTTGCAACGTCGCGGCGCGGGGGCATCGGACCAGGACGAGTTGACCGACACGCTTCACGCCGACGTCGGGCTCGCTTGTCAGCACGCGGCCAACAGCGCTGGTGATCGGCTACCCGCTGCTGATCGCCTGCTCGGGACCCTCGCGTTCGACCTTTGGCGCAAGGGCCTTTCCGACCTGCCCAACCACTACCCCAATGTCATTGTGGTGGGCCAGGCGGTGACCGGGTTCATCGTCAGCCAACTCTTGAGGCGCGGGTCGCACCCGGGCGGAGAACAAACGCCGAGTACCCGAAGACGGTGCCCCGAAGAGACGAAGGTCATGGACCGCTGACAAATTGGTCCGAGGGAGAAGCGGTCCAGGTACTTTATGTTCCTCGTGGAACGGCGAGCCACGGGACACCCACGGCCGCCCGCGCGACTCTCATCCGATCGTCCCGTGTAGTTCCCGCTGTTCGTCAGCGTTTCCATTCCGGGCCGGGTCGGCTGGCCGTCGCTTCAGGCGCCGGGGGCGGAAGCGTGGGCATCTCGAAGTCGGACTGAAACGTCAGTGTCGGCTTGTCGCCCTTGGTGGTGGGCTTGATCGTACCGGAGAGCATCTTCATGGCGAGAGGGTCGTCCTTGGGACTCCGGAACGTGAAGACGACCGAGTCGGACCAGTCGGTGTCGGTGAGCTGCACCTGGATCGGGTCGCCGTACTTCCACATGACGGCCTTGGGGAAGGTGTAGCGCCAGTTGGGTAAGTGGCTGTTGGGGATGGCCGGTGAGGGTCCATAGGGCACGCCGCCCACCCAGACCGTCACCGCCAAGTCGGGACCGCCGCCCGCGAGGTACTTTCCCACGTCTTTGCCCACTTCCCCCTTCAGCAAGGTGACGTGGTAGGCGTGCGTTTGCGAGACCTGTTCCCACCAGGCGATGAATGTGTCGGCCTCCTTCGCGTGCCTTCCTTCGGGATGCGCGGCCTTGTAGGCGCGGAGCAATTCGGCCACCTTGGGAGCGTCTTGAGGATGGGCCGTGTAGTGGTCGTGGGCCAGACGATATGTGTGGTCGTCCCACTGACGGAGCAAGCGCTCGCGGGCCTCCAAGGCATCACCGACGAAGCGTCCGCCATTCTTGTGAGCACTCAAATAGCGCTGATAACGATCAACACGGCCTTGAAAGAGGGCGGCGTTGGCCGGGTCTTGGTCGAACGCGACGGCGCGGTCGTAGTCCTGCTTGTCAAGCGTGCGCGTCAGGTCTTCCTGAAGGGCGACCGCTTGGGGACGAAGGCTGGTCTCGGGGTTTTGCGCGAGGAAGCGATCGGTCTGCTCGATGAGGTCGCGCAGGTCGGCGCCAGGACGGGCCGCGGCCCGACGAATGGCCTCGATCGCCTCGGTGTGGCGTCTGGTCGTGCGCTCGGCGACCTGACGGCGCAGCGATTCGGCCATCGTGGCGATTTCGTCGCGATGGGGGGACCAATCGAATTCCTCGGCGAAGGCCCGCAGGGCGGCGAGTTGGTCGTCGGGCTTGTCGTTGGCGACGAGTGCGGCGGCTTGGAGTTCCTTCCAGCGCTGGTCGTGACGACGGCGGTCACGGGCTTGCTCCACGTCTCGGATCTGGGCGGCCAGCGCGGGGGACTCGTCCTTGAGGGCCTTCAGGTCCTCGGGCAGAGAATCAGGCGCGGTCGCGTTGGCGACCTGCACTTCCGCCGCTTTGACCTTCCATTCGGCTAGGAGCTTTTCGGCCCGGCGATGCTGGCTCGGCAACGTGTATGGAAGCGTGGGGTGCCAGGTCAGGTAATCGGCCCAGCGCTTGGCGACGGCCGGCGCCGCGTGGTCTCGTTCAAAGGAAGTCGCTTGTTGATATCCAAGAAGATCGTAAGTGAAAGACGCCCCCAGGATGAGGGTCGCCCCGACGGCGAACCGGACCAAGGCCCGGCGTAGGAGCCTCGCCTTCAGGGCCCGGAGCCGGCGGTGGTATTCGTTGAGCCGTTCACAGCGCGGGTAGCGCTTCTCGAACGCGGCGAGGCAGCGCGACAAGCGTTCGTGGTCTTCGGGGGCAAGTTCCCAGAGCCATTCCAGGCGATCACGATCGACGGCCTCAAGCTGTTCGGCGAGCCAAGAGAGCGGCCCGTCGAGGCCCATCGGTTGCAGCAGCGCGGGCGGGCGGCCTTCCTCGTCGGCTTCGGTCCCGAACGAGCTGACCGCGAAGAGGCCGCTTCGGGGCGCGTGTCGACCCAGGGCGTGACGGGTCATCCCATAGCGGGCCTCGGCCAGGTCCTCGACCCGATCGGGGGCCGGTCCCCCTTCCGCGAGCACTCGATCATATTTCGTGACGAGCAAGGCGACCGGTCGATCGGCGGTGGCGTCGTCGGATTGTTCGATGTAGCGTTCCAGCAGTTGCTCGACCTCTTGCTGGCGACGCCGGCGCTCGGCGGGCGCGGCCGCGTTCTCGGGGTCGAGGCAGAGCAAGACCGCGTCGCAATCGGCGAAGAAGGCGAGGATCGGCCCTTCGGAACCGAGCGTGACGTGTTCCCCTTGATAATCGCGGACGATCAGGTCCAGCCGGGCGGTTTGACTATACAGACGCAGCTTCAATTCGGTCTCGGCGAGGGTGCCGGACGGAGACTCGCCCGCCTCCAGGCGAGCCACCTTCTCGGCGAGGTATTCGGCGCTGGCCGGGTCCACGGCCGCCAAACGCACGCCCGGCACGCGGCCCGAGGAGGCCTCGCGATAGAACATGGCCAAGAGCGTGGTCTTGCCCACGGCCCGATGACCGAACAGGGCGATCCGCTTGGGCCCGATCAAGCGACGCTCCAGGGCGTCCAATCGTGTCTTGCGAGCTTTCGACATGGGTCCTCTTACCGTTGGGACCAAGGGCCGGGTCCGGCCTGAGCAGGAAGTCTTCCGCCAGTCCGCCCCGTCAGCCGCGTTGCGGCTCGACTCGAAATCGCACAACCCATGAATTCTTTCGGTTTTGATGATATTCGAAGTTATGATGATGTTTGAAGTTAATTTGAAAAATGTTTTATGAACACGCTTGGGTTCGTGGTCATGCCCGGGCGCTTATCTTTCTCATGAGTCCGATCGCCAGTCGGGCCGGCCAGACGATCGGTCCCAGGGCCCAACGCAAAGGCAGGCCGAGGAGGACCATCGTCGCCCCCAGGGCCACGACGGCCGCGAGCGCCATGCCGGCCTTCCGGAGCACGAGCGAATTCAGGCCTTGTTCTTCGAGTATCGCGGCCACCGAGTTTTCGAGGCCCTTCGAGGCCCCGGCGCCAACCCCGCTCGCCAGTTGCACTCCCGCTTTGCCGAGTTGCTCGACCGCGTATTGCGTCAGGTTGCCGGCCGTGTCCACGAATTGATCGGGGTTGGCCAGGAAGACGGCCAGCACGCCGGCCGCCGCCAACTTCTTTTTGTTCGGCAGGATGACGTTGGTGAATACGTCCCACCCCGCGCGTCCCGTCTTGCGGAGCACGTTGAGACTGCTCGGGCCTTCCTTCAGGACCACCTCGGCCACATCGTCGCCGTAGACGCGAACGGCGGTCAGGCCCTCGACTCCCAGTCCGCGGATCATCTCTTCCGCGCGCTCCGGGTGTCGGCGCGCCAGGGAACTCGCCGTTTCGCCCATCTCCACCACCAGGCGCTTCTCGGCCGGGGCCAGGTCGCGGAAACCCTTGACGAGTTTCTCGTCTTGGCGGACGACGCGGGCGAAGCGGGCCTCCAAGAGGGCCTCGCTCGGTCCTTCGACGCGTCTGGCCAGACGGGCCATGTCGTCGGAGCGCCGGGCCAGGGTTTGCAACTCTTCTTCCGATTCGCGAAGGAAGAGGCGGCCCGAGGAGCGAGCGGCGGCACGGCCTTCACCGCGGGCGTCGCGCACGACCGTTTGGACGACCTCATCGAGCCAAGAAAGCCGGCCGGCAAGCGCGGTCGGCCCTGGATGAAGCAAAAAGCCCAACAAGAGGGCGACGGGCCAACCTCGTCGCGTCGGGTGGTCTCGCATAACGGGCATCCTTGAAGGCGCGGCTCGCTCGCTCGTTCGTTCATGCATTCGGGCGTTGGGGGCGAGGGGACGCGGCCTCTTTCATGGGATTCGGTTGGGGCCCACGGTCCTTCAGCAGCGACTCGTGGTCCGTTTTCGTTTTTTTGTCAGTCCGTCTCGTCCAGCCCTCCGGGCCGGCGCGACTTGAGGTATTCCTCCATCTTGCGGTAACCCACCACGCCAACCCCCGAGGCGAGCGCCTGGTCGCGGACGACCCGAAGACCGGCGCCGGGCTGCATGGTCAACACTTTTTCGCCCTCGCGCGTCATGAACCGGAGCGGCTTGCCCCAAACGCTCAGGCGAATCCCAGCGCGTTGCGTGCTGGGACCGGCCAGTTGGACGATCCTGGCCAGGTCGAGACTGGCGAGGGCCTCGGGCAAGCGCCGGAGCACGGCGAAGGGGCCGCCAGCGCGCCGGACCGCCCACCAACGCGACGCCTGCTCGGCCGCCGAAGCGAGACCTTCCGCGGTCCCTTCCCGAACGGCGGCGCGGGTCACGGCCTCGGTCGCCTCTTCCGCCAATTCGCGTGTCGCGGCGCGGGCCCCTTCGCGGGCCGCCGCCTTCAGTTCACTGCGAGCCAACTCCGAAGCGGCGGCCCCTTCGGGCTGAAGGGCCAAGAGGCTCAGGGCGTCCACCACGACGAAGCAACCATCCACGAGGGCCCAGGTCATCTCGCCGCGCGTCGGCGAATGCCCCTTCGTCAAGACGCCACCCAGGTGGACCAGGTCGTACAAGGGGAGGAACTGGTACGCTTCGATCTCGCTCGATTCCAGGGCCTTCACGCGGTCCAGGCCGTCGGTCTTGATCCGGGCGATCATCGCCTGACCGCTTTCCCGATCCAGGTACTGAATACCGTAGGCCAGGGTCTCCAACGTGGTCCGGTCGGTCTTCTCGCGGAGGAAGGCGAGGGCCTCCGGGGCGTGATCGGCCCGCGCGATCGGCGGCACGACACCCGGCCCGTGGGAACGTAAGACGTCGCGGAAGTCGCGGTCGTCCTCGTACTTCGAGAGCAGGGCCAGGGCCATCGGACCGTGTTCGGCCAGCGCCGCGACCGCCTGGTTTTTCAAGGTCGGGTCGGCGTCGCTGAAGGGTCCGTACACCAAGTCGGCCGCGTCGGGGCCCGCTTCGACGAGGGCCTGGTCTCCCTTGGGACCGAAATCCATGCTCAACCGCAGACCATGAGGACTACCGCCCACCGCCTCGACCAGTCGCCGGCCACCCGCCGAGACATGACGCATGGCCGCGGCGATGTGCTCAGGGCGCTTGGTGGCGAGCAATCGGTCCAGGTCCTCGGCGTTGACCCGAAGCAGGATGAGGGCCTCTTCGAGCGGCAGCGACTCGCCCAGGGCGACGAGCACGGGACCATAACGAAGGACGATCGCCAGACCGTCGGGCCCTTCCAGCCGGAACGCCTGAAGGGCGAGCGGCCCGTACTGGTCGAACGTCCGCAGGGCGGCGCGAAGGTCGGTCGGACCGGGTTCGAGGTTCACGAGCGTGAGGGCGACCAGCATGTCGCGGAGGTCGTCGGCGTCGGCCTCGTAACGGTCGATCAGTTCGGCCATGCCGGCCGGCTCGGCCATCAAGAGGGGCAAGAGGGCCGGATAATGCCTGGCGATCCGCCGAGTCGACGGTCCCATCCGGCCGATCTCGGCGATCAGGACCTCGCGATCGACGTCGTCGGCCGCCTTGAGACCGAAATATTCGCGCCAGTGGAGCAGCACCTCGGCGGCGGCCTCGTCGGTGAGCGCGTCGCGCAACTTGCGGAAGTCGCGCGGGTGCTTCTCATGAAGATAAATCGCCTCCATGCCCAGCCGGTCCAGAAGGACCAACCCGCGCAGACCGTCCGTTCGTTCGATCGCGATCGCGTTGTGACCGAACGCATCGAGTGTGCGCGTAACCAGGTCGCGGTCGTCGGGATGGCGGACCAACAAGGCGCCTCGTTCGTCGCCGCCCTGAATCGCGCGCGAACTCGGGACCACGACCGCCCCGGACGTGACGGGTGGCTGGCTCGGCCCGCCTTTGAACGCGAGCTTGACCAGCACTCCCAACGCGGCCAAGAGGGTGACGACGGCGAACGTCCGCTTCATGAAATCGAGGGCCCATTCAGCAAGCGATGGTGAAAAAGAGGCGAATGCAGCCGGGACGCGGCGTCATTGTTCGCAGGATCGACCGGACCGTCAATTCGGATGGCCCGGGTGGGTCGTGCGAAGAGGACACGGCCTGTCCAAACGACCCAACCAGGAGAGAAATCGACAACCGGCCGGAGAAATTGGACAGATTCCGAAGACCTAAACGCTCGGACCTTTCCCATCCTAACGATCTGGTCGTAGCGCATCGGTCTTCCCTATTCTACCGTGGGGAATGGACCGAGGCGGGGAAACTGCCTACCGAACAGAGCCGGAAGCGTGAGCGACGGGGCAAATGGAGAGGCCCCTTCAAATCGGGCCGGAGACAGCGTCGCTAACCGTTCCCGCTCGGACGGATCGTCTCGAAGCGCTAGTAGCGGGTCGATTTGAGGTCGAAGTCTTTGCCGTCGTTCTTGCCCTCGGAGACTTCGAGGGTCAGTCCGGAGTTCGCTGGGTCCTTGAACTTTCGGAAAGGGTCAACGGTTCGGGGCTTTTTGAACTGGGGCCCCTCGTCGGACGAGTCACCCCCTTTATAGATCGAGACCATGTACCGCCCGGCCGGCGCGCCGTCCGCTTGGCCGTAGGTACCAATCGCGTAGGTGCCGTCGTTGGCCACACCCGCCCGGGGGTAATCGGCATCCATGTCGGTGAGCGGGGTCGTCGGATAGAGGACGATGTCCGCCCCAGCGGCGGGCTGACCGTCGATGAAGACCTTGCCCCGGACCGGATAGACCGGCATTTTCCCCCTCGGACCGCCACAGCCAAACGGGGCAATAGCCAATGACGAGACCAAGACCGAAACGAGAACCGTACCAATACAGGGCTGGCCCAAGAACTCGGCAGCGTCCTTGGGGGAGGGGCGATTGCGGATCATGAGGGTCTCGCGGTCGGGTTGTGTTAGGGCTCAGAACTGATCGGCCGAGATGACCTCATTGCCATTGAACGACATCAAACGCGCGAAGATGCGCATCGCAACCGTTTCCTTCATGAATCGGACGGAGCCGTCGCCGTAGAGCTTGTTGGCCCCTCCAGGGTGGAACGCGAAGTCCTCGTTGTCGTTGTCGCAATTCGTGTGGCAATTCCGCGATCCGCTGATCCCGTGGGAGAAGTACTCGCTCTCATAATCGGCCCATCCGGCGCCGCTGACTCGGCCGGTCCGAGTGCCGCTTTTGAGATACCGGGCCGGTCGGCCGGCGTCCTCGGAGATGAGGAACGTGGAAGAGAGACCGTCGGTCACTTCCGCGATCCGGCGGATCTTGTTGCCGAACAGGATGCCCTTGATCGAACCCGGTGACGGTGGACTGAGGTCGTTGCTCGGGTCGGCGAAGGCGGGTGTCACCCCAACGTCCACGGCGTCATTGACCGCGTAGTCGGTGGCCGCCGCTTGCCAACCGTTGATCGCGGCGCCGGTAAGGGGGTTGGTGGCCCGGCCATCCAAGTCGATCCGCTGGCCGCCCGGGGCCGACGGACAAAGAAGGGTGTTGATCCGCGTCGAAATCGCGGTGTGATTGGGGTGTTGAATCCCCGCACCGCTGACGCTTCCGCAATAGGTCGACCGGAAGTTGTACGAATTGAAGATCGCCTGCTGCTCCAGGTAAGGGAGCGTGAAAGTGACCCAGTTGTGGGCGAGCAGGTTTGTCAGGCTGTTCGCCTCTTGCCAATCGGAACCGAACGTCGTGGGCAGTTCATAAATCTGCGACGGGATCAAGGCCGCTCTGATCGGCGCCGGGAGGTTGGCCGTCGAAATGGCGAACCCTGGCGGGAAGTGGTTGTTGGCGTTTTCGAAGTTGTGCAGCGCCAGGCCGATTTGTTTGAGATTATTGGTGCATTGGATGCGTCTCGCGGCCTCGCGTGCCTGTTGGACCGCCGGCAAGAGGAGGGCGATGAGCACACCGATGATGGCGATGACGACGAGCAATTCGATCAAGGTGAAACCCCGTCGACGCGGGGCGTTGCTTTCGCACGAAATCACGGCGGTCCTCCATTGCGGACGTCCCAACTTGCGGAACATCTCGTATAGTGTAAGAGGCGCCGAGAAAACGCGATGAAGCGACGAAGGAGTTGCGCGGAAAATTGACGTGTGACGGAAGGGGGCCAGGTCGAATGTCTTCAGGACATCGAGGTCCCCCCGCGCGGCGGGAGAGTGGTTCAGACCGGCGTCCCGTGCACCCACGAAAAGGGGACTGCGGGCCGCGCGACCATGTCCTTCGCGACCATATCGGCCAACCGGCGATAGCGTTCGGCCTGCTGACAGATGTAGTCTTGGGCCTTGGCCGCTTTGCCCGAGAGGGACCGTTTGGCGATGTCCCATGTGTCCACGAAATGGGCGATAATGTCGGCGTAGGTCACGGTCGTGTACACCCCCAACCGCTGGAAGACGACGGCGAAATGGTCGAATAGGTTGGGGTCATGGCCGTCGTACATGCGTCGTCCGGGCATGGCGATAGTGCCGCGCAGTTTGGCGCGGAAGGCCAAGACGCCCGCCTCAGGGTCGACATCCATCGCGTGGGACGTGACTCGGGTGTAAAAGGTCTCGTGGCGGGTCTCGTCTGCGGCGATCTTGCGGCAGATTCTCGCCAGGGCCTCTTCTCCTTGCTGGGCCGCGAGCTTGGCGACGTTTCCGTGGGTTAGGCGCGTGGCGCGCTCCTGAAATGCGGGATAGATCAGGGACGCGAACAGGTCTCCCTTAACTGTTCGAAGTGAAGCCGTTCTTGATGAGGTTGTGGATCGTCACCTCGACGGATCGCATTTCGACCCGGCCGGTCAGTCGGAGATAGGCGTTGAGCAAGTCGCCGTGGCGGTTCTCTTCGGAGGTCCAACCGCGGAGCCACTGGGCCCAGGGGGCCCCGTCAATGCCCGTCTTGT
>CALLYK010000217.1 GCA_937858365.1 uncultured Isosphaeraceae bacterium | reverse complement strand
CAAGTCCATGCGGTTTCGGGAGATCGAACTTCGTCGGGTCTCGCCGGAAACGCCCCCGCGGGCCCCTCGACCAGACCGTCGGCCCCCGTCTCGTCGTCCCCCGGGTCGGTTGACCCGCCCCGCGATGGTCCGGCCGCGCGGAATTGAGTGTTTCGGATGATTCGTCCGAATGCACGCTCTTTGGCAATCCGGTAGAATATGAGGACATGTGGAAGAAGCTTACGCTCAGGGTGCGCGCTAGGCCCCGCTCAGGACTGCCGGACCTCCGAGTTCGCAGGACTCTGCCGATAACCGGCCGTCAAACGTCGCGACCAGAGGGACCACCCGCTGAGGACGAGCCCCATGTTACCAAAAGGAAGGCCCCAAAGTTCCAGGAACACCCCGTTCGCGACCGAATCTTGATTATGATGCAAAATGTATGTAAGATTCACGGAGACCAAAGGGGGATGAACCCATGACGGCGGTGCTCGACGCGATGATCGACCTGGAAGAGGCTTGCGAGCGTCTGGAAGATGCCCAACCGAGAGAAATCCTGACCTGGGCGGTCGAGCGGTTCTTTCCCAGGTTGACCATGGCGACCGCGTTCGGGGCCGAAGGTTGTCTGCTCATCGACATGCTCTCGCGGATTGAGCCGCACGTGCGCATCTTCAACCTGGACACCGGTTACCAATTCGCCGAGACCTTGGAACTCAAAGAACGCATCGCCGCTCGCTACGGAATCAACATCGAACTCGTTCGGGCCGGGACGACTGTTGAGGAGTACGAGGCCGCAAACGGTGGTCCCGTTTACTCCCGCGACCCGAACCAATGCTGCCGCGATCGCAAACTCGTCCCCCTTCGGCGGGCGATCCAGGGTCATGATGCTTGGATTTCCGCGATTCGGGCCGACCAATCGGCCGATCGACGGCGCGCCAAGGTCGTTTCTTGGGACGCCAAGTTTGGCCTCGTGAAGATCAACCCGTTGTTGCGATGGACAAAACGGGATGTTTGGGCGTATATCCTGACCCATGAGGTCCCCTACAACCCGCTCCACGACGTGGGCTTTCCCTCGATCGGCTGTTGGCCCTGCACGCGAGCGGTGGCGAACGGGGAAGACGACGACCGCGCGGGTCGGTGGGCCGGTCAGGCCAAAACGGAGTGCGGCCTGCATTCCTTGGACAGCAGTCAGCTTTGATCAAATTTTATCCATGAAGATCTCCGCCAAGGCCGAGTATGCCTGTCTGGCCATCTTGGCCCTTGCGGGTTGCCCTCCCGAGGCCCCGCCCTTGCGGATTCGCGAGATCGCGGAGGCCCACGGGATCCCCGAGCGCTATCTGGTGCAGATCCTCCTGCAACTGAAAGGGGCCGGCCTGGTGGTGAGCGTCCGAGGGGCCTTGGGCGGCTACCGCTTGGCGCGTCCGGCCGATCGGATGTCGCTCGGCGAGGTCCTTTCGGCCATCGACGGCCCTGAGCCAGCCCCACGCGACCTGCCCGGGGTCGCCGCCCAGGCCTTGGCCAGCGTCTGGGAAGACGTGCGGGCCGCCGAGCGGGCGGTCCTCGACCGCACGACCATCGCCCAACTCCGCGAGCGCTCGGCGCCTCGCGAATGGGTCATATGACCAGGGCCTGGAAGGCCCTTTCTTCTCTTCTTTTCAGGAGTCCGACGTTGACCGCTTCGACCCCGACCGAATCGCGCGCGGCCCTCAACACTCCTTACGGGGGCGAGTTGGTGGACCTGATCGTCTCCCCCGAACGGGCCGACGCGATGCGGGCCACCGCCAAAGACCACGCCGGACTCACCCTCGACGAACGCGCCTTGTGCGACCTCGAATTGCTGGCGGTCGGCGGCTTCTCCCCGCTCCGGGGGTTCCTCGGTCGCCGCGATTACGAGCGCGTCGTGGGGGAGTCGCGCCTGGCCGACGGCACGCTCTGGCCGCTGCCCGTCACCCTACCGGTCACCCCGGGCGATGGCGTCGCCGAGGGTAAGACCCTGGCCCTGCGTGACATCTATGGAAATCTCCTCGCTTTTTTACATATCGAAGAAATCTACATCTATGACAAAGCGGCCGAGGCCGCCGGCGCCTACGGCTCGACCGACCCCAAGCACCCGGCCGTCGCCCACTTGAATCGTCAGGCCGACCATCTGGCCGCCGGGCGACTCGAAGTCATTCGCGTCCCGCCGCATTACGACTTCGTCGAGCTGCGGCGCGACCCGGCGGAGCTTCGCGAGTTCTTCGTTGAGAAAGGGTGGTCGAAGGTCGTCGCCTTCCAGACCCGCAACCCCCTGCACCGGGCCCATGAGGAGCTGACCAAGCTGGCCGCCGAGCAGATCGGCGGGGGCTTGCTGATCCATCCGGTCGTGGGCGTGACCAAGCCGGGGGACGTCGACCACTTCACCCGTGTCCGCTGTTACCGGGCCCTGGTGGACAACCACTACGAGCCCGACTCGGTCGTCTTAAGCTTGCTACCCCTGGCGATGCGCATGGCCGGGCCCAAAGAGGCCCTTCTCCACGCGATCATCCGGCGCAATTATGGCTGCACTCACTTCATCGTCGGCCGCGACCACGCCGGACCCGGCAAGGACTCGGCGGGCAAGGCGTTCTATCCACCCTACGCCGCTCAAGACGCCATGCGGGAACACGGCGAAGAGATCGGCATGGAGATGGTCGATTTCAAGCAGATGGTGTATCTGCCCGACGAGGACCGCTACGCGGCGATCGACGAGGTGCCCGCGGGCGTGCGCACGGCCGACATCTCGGGGACCGACGTTCGCGAGAAGTATCTGGCGAAGGGACTCCCCCTGCCCGACTGGTTCACCAGGCCGGCGGTCGCGGCGATCCTGGGCGAGGCCAACCCGCCAACCTTCCGACAAGGTCTCACCATCTGGTTCACCGGCCTCTCGGGCTCGGGCAAGAGCACCGTGGCCCACGCCCTCATCGAACGCCTGGCCGAGTTCGGACGCAATTGCTCACTTCTTGATGGCGATGAAATTCGCACACACTTATCGAAAGGACTCGGTTTCAGCAAGGAGGACCGGGACACGAACATTCGCCGCGTCGGCTATGTGGCGGGCCTGGTGAACCAGCATGCCGGGACGGTCCTTTGCTCGGTGATCAGCCCGTATCGGGCGGTGCGCGACGAGGCCCGCAAGATGTCGCGCGGGAACTTCGTGGAGGTCTACTGCGACACGCCCTTGGCCGTCTGCGAGAAGCGCGATGTGAAGGGTCTTTACGCCAAGGCGAAGGCCGCGCTTGCGGAGGGCAAGCCCATGGGGTTCACGGGCGTGGACGACCCCTACGAGCCGCCGACGCACCCGGAAGTGACCCTGGACACGAGCGAGCAAGGCGTTGAGGAATGCGTCGATTCCATCATCACAAAATTGCTCGACCTGGGCTATATCTTACCGCACGGGCACATTCTTGATTGAACAAGATAACAGCGGGGCGTGCCGGTTGGCACGCCCCTTTTCTCTTCGGCCCCTTGTGCCGCCCGTGTTAGTTCAGATCGTCGTCCGACCCTTGACGAGTCTCAACTGGGCCTGGGCCCGCTGGATGGACTTGCTTCGTTCAGCCTGACCCAAGCCGCCCGCCGGGTGTTTCGCCTTGGCCGCCTCGAGGTCGCCGGTGACCTGGGCGGCGTCCAGTTGGGCGACGGGTAGCGCCTGGTTCGTCAGCACCGTGACCAGGTTGTTGGCGACTTGCACGAAACCGCCGTCTACGAAGTACTCCTTGGTGAGCGTGCCCACACGGGTCCGCAGGCCGCCGAAGCCGAGGCGGCCGATCAAAGGGGCCCGGCCGGGGAGGATGCCGATCTCGCCGTCGAAGAGGGGAAGGGCCACGAAGTCGACGAGCTCGTCGAGCAAGACCTTTTCGGGCGTCACCACCACACACTTCAAGAGGGAGTGGGACAGGGAGTGCATCGGGTCCGGGGCCTTGGCCATCGGCGTGGGTCCTTGTTCGCGTGAGGTCTCGCCCAGGGATCAGCGGGCCATCTTCTTGGCCTGCTCCTCGGCCATCTCCACGGCGCCCACGTAGAGGAAGGCGCTTTCGGGAAGCTCGTCCCATTTGCCTTCGCAGATCTCCTTGAAGCTGCGGACCGTCTCGGCGAGGGGCGTGTATTGTCCGGGCTTGTTGGTGAAGACCTCGGCCACAAAGAAGGGCTGCGAGAGGAACCGCTCGATCCGGCGGGCCCGGTGGACCACGATCTTGTCTTCTTCGGACAACTCATCGACACCGAGGATCGCAATGATGTCGCGGAGTTCGCGATAGCGCTGGAGGATCGACTGCACCTGACGGGCGACGTCGTAGTGTTCCTGGCCGACATACTGGGGGTCGAGGATGCGTGAGGTCGAGCCCAGGGGGTCGACGGCCGGGTAAATCCCCTTCTCGGAAATCGAGCGGGCGAGGACGATGAAGGCGTCGAGGAAGCCGAAGGTGGTGGCTGGGGCGGGGTCGGTCAGATCGTCGGCCGGCACATAAACGGCCTGCACCGACGTGATGGCCCCTTTGCTCGTGGAAGTGATGCGTTCTTGAAGGGCGCCCATCTCGGTGGCGAGCGTCGGCTGATAGCCCACGTTCGAGGGCATCCGGCCCAGCAAGGCCGAAACCTCGGAGCCGGCTTGGCTGAACCGGAAGATGTTGTCGACGAAGAGAAGGGTCTCGGCGCCGGTGGAATCGCGGAACCACTCGGCGTTGGTGAGGGCCGAGAGGGCCACGCGCAAGCGGGCGCCCGGCGGCTCGTTCATCTGACCGAAGAACATCACGGTGGAGTCGAGCACGCTCTTGCCGGTGGAGCCGATCTTGGTCTCTTGCATTTCGAGCCAGAGGTCGTTCCCTTCGCGGGTACGCTCACCCACGCCGGCGAAAACGGAGAACCCGCTATGGACGCGGGCGATGCGGGCGATGAGTTCCTGAAGGATGACGGTCTTGCCCAGGCCGGCGCCGCCGAAGAGGCCGATCTTGCCGCCGCGGACGAACGGCGTGAGGAGGTCCAGCACTTTGATGCCGGTCTCGAAGACCTCGGTCTTGGGGCTGAGGCTGTCGAAGGCGGGCGGTTCGCGATGGATGGGCCAGCGTTCGCTGTGCTGGACGGGGCCGCGGCCGTCGATCGGGTCGCCCAGGAGGTTGAAGACGCGGCTGAGGGTGCCGTTGCCGACAGGCACGGTCACCGGGGAACCAGTGTCGAGCACGGGCATGCCGCGAACGAGGCCGTCAGTCGAACCCAGGGCCACGCAACGCACGCGGTTGCCTCCGAGGTGCTGTTGGACCTCGCCCGTCAACTCGATGCGCACTCCCTTTTCCTCGGCATTGATGCGGAGCGCGTTGTAGATCTCGGGCATGCTCCCTTCATCAAACTCGGCGTCGAAGGTGGAGCCGATGATCTGGGTGATCTTGCCCGTCGTGTTCGCAGTGGCCATGACTCTCACCTGCCTGATGGATGCGTGGGGCTTGATTCGTCCGGTCTT
Source organism: uncultured Isosphaeraceae bacterium (assembly GCA_937858365.1). GTDB lineage: Bacteria > Planctomycetota > Planctomycetia > Isosphaerales > Isosphaeraceae > CALLYK01. The sequence goes on along the minus strand of CALLYK010000217.1, from coordinate 16,809 downwards.
GGTGGTCGATTATTCGAGGGCGGCCGCGCCGCCGATGATCTCGGCCAGTTCGCGGGTGATTTGCGACTGTCGGGCGCGGTTGTATTGTCGGGTCAGGGTCTTGATCATGTCGTCCGCGTTCTCGGTGGCCCCCTTCATGGCGACCATCCGGGCGATCTGTTCGCTCACGGCCGCGTCGAGGAAGCACTTGAATAGCCGGACCTTGAACGAGACGGGGACGATCTCTTCCAGGATGCTATTGGCATCGGGGAGAAACTCATAGCTCACGGGGGCGGCGGGGGCCGGCTTGGCCCCCTTGTCCGGGTGCCGCACCAGTTTGGCCATCGCCTCCATCTTAGCGGCCGACATGGGAAGAAGGGTCTCGACGATCGCTTCCTGGCGGGAAGCGCTTAGGAACCTCGTGTAGACCACGTCCAGACGGTCGACGTCTTTGGCGAGGAACATGCGGAGGTAGGCGTTGGCGAGGACCTCGACTTCTTGGAACTGCGGCCGGTCTTCAAAGTGTGTGTAGGAGGCGTCCACGGGGATGCCGCGGAACCGGCAGTATGAGATGCCCCGCTTGCCCGAGACTTCGAGGCGGACCTTGTTGTCGGCGACCTCCGCGTCTTGGAGCGCGCGAGTGGCGACGCGGACGAGGTTGCCGTTGTAACCGCCGGCGAGCCCGCGATTGCTGGTGAGCACCAGAAGCAGCGTGTTCTTGTCCTTTTCGCGCTTCTCCAGCAAAGGATGGGCCACCTCGCTGGAGCGTGAGCCGAGGTCCGCGACGATCTCGGCGATCTTGCGCGTGTAGGCCTCGGCCTCGGTCGCTCGGTCGAGGGCCTTCTTGAAGCGGGCGGTGGCGATCAGCTCCATCGTCCGGGTGATCTTCCGGATGTTCTGGACCGCCTTCCGACGCTTGATGATCGCGCGGGCCTTGGCCATCGCTCGCGAGTCCCCTGGTGAAGCCGTTTCTGGTCTGGATATGGGTCGGAATCAGGACGCGGCACCGGCCTTGGCGGGCTCGGCCTTCTTCGACCCTGGGTTCCAATAGCGCTGATTGAATTCGGTGATCGCCGTTTTCAGGTCCTTGGCCAGGTCGTCGCTCATCTTCTTCTCGCGGACGAGGCGATCTCGGACGTCAGCCTTCTGTTCGCGCATATAGCGGAGGAACTCCGTTTCCCAGCGTTGGACGAGTTTCACCGGCACGTCGTCGAGGAAGCCCTCGGTGCCGGCGAAGATCGACATGACCTGGTCGGTCACGTTCATCGGCTGGTACTGGGGCTGTTTGAGGAGCTCGACCATCCGGTAGCCGCGATCGAGTTGGAGCTGGGTGGCCTTGTCGAGTTCGGTGCCGAGCTGGGCGAACGCCTCCAGCTCACGGAACGCGGCCAGGTCGAGTCGCAGGCCGCCGGCGACCTTCTTCATGGCGGGGATTTGGGCCTTGCCGCCCACGCGGGAGACGCTGATGCCGACGTCGATGGCCGGTCGGATGCCTGCGAAGAAGAGGTCGGGCTGGAGGTAGATTTGGCCGTCGGTGATCGAGATGACGTTGGTGGGGATGTAGGCTGAGACCTCGCCTTCAAGGGTCTCAATGAGGGGCAGGGCGGTCAGCGATCCGCCCGACTTGGCCGTCTTGGCGACCTTGTGGTTGGGTGCGACGTTGGTCTTGAGGTCGTGGGAGGCCTCTTCGAAGCCGGGGACCCCTTCGTACACCTTACCGTTGACGGCCCATGATTCCTCGACTGGGTTGGTCGGGTCGTCAGTGGGGGAGTCGTTCGGGATGATGACGTACCTGTTGGCCAGCTTGGCCGATCGCTCGAGGAGGCGCGAGTGGGTGTAGAAGATGTCGCCGGGGTAGGCCTCGCGACCGGGCGGTCGGCGGAGCAAGAGTGAGAGTTCGCGATAGGCGACGGCTTGCTTGGAAAGGTCGTCGAAGACGCAGAGGGTCGCCGCACCCTTCTCGTACATGAAGTACTCGGCCATCGCGGTGCCCGCGTATGGGGCCAAGTATTGGAGCGGCGCGGGGTCGCTGGCGCCGGCCGCGACCACGATCGTGTACTCCATCGCCCCATAACGCTTGAGGGCGTCCACCAGGCTCGCCGTGGTCGATTCTTTTTGACCGATGGCGATATAGACGCAGATGACCCCCTGCCCTTTTTGATTGATGATCGTGTCGATGGCGATGGCGGTCTTGCCGGTCTTGCGGTCGCCGATGATGAGTTCACGCTGGCCGCGGCCGATTGGCGTCATGGCGTCGATGGCCTTGATCCCGGTCTGAAGGGGCTCGTCCACCGGCTGCCGACCCGCGATGCCTGGCGCGTACGACTCGACGAGGCGAGAGAGGTTCGTGTGGATCGGGCCCATGTTGTCGATGGCCTGACCCAGCGGGTCCACAACGCGGCCGATGAGGGCGTCGCCCACGGGGACGCGGAGAAGCTGGCCGGTGGCCGAGACGGTCTCACCCTCCTGGATGTTCTTGTAGTCGCCCAGGATGATGACGCCGACCGACGATTCTTCGAGGTTGAACGCCAGGCCCCGGACACCGTTTTGGAACTGGACCATCTCGCCGGCCATCACGCTCGAGAGGCCGTGGATGCGCGCGATACCGTCGCCCACTTCCAAGACGCGGCCCACTTCGGTGTGGGTCACCTCGGGGCGGAACTGCTCGATCTCGCGCTGGATGATCGACGTGATCTCGTCGGCTCGGAATTTCATGGAAGGTGTCTCGTCATGCGGGCCGGCCTGACCCGGAGGGGTCGATCCGACGGAAACGGGTGCGACTAGTTGTTCAGGAACGAGGCGGTCGTTGTGCGAATCTCGGCCCCTCTGACGTCCACGAGTTGGCCCCGGAGCAGTTGCAGGCGGCGACGAACCGACATGTCGTACAACTGGTCGCCGACCTGGATGACCAGCCCGCCGATCAACGAAGGGTCGACGGCCGTGTGGAGCACGGGATGAGCGGGGCCCAGGATGCCGCGCATGCCCTCCCGGACGGCCTGGAGTTGGTCCGCGTCGAGCGGGACGGCCGAGCGGACCTTGACGTGGACGCGGTTCTGGCGTTGGTCCCAAAGCTCGAACGCCTTGTCCAGGATCACGCCCAGGATGTCGATTCGGCCGTTGCGATTGAGCACCCGGATGAATCGGGTCACGATCGGCAGGGCGTGCCCCTCAAAGGCCGAAACGAGGATGCGGTCCTTGTCTTCGATCGAGAGACTGGTCGAGGCGAGGAGGAAATGAAACTCCCGGTAGTGGTCCATCACGTCTCGGCGCAGCTCGTCCAGTTCTTGAAGGACCTCGTCGACGTCCGCCTCCTTGGCGGCGGCGTTGAGCAGGGCCTCGGCGTAAGTGGCGGCCGCCTCGTGAATGGACTCGTCGAACGGCCGGGTCCTGGCCGTCGGGGTGCGTTCCGGTTGTCCTTCGGAGCTTTGGGGCGTGCTCATGCTCGGGCCCCTTGACCATTGCCCGACACTGGCGCTTGCGGGAGTTCCGCGAGGGCCCCTTCGATCAATCGACGGTGATCCGCCTCGCCCAGTTCACGAGGTAGGACCTTGCCGGCGACCGACACGGCGAGTTCCGCGGCGCGGTCCCAAAGTTCGAGAATGGCCTGGTCGCGGGCCGAGCCGATCTCACGCTCCGCGCGAGTGCGCACGGCCTCGGCCTCCTGTTGTGCCTGCTTGACCATGCCGTCTTTGATCGCCTGGGATTGGACCCGCGCCTCGTCAAGCATGGTCCGCACTTGAGCGGCCCCATCTTCGATCAGGGCCTTATGTTGGCTGAGGTACTGCAGGGCGTCGGCGCGGGCCTTCTCAGTCTCCTCCAGGGTCTTTTCCAGGTACTTCTCACGGTCGTGCAACGCCTTCAGCAAGGGATCCCAGGCGTGCCGACGAAGGACGAACAAAAGCATACAGAAGACAAGCAGGGTTGCCAGGGCCATCGACGGCTTGAGCTGAAAGAGCCCCCCTTGTTCTTCCTTTTGGGGGTGCTCATTGCCGGCGGCGGTCTTGGTCTCATCGGCCCTGGTGATGCGGCCCGCGCCGGGACTCAGGACTAGCGCCACCGCCAGGAGCGTCAAGGACAAGACGCGGAGCATGGGGAAAGTCTCGTCAGGTTCGAGGTCGCGAGGGGCCGGCCTGGGCGAGGTCCCTCGTCACAGGCCGGTGATTGGGTCGGCGAGGGTGGGCCGCGGTCAATATGGTTTGCCGATGATGATGATGATCAGGGCGAAGAAGGTGGCCCCTTCGATGAGGGCCGCCGCGATCAGCATGTTGGTCTGGATCGTGCCCGCGACTTCCGGTTGACGGGCGATGCTCTCCACGGCGCCCTTGGCCAGCATACCGATCCCCAAGCCGGCGCCGATGATCACCAGGCCGGCGGCCAGGAACTTGCCGCCGTCGGGCAGGGCGCCCTTGGGGGCCGACGCGAACGCGACGCGGGCCTTGTCTTCGACGGATTCTTGGGCCGAGACCGTCATCTGAGTGGTGAAAAGGACGAGCAGGGCCAGAGCGGCTGTTTTCAAGGACTTCATCGGGGGACCTTCTCCAGGGAAGTTGGCGATCGACGGTGGAGTGCCGGGACCTTCGTTTCTGTGGGCTCGGGACCTGGCAGTGCCGGCCCGACGCGGGCCGGCTCGCGGAGGGTTCGTGTCAGTGGCCGTGCTGGGCGGAGCCGATGAACAACGCCGCCAAGAACGTGAAGATGTAGGCTTGAAGGAAGGCCACCAGCAACTCCAGGAGGCTCAAGGCGGTGACTCCGAGGATGCTGGCGGGTGTGACCAGGAAGGTGATGAGCCCCGCGGCCTGGGCGATGAAGCCGAGGATCACCGCCAGGACCATGTGGCCGGCCATCATGTTGGCGAACAAACGGACGGACAGCACCATGTGGCGGATGAACAGACCGAGGACCTCGATCACGAACATCAAGGGCCAAAGGACGACCAGATAGGGTCGGGGCAAGTCGATCTTGGGGACCAGACCGACCCAGAACCCAATGGGCCCCATCGCCCGAATGCCCGTGAACAAGACGACCCCGAACGTGATCAACGCCAGAGTGGCCGTGACGTTGATGTCGCCGGTCGCGGAGGCCCCACCGGGAATCATCCCCAGCAGGTTGCAAAAGAGGATGAAAAAGAAGAGTGTCAACAGAAATGGTAAGTAATCGTCGGCCCCATGTCCCCCGATGGCGGGCCGCGCGACGCGATCGCGAATGAAAAGGACGACGGCCTCGAAGGCGTTCAGCAGAGGACCCTTCGTCACTTTGTTCCGGGCGACGTGACGAGCCAGGGGGACCATAATGAGACACAGCAGGCCCGCGGCGAGGAGTTCCATCACCATGAACCGCGTCAACTGAAACCCGAAGATGTTGGGAAGAGGGATTTCCGTGCCGAACCCCGGGACCTCCAGCGTGGAGTGGTCCAGCACGTGGCTCATCGGGTCGTCATGGTGTCCAGCGGCCATCGGTGGCAGTCTCGTGTGTGCGCTTTCGCGCTGTGGGGCGGGCTCAAGCTTGAGGCGGTGGCAGGTTGGGCGTCTCCGCCATGCGGACTAGGTGATAGAGTCCGACACCTAGTCCCAGGACCGCCCCGACCACGGTCAACCATGGAGAAGCACCCAAACGCTGATCGAGAAAGTACCCGACAAGCGCGGGGACGCAAAACTCCAGGGAGACCGCCATCAAGCGATAGGCCCAGGCGACCCCGACCGCGAGGGGACTCGACGGAGGTCTCGCCATGTGGCACGGCCCCAATTGGCGACTACGGGACACACGTCTCAACGCCTCGTGAAGCTAGGCGCGTGAATACGGGTCGGTCGCGTAGTCCCCATGCGACGTCCACGAGTTTAACCGGCGGGAAGGGCCTGTCAACAGGCTGAGGCAATGGATTGGGAAATTTTTCACGAAGTCGGTTCGGGACCCATCCGTGCGTCTCTGTCACGCATCCTGGCAGTTGTCATGGCGGCGGACAGGATCAGCGCGATAGGTCCTTGACGCCTCTCCCCGGTTTTGTTATCACTTCCGAGGCTGGTGATTTTCCTTGGCAAACACCGGGTCCGACAGAGTTGGGGACATTTCGATGCCGACTCGCTTGTGGCCAGCGTTCGGCGACTTGAACTGAATCGGGCGGCTCGCCCTCTTCCATGTCGCGAAGAGGGGGGACCGCCCCGCTTTGTTTCTCCCGGGTCGTTCCCGAATTCTGCTTTCATCACCCCCGCCCGGCGGGGGGGGTTCTTCGTCCATCATCTGGCGATCTAGGATGATGCCGGATCGATTCACTCACGGACGATCCTCAAAGTCCCGCATTCCAGCACCGAGGCCCCGAAGAAACGGCCGGTGCGGATGATGGAGTGGCCCCGATGACTCTCGAAGCACTCAAGGGCAGCAACAAGAAGGCGCTCGCCCAGATGGCCAAGGACATGGGGATCGTCGGCTGGCACGCGATGCGGAAAGACCAATTGATCCGCGCGTTGACTCCATACATTGGCAATGGCAAGAAGCCACCCAAAAAAGACAAGACCGCCCCGGCCCGACCCGCCGTCCAGGCCAAGGCAAGCGCGAATGGGAAGGCCAACGGGACATTGGCCGCGCCGGTGCCCCGCATCTCCACGCCCATGCCCGTCCCGCGGACCTTGGACCACGTCTGCACCAAGGACCGCATTGTGACGATGGTGCGCGACCCCTATTGGCTCCATGTCCATTGGGAGCTCAGTCGCGGCACCCTCGCTCGGGCCCAGGCGGCACTCGGCCAAGACTGGCACTCCGCCCATCCCATCCTCCGCCTGATGGACATCACCAGCGAGGACACAACGTCGGCCTCGGAGCAGCATGTCCGCGATATCGGCATCCACGGCGGTGTTTCCAACTGGTATATCGACGTCCCCAACCCGCCCCGGACCTATCGCGTCGATATCGGCTACCTCTCCAAACGCGGCAAGTTTTACGTCCTGGCCCGTTCCAATGTGGTGAACACGCCCAAGGCGGGCGTCTCCGAAGTCGTGGACACCGGATGGAACGGCGTCAAGGACGCTCAACGTGTCTTCCATCATTCGCAGGGGCCCACCGGGCATCACTCGGCCGACCTGCTCGACGTCCTAGAGCGTCAATTGGGTAAGTCGCTGAGTCAGGTCTCCTACCAGAGTCTCGCGCTCGGCTCGTTTCCCGGCATGAACGGCAAGCCGTTCCACTTCCATCTCGACGCCGAGCTGATCGTTTATGGATCGACGGAGCCCAACGCCCAGGTGACCTTGCAAGGCGAACCGGTCCCGGTCCGGCCCGACGGCACGTTCACCGTCCGCTTCAGTCTTCCCGACAGCCGGCAGATCATCCCGGCGGTCGCCTCCAGTCCCGACGGTGTCGAGGAGCGCACCATCGTGCTGGCGATCGAGCGCAACACCAAGGAACTCGAACCGATGATCCATGACGGTAATGAACTTTGAGTGAGAACGACGTCGCCGCGGGTTTTCGCGGAAGAACGCGGATCAGAAAAAGAGAATATAAAAATTCTTCATCTCTGATCCGCGTTCTTCCGCGAAAATCCGCGGCCCCAACAACCCCCGCCAAAGCATGGCCGAAACCAAGCTCCTCCACGCGGACCTGACAGGTCACATTCTGAAGGTGTATTTCGAGGTCTTCAACGAGCTGGGACACGGCTTTTTGGAATCGGTCTACGAGAACGCGATGGCCGTGGCCCTGAGGCAAGACGGACTAAACGTCGCGACCCAACAGGAAATCGCGGTCTGGTTTCGGGATGTGCGGGTCGGCGACTTTCGGGCCGACATGATCGTCGATGGCAAGGTGATTCTGAAGCTGAAGGCGGCGCGGGCCCTTGAGCCGATCCATCAAGCCCAGCTTTTGAATTACTTGCGAGCCACGCGGATTGAAGTCGGACTTCTGCTCAATTTCGGCGAGCGGCCCGAGTTCAAGCGCCTCGCCTTCGCCAACGACCGCAAGTTCAGTCACACGGCGTCAGCCGAGCCGCGCAGAACTTGAACTCGGGGATCTTCCCGAACGGGTCGAGGGCCGGATTGGTCAACAGGTTGGCGGCCGATTCGGCGAAACAGAACGGGACGAAGACCATGCCGGGAGGCACGTCGCGATCGGCCCGCGCCCGCGGTTGGATCGCGCCCCTCCTCGTTTCGATTGAAAGCCGTCCGCCCGGCTCGATACCGAGTCGCTTCAGGTCCGAAGGGTGAAGATGCGCGATCGGCCCCGGTTCGATCGCGTCAAGCACGGTCGCCCGACGGGTCATCGCCCCGGTGTGCCAGTGTTCGAGCAAGCGGCCGGTGGTCAAGACCATGGGGTAGTCGGCGTCGGGCAATTCGTCGGGTGGCAAGACGTCGGCGGGCACGAACCGGGCGCGTCCCGACCGCGTTGGAAAACCGTCCGCGAAGAGGAGTTCATGGCCCGCTTGGTCTTCCCCGTCGCACGGGTAAGTCACGGCCCCTTCGCGTTCCAGCCGTTCCCAGGTGATCCCATTCAGGGACACCATGCTATGGCGCATTTCGGCGAAGACATCGCGCGGGTGCTGGTAATGCCAGTCGAGGCCCATCCGGCGGGCGACTTCCTGAATGATCCACCAATCTTGGCGGGCATCTCCCGGAGGCTCGAGGGCCTGCCTGCCCAACTGCACACGGCGGTCCGTGTTGGTGAACGTCCCTGTTTTTTCAGGGAAGGCCGAGGCGGGCAAGACGACGTCGGCATGGAAGGCCGTCTCGGTGAGGAAGAGGTCCTGCACGACCAGGTGTTCCAGCTTCGCCAAGGCCGCGCGGGCGTGGTGAAGGTCGGGGTCGGACATCGCCGGGTTCTCACCTTGGACGTACATCCCCCTCACGCGGCCCGCGAGCGCCGCGTGCATGATCTCGACGACTGTCAGACCCGGCGTGGGGTCAAGTGTCCGACCCCAGAGTCGCTCGTGAAGGGCCCGGGCCGCGGGGTCTCCCACGGGCCGGTAATCGGGGAAAACCATCGGGATGAGGCCCGCGTCGGACGCCCCTTGCACGTTGTTTTGGCCTCGCAAGGGGTGAAGACCTGCGCCGGGGCGACCGACCTGTCCGGTCAACAAAGCCAGTGCGATCAGGCAGCGCGCGTTGTCGGTGCCGTGGACATGTTGTGAGATGCCCATCCCCCAAAAGATGATCGAGGCGCGTGAAAGCGCGTAAGTCCGCGCGACCTCGCGAAGGACCCGGGCCTCGATGCCGCAGAGCGGGGCCATCGCTTCTGGGCTGAAGGCGGCGACTTTCGCGCGCAGGTCCTCGTATCCTTCCGTGTGGGAGTCGATGTAGGAAGGGTCGTACAAGTCTTCGGCGATGATCGTGTGGATGAGCGCGTTCAGGAGCGGGACGTCGGTCCCCGGCCGAAAGCGAAGATGATAGCGCGCGTGGCGGCTGAGGGCCTGACCCCGTGGGTCGATCACGATCAAGGTGGCGCCGCGCTTGACCGCGTTCTTGATGAAGGTCGCCGCGACGGGATGATTGACCGTGGGATTGGCCCCGATCACGACGATGACGTCGGATTCGGCGCAAGCCGCGAAGGGGGCCGTGACAGCGCCCGAGCCGATCCCTTCCAGCAGCGCGGCCACCGACGAGGCGTGGCACAAACGCGTGCAATGGTCCACGTTGTTCGACCCAAACCCACAACGCACGAGCTTCTGAAAGAGATACGCTTCCTCGTTGGACCCCTTGGCCGATCCGAAACCGGCCAGAGCGTTGGGTCCGTGTTGGTCGCGGATGCGTTTGAGTCCCGAGGCCGCCGCGTTAAGGGCCTCTTCCCAGGTCGCCTCGCGGAAATGGTCCCACGGTCTGTGCGGGTCCACGACCAAGTCGGGCCCTTTGGGAGCGTCGGGCCGGCGAATGAGCGGCTTTTTGAGACGATGCGGATGATGAACGTAGTCAAAGCCGAATCGTCCCTTCACGCAGAGGCGGTTGCGGTTGGCGGGACCGTCGCGTCCTTGCACGGTCAGCAGTTTGTCCCCCCGCAGTTCATACGTGAGCTGGCAGCCGACCCCGCAATAGGGGCAGAGACTCTCAACCTTGCGGTCGGGTTCAAGCACTTTCAGGCCCGAGTCATCCATGACGGTTGCCGGCATGAGGGCCCCTGTGGGACAGGCCTGAACGCACTCGCCGCAGGCGACGCATGTGCTCGCGCCCATCGGGTCGTCGAAGTCGAAGACAATCTTGGAGTGATGACCGCGGCGGGCCATGCCGATTACCTCGTTGACCTGGACCTCACGGCAAGCGCGAACGCAGAGACCGCAGTGGATGCAGGCATCAAGATGCACGGCCATCGCCGGATGACTGCGGTCGGGACATGGGACCTTCTTGCGCGCGGGGAAACGGCTGGAATGGACGCCCATCGTCTCGGCCCATCGCCAGAGTCGAGAATTGGGATCGTGCGCCGTCGCCTTGGGGGGTTGGTCGGCCAGGAGGAGCTCCATGACCACTGCTCGGGCCGACTCGGCGCGTAGGGAGCAGGTATGGACCTTCATTCCGTGGCTCGGCCGTCGAATGCACGACGCGGCGAGGACTCGTTCACCTTCGATCTCAACCATGCAGACACGACAATTGCCGTCGGGCCGATAATCGGGACCGGCCGAATGGCAGAGGTGCGGGATCACCACACCATGGCGCCTCGCCACGTCCCAGATCGATTCTTCTGGAAGTGCTTCGACTTCCCTCCCGTCGAGTTGAAAGGCGATGCGATCGCTCATCGAAACGCCTCCGGGAAGTAGCGAAGGGCACACAAGAGCGGATTGGGCGCGGCTTGCCCCAGGCCGCAGATGGACGCGTCGCGCATCGTCGTGCTGAGTTCGGTGAGGAGCGGCTCGTCCCATTCGCGCGGGGCGGTCAGTTCGAGCAGCTTCTCGGTCCCACAACGGCAGGGCGTACACTGCCCGCAGCTTTCATCGGCGAAAAAGCGGAGCAAGTTGCGAACGACCTCGCGCATGTCGTGTCGGTCGGAGAGCACGATAATCGCCGCCGAACCGATGAAACAGCCGTAGGGCTCCAGCGTGCCGAAGTCGAGAGGCAGGTCGCCAAGGTGGGCCGGCAGGATGCCTCCCGAAGCGCCCCCGGGCAAGTATCCATGGAAGACGTGCCCTTCCAGCATCCCGCGGCAGGACTCGTCGATCAACTCGCGGATGGTCGTCCCGGCCGGTGCGAACTTCACGCCGGGTGAATTCACGGGCCCGGAGACCGAGAAGCTGCGCATCCCTTTGCGGCCGTGTCGTCCCTCGTCGGCCATCCAGCCGGGGCCGCGTTCGAAGATGTCGCGAAGCCAATAGAGGGTCTCGACATTGTGGATGAGGGTTGGCCGGCCGAAGAGGCCCACTTCCGTCGGAAAAGGCGGCTTGTGCCGCGGATAACCTCGCTTCCCTTCAATGCTCTCCAGCATCGCGGTCTCTTCGCCGCAGATGTACGCACCGGCCCCTCGTCGGAGGTGGACTTGGCCCGAACGGATGGTCCCCTCTCGTTCCAACGCCTCCAATTCCTCGATCAACAAGGCCCGCACGTGGGGGTATTCATCGCGAAGGTAGATGTAGACCTCGTCGGCCTCCACGACCGCCGCGGCGAGCAAGGTCCCTTCCAGAAAGCGATGAGGGTCGGTTTCGAGGTAATGACGGTCCTTAAAGGTCCCCGGCTCTCCTTCATCGGCGTTCACGGCGAGGAGGCGAGGTCGGGGGTGTTGGCGCGTCAAGCGCCACTTCAAGGCCGCGCGAAACCCGGCGCCGCCGAGCCCGCGCAAGCCGGATTGGTCGAGCCTTTCGATCAGGTCTTCCGGCCGACGTTGCCCGGAGCGGACTTCCTGCAAGAGTCTGTAACCGCCGCCTGCCAGATATTCCGGAAGGCGTCGAGAACTGGGCGCGCAGGGCCGCGTGCGCCCCTCTCGCACGGCCGTCTTCACGTCGTCCGCCGAGGCACGGTCGATGGCGTTTTGACCAACGACGGCGACCGGTGCCCGATCACAGCGTCCCACGCACGGGGTCCGGAGGACGCGCGCACCGGGAAGCCCTTCCAAGTCCTTGACAAGGCCCTCGGCGCCGGCCAGGGCGCAGCTCAGGCTGTCGCAGACTCTCACGGTAATCGCTTCAGGCCCAGGCCCATCGTCCTCGACCACTTCGAAATGGGCGTAAAAAGTGGCGACCTCGTACACCTCGGTAAGGGCCAGCCGCATTTCTTGGGCGAGGGCGGCAAGATGTCGGGCCCAGAGGCAACCGTAATGGTCCTGGAGCCGATGGAGGTGCTCGATCAGAAGGTCGCGCCGCCGGGGCCCTTCGCCCAGGAGAGCGCGGACCTCGTCTCGGGAGGTCTCATCGACCCCCCTGCCCTTGGGTGCGTTCCAAGCCGTTCGACGTCCCGAGCCTTGGGGAATGCGGTTGCTCAATCCGAGAGACTCCGGGCCCCGCCGACCCCGACGAACGGCCCTTCCTCATTGCAGCCGAGAGGTCGGCCCCGGTCCAGGGGCTGGAGCATCCTCGGGGTCCTTCGGTTGGGTCGAGCAGGTGTCGGGCCCCTGAGACGACCTGGACCCGCGAAGCCTGTGTCGGACCATCCGACCGAGGGGCCTCATGCGTCGATTGCCGAGGACGGTCGTTGACCGATGCTGGCCGTTGGGAACTACCGATCCTTATACTCGACCTCTTGGAGAAGGTGCGAGAGCGACCCCTTCGACCCTAGGACGAAGGCCCATGGGAGACAAGACGCCCGACCCGGAACAGACGGCCGCCGAACCTGCGAGGTCTACGAATCGAACCACCCCCGCGGCCTCGAAGACCGGCGCCACGGAGCGCTGCGGGCCCTTGGAAGACACTCTCTCGCGAGGGACTGAGGCCCGCCCTGACGACGGGCACGCTCGCGTCGCTCCCGACCCGGTCCGGCGCCGGTTTCTCGGAGGCTACGAATTGCTTGAAGAGATCGCACGCGGCGGCATGGGGGTCGTCTGGAAGGCCCGCCAGGTCGCCCTGGGCCGTCTCGTGGCCCTGAAGCTGATTCGCGACGCGGGCCTCGCGAGCCTGGGAGACCTACGCCGGTTCCGGGTCGAGGCCGAGGCGATCGCGCAGCTCGACCATCCAAACATCGTACCGATCTACGAGGTCGGCCAGGTCGACGACCAACCCTTTTTCAGCCTGAAACTCATTGAGAACGGCAACCTGACCAAGCACCTGACCAGGCTCAAAATGAACCCGCGCGCCGCGGCGTCGTTAATGGCCAAGGTGGCGCGCGCCGTGCATTTCGCGCACCAGCGGACGATCCTGCATCGCGACCTGAAACCGTCGAACATTTTGGTCGACGAGCGCGGCGAGCCTTACGTGACCGACTTCGGCCTGGCCAAGCGGACCGAGTCGGTGGACATGAGCGCGCAAACGTAAACGGGCGCGGTGATGGGCACGCCAGCCTACATGGCGCCCGAGCAGGCTCGGGGCGAGGTCCGCACGCTGACGACGGCCGTGGATGTCTACGGACTAGGCGCGACCTTGTACGAAGTGCTGGCCGGCCGGCCTCCGTTCACGGCCGCTTCCGTACCCGAATTGCTTCGTCAAGTCGTCGAGGTTGAACCTGAGCCGCCCCGGACCTTGAACGAATCGCTCGATCGCGACCTCGAGACGATCTGCTTGAAGTGCTTGCGGAAGGACCCCGCGCACCGCTACGACTCCGCCGAGAAGTTGGCGGAGGACCTGGAGGCTTGGCTGGAAAACAAGCCGATCGCGGCCAGGCCCGTCACGGTCCGCGAGCGTGCCGCGAAGTGGGTCAAGCGACGGCCGGTGGTGTCGGGTCTGCTCATCTTCTCCGCGCTGGCGCTGATCGGCCTAATCAGCGGGGGGACCTGGTTCACGCTCCGCCTGGCCGCCGCGCTGGACCTCGCGAATCGCGGCCGTTACGCGGCCGACATGAACCTGGCCCGGCGGGCGTTCAACGACGGCCTGACGTATCAGGTCCGCCTGCAACTCGACACCTACAAGGAGGAGCGAGGCACCCTGGCCGACCTCCGCGGGTTCGAGTGGTATTACCTGGGGGGACTCTGCGATCCCGGACTGCTGCGCCTGCGCGGGCACGTTCGACAGGTCTCTTGCGTGGCGATCCATCCCGACGGCCGCCACCTGGTCTCCGCCGGAATGGATCGGACCGTCCGGCTGTGGGACTTTCTGGAAGAAAAAGCGGTGCGCGTTTTTCGGGGCCACTCCGAGGCCCTGACCGCCGTGGCCATCAGCCCCGACGGCCGCTGGGTCGCCTCGGGCGATGAAGCGGGAGAGGTGCGGCTCTGGGAAATGAACGCCGAAGAGGAACGCGTCCTGACTCGCCACGAACTCGGGATTCGATCACTGGCCTTTCATCCCGACAGCAAGCATCTGCTCGTGACCGACGCCGGCGGCCTGATCGCGCAGCGCCTCGTGCCCACGGGGACCGATGAGTTCCGCGTCGCCCATCGGCATGACGAATCCAGCGCGATGGTCCACTCGAACATGGGGCACGGCGTGATGGGCGCCTACACACCCGATGGCGAACGGATCGTTTCGGCGGGGATGGATGAGTGGGTCATGATCTGGGACGCGCGAACGCATGCTCTCGAATTCGAGCGGAGCATCGGCACGAACCTGATCGGCCTAACCACAAGCCCCGATTCGCGACTCGCGGCCGTGGCCGGTCAGTACTCGAACATCCGGTTGATCGACCTGGCGCACCCCGCTCTCGAGCCCCGCTCTCTTCGGGCGGCGGCCCAGCGGATCGGCGCGATCGCGTTTAACCCGGGCGGGCGCTCGCTCGCCCTGGCGGGCTACGGCGGTCGCGTTCGCCTGATCGACGCGAGCAACGGCCAGTTGCTGGACGTTTTCGACGATGAGGGGACGGCGACGCTCCAGGGCCTCGCCTTCGACCCGTCGGGTCTCTGGCTGGCGATCGCCGCGCACGACGAGGTGCATGTCCGCCGTTTGGCGCGCCCCTCCGACGGCATCGGTCTGGCCTCCGGGCTCCCTCCCATCCGTCGATTGGCGACCAGCGCCGACGACCAACTCCTCGCCCTCGGCCTGGAGGACGGCTCGATCGTCGTCTGGGACCTTCCCGCCGGACGCCCCCTGCAGACCCTGAAGGGACACGAACTCGGGACACTCGGCCTGGCCTTTCTTCCCAGGGCTGGCGATGCGAAGTTGATCTCGGTGGGGGGAGACGGGCGGGCTCGGGTCTGGGACGCGCGGGCCGGCGGCGACCCGCTCTTCGACATCGCCGCTCACAACGGCGCGACTTACTCCGTTGCATTTCGGCCCGACGGCAAGCAGTTCGCGACCGGCGGCGAAGCGTCATCGGCGCGGACTCGGGCCTGGTCCAAGAGGCTCTGCGAGGTTAAAGAAACATCCAAGGCCATGGTCCTCACGTAGCGGGCGCGGCGATCATCTCGGCGTGTCCGCGAGCCTATTACGGCCTCCGAAAACGTTCGAGGCGAAGGCCTCGTGGGTCCACCGGTTTTCAATTGCGTTCGCGCCTTCCACCGGCATGCCCTCTTACCGGGCGAGGACTCCTTGGGCCCCGTCGATCGCGTCGAAGATCTGCCCCATCAAGCCCCTGATCGCAGGAAAACCGTCATTGGAGGTCCGGCGCGCCGATCACCGAGAACGGTCCGCGAGTCCGCCGCCTCGACTCAACGCTTGGCCCTGGGCGACGAAAGCGCCTTGAGGCGAAGGGTGACATAAGTCCCCTCGGGTGGGACCTTCTCGGTATTGGCCACGAAGAGACGGTCGGCGTCGCTGTCGGAGCTGGCCAGGGGCACGTCAAGGATCGCGCTGGTGAAGTTCGCGACCGTGATCAGGTCTCCCTCAGCCGCCGCGTAGAGTTGCTTCTTGGTCTCGCGGTCTTCGTAAAACTCGCTGCCCGCGAAGACCCAATCGACCTTGAGGGTGGTCTTCGCCTTCTCGTCGCGGACCCACTCACGGGCGTCGGCCTTGCGGGGCTTCCCCTCCTCGACCCATTCGATCTCGATTCGGATCGGCGTACCGGCGGGGGGCTCGAATTTCGGACGGAAGCGCACGGGATGACCGACTTCGGCGCCGGTCAGCAGGAGTCCGGCATGGATTTGATAAGCGGGGGCGTCGGTCGCCAGGATCGACTCATGTTCCTTGGTGTTGGACCCGCAGAGGAAATGCTCTAGGGCCCCGCTCCGTAGGCAAACGCGGGCACGCATGATGAGCTCGCGAGATTGAGGGTCGAACCAGAGGGCCTTCCCCAACGCCTTCCACGTCGGGTTCGGCTGGAACGTATCGACAGGACGCGCGGGGCGGTCCTGGGCGAACAGGCAGGCGAGCAGAAGGGGTGCTGTCAGCATCGTGTCGGTCCTCGATGAATGTGGCCTTGGGCCCTACGAATATACAGGCGGACGCCCGTGAGAGACGACCCAAATGGGGTGAAGAAGGGGCCTTGACCAACGAAGGACCCCGCGAGGCCGGCGGCGTTCGGCACCTGTCCGCATCCTTTACCGGCCCCTTACGTCGCGATACGATGTCGGCCTTGCCGGCTCGTCTCGAGGCGGTCCCAAAGCCAAGATCCGACGCACACCCTTACCCGGACAACCAAATCATGGCGACCGACCCGTCGCAGTCGAAGCCCGCGCCAGACCCCGAAATCGGCGCCCGGAATCCGGGCGGAAAATTCCGGAAAGCGGAAAATTCTCGTGTCGCCCCACCCGCTCCACCCCCCGGCCGACGACCCGCGGGCGTTCGTCCGCGCCGCCGAGCGGTTCTTCCGCCCGGAGTTCGTCAACCGCCTGGATCGGGTTGTTCCCTTCGGGAAGCTCGCCCGCGCCGACCTCGCCGGCGTCGCGCGGCGGCTGGTGGGGAACGTGCTGGCCCGCGGCGGCTTC
>CALLYK010000216.1 GCA_937858365.1 uncultured Isosphaeraceae bacterium | reverse complement strand
CGCCGCGGTCGGGTCGGTCGGGGGCCCCGGCCGGGCGCTGCTGACCGGCGAACGGGTCCACCTGACCGGTCTCGGCGAGGGCCGCCTTGCGTGAGAGCTTCACCCGGTCTTGGTCGTCCACCATCATCACTTTCACGAGCATCGGGTCGCCCACGCGGCAGATGTCGGTGACGCTGCCGACGTAACCGTCGGACATCTCGCTGATGTGGACCAGGCCGTCCTTGCCGGGGAAGATCTCGACGAAGGCGCCGAAGTCCTTGATTGCGACCACGCGGCCCTCGTAGATCTTGCCGATCTGCACCCCTTCGGTCATCCCTTGGATCCGGTCGCGGGCCTCTTCGGCCCCGGCCGCCGACGGGCAGGCGATCGTGACGATGCCGCTGTCTTCGATGTCGATCTTGGTGCCGGTCTCTTCCTGAAGGCGACGGATGTTCTTGCCGCCGGGGCCGATCACCAGGCCGATCTTCTCGGGGTTGATCTGGATCTGGATCAGGCGCGGCGCGTTCGTCGAAATCTCGTCGCGTGGCCGCTTGATGGCCCGGAGCATGGTCCTGAGGATCTCCAGGCGGGCCTCTCGGGCTTGGTCCAACGTCCCGCTGATGATCTCGGGCGTGATCCCGTGGTTCTTCAGGTCGAGCTGGATACCCGTGACGCCCCGCTGGGTGCCGGCGACCTTGAAGTCCATGTCGCCGTAATGGTCTTCATCGCCGATGATGTCGGAAAGGAGGACGAACCGGCCGTCCGCCTCGTTCTGCACGAGGCCGATCGAGATGCCGCCGACGGGGTCGGTGATGGGCACGCCCGCGTCCATGAGGCTCAGGGTCGCGCCGCAGACCGACGCCATCGAGCTGGAGCCGTTCGATTCGAGGATGTCGCTCACCACCCGGATTGTGTAAGGGAAGCGGTCGACGGCGGGAAGAATGGGCGCGACCGAGCGTTCGGCCAGGGCCCCGTGACCGATCTCACGTCGGCCCGGGCCCCGGATTGGTCGGACCTCGCCGACCGCGAACGGGGGCATGTTGTAGTCGAGCATGAACTTCTTGCTGTACTCGTCCATGATGCCGTCGACGCGCTGCTCGTCGGCCCCCGTACCCAGGACGGTGGTGACAAGGGCCTGGGTCTCGCCGCGCTGGAAGATCGCCGAGCCGTGGGCGCAGGGGAGGACGCCGACTTCGCAATAAAGCGGGCGAATGTCGCGCGGGCCGCGGCCGTCGGGTCGGTGGCCGTCCAGGATCATCTCCCGGACGACCCGCTCTTGAAGCTGATAGAAGGCCCGTTTGACGTCGGCGGCGGCGAGCTCGGCCCCTTCAGGGGCCATTTCGGCGACGACCCGTTCTTCCAGGGCCTTCACGGCCGCGTTCCGCTCCTGCTTGAGGAATACGCGCTTGGCGTCGCGGAGGGCGTGGTTGTAGCGCTCGTGCAAGGTCTGGACGAGTGTGTTGGTCGCCTCGACATAAGGCTCGATCGGCGGCAGGCCGGCGGCCGCGCGGAGGTCGTGCTGGAGGGCGATCAGCTCCTGGTTCCATTCGTGGGCCTTGAGGATCGCTTCAAGCATCTCCGGTTCGGGGATTTCCTGGCCGAAGCCCTCGATCATGACGACCGCGCGATGGGTGCTGGCGACGATCAGGTCGAGGTCGCTCCGCTCCATTTCACTGACGGTTGGGAAGGCGACGATGGCCCCATCGACCCGGCCCAGGCGGATGGCGCCGATCGGCCCGAGGAAGGGGACGTCCTTACTCAGGACGAGGGACGCCGAAGCGCCGATCATGGAGAGGACGTCGGGGTCGTTCTGCCGATCGGCCGAGATGGGGCCGGCCTGGATCTGGACTTCGTGGCGGAAGTCGGCCGGGAAGAGGGGGCGAATGGGGCGGTCGATGAGGCGCGACGTGAGGATTTCCTTGGTGGAGGGGCGGCCTTCCCGCTTGAGGAAGCCGCCGGGAAACTTGCCGGCCGCGTAGGCCTTCTCACGGTAGTCGACCGTCAGCGGGAAAAAGTCGAGGCCCTCACGGCCGGGGGCCGAGACGGTGGCGACCAGGGCCATGGTGTCGCCCAGGCGCACGACCGCGGCGCCGGAGGCTTGCTTGGCGAAGCGGCCCGTCTCGATGGAGACGGTCTTCTCGCCGAACGACCGACTGACGACGATCGGATTTCTCATGGTGGAGGTGATCGACATGCGCGTACAACCTTGCTCGCTCGGCCGGGGCCGCGCGGCTCGGGACGCCGATCACTCAAACAGCAGAACGGATGGCGGTGGGACGATCGACCCCGGCGGGAGGGCCGAGGCTCGATCGCCGGCGGGGGTCACTTGCGGATGCCGAGGCGGTTGATCACCTCGAGGTACCGCTTGCGGTTGCGCTCGCGCAAATATTTCAGCAAGCCCGACCGCTTCGAGACCATCATCAGCAGCCCGCGGCGGCTGGCGTAGTCTTTCTTGTGCGCCTTGAAATGCTCGTTCAGGTCATTGATGCGGGCCGTCAGGAGGGCGATTTGCACCTCGGGCGACCCGGTATCCTGGTCGGCACGGCCGAACGACTGAACCAACTCCGACTTCTGCTCTTTCGTGATCGCCATCGCGAGCCCCGCGGCACCGGCCTGGTCCTGAGGCCGTTGTGGAACGTTACCCTTGTAGAGAGGACGTATCTTAGGGCAACGCCCCGGGAAAAGCAATCCTCCTCAAGCAAGGCGTCGAGAAGAGGGCGCCGGGCGAGCGTCCGGGCACGCAACGAGGCGGCGCCGTGTTACATTGCTCCTCGAACCGAATGGATGTCCTCGGGACGTTCCGCTTCGTCTTCGGCGTTCTTAGGAGTCTCGCGCGTGAGCACCATCTCGGAGGCCCCCCTGCCGATCACGGAGGTCGAGCATCAGGGCCATTACGAAGTCGTCGGCGGGCAAGTGGTGGAGAAGCCGCCCATGAACGCTTACGAGACCGACGTCGCGTGCGCCCTCTTTGAAATCATGGCGCCCTTTACACGATCGCGACGATTGGGGCGGGTCTTCGCCGAGATGCTCTTCCGCATCGACCCGGAGACCGGTCTGGATCGCCGGCCCGACTTGGCGTTCGTCTCCCAAGCCAGGTGGCCCCTGGGCCGTTGCGCCCCAACCACGCCCGCGTGGGAAGTCGTCCCCGACCTGGCCATCGAAGTCATCAGCCCGACCAATCGCGCGAACGAGGTCCTGGAGAAGGTCCGCGACTACTTTCGGACCGGCGTGCGGATGGTCTGGGTCGTCTATCCTCTTTTCGGCGAAGTGCAAGTCTTCCACGCGGCGACGACGATGCGGGCGCTCCGACTCGAAACGGGCGACGTGCTCGATGGCGGGGACGTCGTCCCCGGCTTCTCGATCGCGCTCGGGGAATTCCTGGGCCGGTCCGACGCCGAACCCGAGTGTCCCGAGGGGCAGGCCCCGTGAGCCCCGCCAAGGTCCTCCCGCCCCCGGTCCGCCGATTCAAGCGGGTCCTTTCACCAAGGCGCTGATTGCCTTGAACCGCGGGTGCTCGGCCGTTTCGGTCCATTCGAAGAGGATCGCCTCGGTGCTGGAGACGATCGCCCCCGCTCGCTCTAGGCGACGAAGCGCGATGTCGCGGTCGAACGGGTTGCGGGAGGCGACGGCGTCGGCCGCCACTTGCGCGATGAACCCCAGAGACATCAACTCCAGGGCCGTTTGCGCGACGCAGACATGGGCCTCGATCCCGGCCAGGGTGACGTGTCGGACGTTCCGACCGTGCAGTTGTTCCAGCACGCTCGGGCTGCCGCAGCAGTGAAATGTCATCTTGTCCGACCGATCGGGCACGAGGGCGGCGATCGCCGGGTCGCTGGGGCCGATCCCCTTGGGGTATTGCTCCGTGGCGATCACCGGGAGTCCCAGCAACTGGGCCCCCTGGATCAAGCGCACGCCGTTGGCCACCACCAGGGGGCGATCCGCCATCTTGGCAAGTAACTTCTCTTGAAGGTCCACGATCAAGAGGGCCCCATGTCGGGCCGTGAGGCGATGAATGGTGGACATGCGTTGTCCCTCGGGCGGGCTGGACTTGTCTTGGCGATGACTGGGAGCCTAACGGCCGGCGGCAGGCTCGTCCATCGCCTGATCGTCGCTTGTCGCCTTCGCGTCGGCGCGGCTACGATACCTTCTGTTTCACGCGAGAGGTCTGCCCGCCTGTCGTGGGGCCGGCTCTACCATTCGCGCGTTGAGGCGTCCTGGCGTGGCCGAGAAGCCCCGATTGCTGGTCATCGAGCGTGACGGGCCCGAGGGCCGGACGGTCCGCGACCGCTTGATGGACCTTTTCGAGGTCGTCCCCGCGCGAGGCATGGGGCGGGCCCTGTCACTCCTGCGCGAGCAGTCGTTCGCCGGCGTCTATTTGGACGCCACACGCTTGCCCGAAGTGGAATGGGCCGGCATTCTCCTTCAGGCCGTCGAAGTGCTCGACGCGATCGCCGACGGCGTGGCCGTGGTGGACCTGGACCGGAAGGTCCTCTGGTCGAACCCCGAGTTCCAATTGCTCGCCATCGGGCCGATCGAGCCGGGCACCACCACGTTCGACGAGGCCCTCGGCCGACCGGAATTGTTGGGCGACTCCCCGTTCACGGCGGCCTTGGCGACCCGCAAACCCAGCGAAGGCCCCATCAAGCTCGCGTCGGGTCGATACCTGCGTGTGATGGTCACGCCCGTGCTTGACCCACTCGGCGTCCCCAAGCACCTCATCGTGCTCACACGCGACGTCACCGCCGAGCAACTTCAACTTCAGAAGATCAACACGATCCACAAGGCGGGCGAGGAACTGGCCGACCTCTCTCCCGACGAACTCAGCCAGATGACCGTCGATGAGCGGACCGACCTGCTCAAGTACAACATCGCGCGCCACATGCGGGACCTCTTGGGCCTGGACTTCATCGAAATCCGGCTCCTCGACCACCAAACCAACCGCCTGGTGCCCCTCTTGACCGAGGGGATGACGCCGATCGCCGCCAATCGGGAGCTCTACGCCCTGGAGACCGATAACGGCGTGACGGGGCACGTGGCCGCGACCGGCAAGAGCTATGTTTGCGCGGACACCACCCAGGACCCGCTCTATATCGAAGGGGCGGCCAACGCGCGGAGTTCGATCACCGTGCCCCTGATGCATCACGGCGTCGTGATCGGCACGCTCAACGTGGAGAACTCCCAGCCCAACGCGTTCGCTGAGCAAGACCGCCAGTTCCTCGAGATTTACGCCCGCAACATCGCCGCGGCCCTGAACACGCTGGACCTTCTCGAGGCCGAGAAGGTCAGTACGGCCACCGCGTCGATGGAGGCGATCTCACGCGAGCTGGCCCTGCCCATCGACGAGGTCCTGAGCGACGCCACCACCGTCTTGGACCGCTACGCGGGACACGATGAGGACATCGTCGCGCGCCTTCGCCACCTCATGTTCCGGGCCCGCGAGATGCGGGGCCTGATCCAAAAAGCCGGCAAGACCATCGTGGCCGAGTCGCGCGCGGACGTCTCCAACGCGCCGACGGCCGCTCGACTCGCGGGGACCCGACTCCTCGTGGTCGACGCCGATGAATCGATCCGGCGCGCCGCCCACAACCTCCTGGGCCGACATGGCGCGACGGTCGAGACCGCTCAGAGCGGCTTCGAGGCGATCGCCCTGGCGCGGCAGACGTCGTATTCGGCCGCGCTCGTGGACATTCGCTTGCCCGACCTGGACGGTTACGAGACGTTCGTGCGCCTTCGCGAGGTCCAACCGGGACTGCCCATCATCCTCATGACGGGCTTCGGCTACGACGTCAAGCATTGCATCGTCAAGGCCCGCCGCGAGGGGCTCAAGTTCGTCGTGGCGACACCGTTTCGGACCAATTTGCTGATGGAGGCCGTCGAGCAATCGGTCCGACCGGTCTCCCAGCCGGACGGGGCGCCTCAGGCGGCCCGTTGATCGTCCCCACGACCGTCGCCGTCACTTCTCCCGGCGGCCCTTTTCAGGACCGAACCGCATGATCCGGGACCTCTTGCCCCTCGCGCCGGTGCTCCTGGGCCACGCTTGCCTGGTCGTGCTGGCGATCAACGCGCTTCACGGCGTGGGCATCCGCGGCCATTGGCCCAACAAGATCACTTACGCGTTCCTGGTGGTGACGGGGGTCGCCGGACTCGTGCTGGCCTGGTCTTGGCTGCGTGGCGACTCCTGGCCCTGGCCCCTTCGGGGATACGCCTGGCTTTGCGGCCTGGTCGGCGGCCTGGGTCTGCCGATCGTCACCGCCGTCCGACTTCTCCGGCCGCGCGTGCCGGGTGTCTCCGGCCGCGACCACGTCTTGGACCTCGCGGCCGAGCACGGCGTCGATCGCCTCATCGGCGATTGCCGGCGGGCCCGCCTGATGCGCCCTTCCTGGAGCGACGCCCTGCGCCTTCAGTGTCATGAGTGGGAGGTTGAACTGCCGCGCTGGCCCGAGGCCCTCGACGGCCTAAGCATCACCCAACTCACCGACCTGCATATGTCGCCGATCTACCAGCGTGAGTTCTTCGAGCGCGTCTTCCACGAGGCCGGGCGGTGGGACTCGGACCTGGTCGTCTTCACGGGGGACCTGATCGAGTCGAACGAGGCCTTGCCGTGGGTCGAATCCCTCTTCCCCACGGTCAAGGGACGCATCGGCACCCTGGCCATCCTGGGGAACCACGACATCCTCCACGATGACGAGGCCCTCAAGAGGTCACTGGCCCACGCGGACGTGACCGAGATCGACGGCTCGTGGCGGGAGTGGTCCTTGAACGGGGTCAAACTCGCCGTGGGGGGCACGTCGGCGCCCTGGGGGCCGCGGCTGCCTCTGGACCTCGTCCGGCACGTGGACGCGACGGTCGTGCTGAGCCACACGCCCGACCTCTTCCCTTGGTTGGCGCGCAAGGGCGTGGACCTGGTGCTTTCGGGCCACAATCACGGTGGACAGATACGTTTACCCGTGATCGGACCGATGCTGATGCCGAGTGTCTATTCCAGGCGTTACGACCAGGGCTTCTTCCGCAAAGACGACGCGACCCTCTACGTGAGTCGCGGGATCGGCGGGGCGAACCCCGTGCGCTATCGCTGCCCGATCGAGATCACGCGCCTGGTGCTGCGGTCCCCCAAGAGGCAAGGAAGAGGAACGCGCCAAGTCGCCCAGGGCGCGATCGCGCGGTCATAACGACGGCAAACGGAGAAGGCGTTCGCAGGGTCTCAGCATGGACCCTCGCCCATCGGCCCGAAAGACCGGGGTCGGCCCCGGGGCGCCCACACCTCCGGTCGATCGGGGGTAGGGACCACCCCGTCGCTCGCGCCAGTTCCTCCCTACGACCCGCATCCCCCTCTTGACCCCACCTCTTCCCCGAAAGACCGCCGTTTTCCCGTCAAGCCATCTCGACCCTCTCCCGATCTTGAGGACACGGGAGGCCCCCGCGACGTCGCGGGCGGTCCGTCCCTGGTTTTCGATGAAGAACCGATGCTTCCATGAAAGGAAGTGACCTATGTCCACGTCGTTCCAAGACCAGGCCCGACAGGCCAACGCCAAGAAATCGACCGGCCCCAAGACCGCCAAGGGCAAGGCCATCAGCCGTGAAAACGCCGTCAAGCACGGCCTCGCCGGGAAGGGCATCTGCCTGCCGGTCGAGCTTCAGGAAGCCGTCGAAGAACGTCGTCATGGCTTCGGCGCCAAGATCGACCACGACCACGCCCTCTCCCTGCGCTACGAAGACGAGATCGTCCTCGCGGCGGTGCGCCTCGATGTGGCCCGTCGCGCCCGTTACCTCTCCATCACCCGGCGGTGGGACGAGGACCACGAGATCGAGGTCCTGGAACTCGCCGCGAAACTCCCCAAGGACCCCAAGCTCGTCCACAGGAAACTGAAACGGACCGTGCAAGGGGTCACCTGGCTGATCGAGCAGCTCGAGGAGATGCTCGACATCCTCAACGAGAAGGGCATCTTCACGACCCCGCAAATCCTCCTCGTCCTCGACCTCGTGGGCCATCCCTCCAAAGACCGCGACCTCGAGTTCGTCCCCAAAGACGAGCCCGCGGCCCGGGAGCTGCTCGTCGACGAAATCGCCCGCCTGCGCAGCCGTCTCGAAGACGTGCTCATCCCCCTCGAAGAGGAAGAGAAAGAGGCCGCCATGCTGGGCGTGCCCGTGAACGAGACCCGGGAACTCACCCTGCTCCGCCGCTACGAACGCGAAAACGTCAACAAGTTCTTCAAGCTCTCCAAGGAACTCGAGCTGGGACTCAAGAAGGGCCCCAAACTCGAGGCCCCCCGAAAACCCGTTCCCGTCGGGGACGCGCCACCGACCGAGGAGTCATGCGTGGATGAGTCATCGCAAGACGTGAACGAAGACTCAGTTATCACTGAACAGAATTCCACGGCAACGAAGGGGGCGGCGCCGCCCCGAGACGAACCTGGCGACCCATCGCCCGGATGGGAGGGGTCGCAAGGGCCCCCGCGACCGTTGACGCGACGAGGCCGGCCCGCGCAGGGCCCTCCCAAACATTAACGATTGCGAATTTTCAGTACATGAAAGGAGAAAAAGGGACGAGACGACGATCGGGGTGCGCGCGGGGCCCAAACGGAGCGGCGCGTCCGGACGGGCCTTGAGTGATGGACAGGTGGCATGGCGAACTTCCCTCGCCACCTGTCCGGATGCCTGGGCCCGTCAGACGGTCGAGCGACCACGGGCCCGCCGCCAGGCGGCCCCACCGATCACCGCCCCGAGCCCGGTGACCGCCATGATGATCGAGGCGGGCTCCGGGACCAACACCGTAAGCGTGGCCGTGCCGATGGTCGTCGGGTCGAGGAAGGCCCCAGAAGCCGTGGGGAAGCTCGCGCCTGGCGTCAGGGTGCGGACGTTGAGGACGTTCACGCCCGGGGACAGACCTTGGAACGTGATCGTGGCCAGAAGGAGACCGCTGCCGGGGATCGTGCCGATCCCGAGCAAAGAGGAGTTCGCGAAGGTGATCGGGCTGGTCGTGCTGGGGGTCGGGCTGGTGGAGGTCGCGTCCCAAGCGGGTCCGCCGACGATCGATTGGACACTGGCAATGCCGGGGGGCGTGTTGAAGGTCACTTGCACACCGGTGCCGAGGAGCGTGTTGAGGGAGTCGACTTGCGTCCCGGCGGGGGTCTGCGTCAGAAGGACCTGGACCGCGACGTTTTGGCCAACTTGCGTGGTATAGGTGGGTGAGTTGAAGGAGAGGACCAGGTCGGCCCGAGCGGGGGCGGCCCAGAGGAGGGCGACAAGGCCCAGGGACAGCATCGGCAGAGGCAATCGTCTCATGTGCGGCTCATTTCCTTGGCAACGAAACGGAGATGGAGGCCGACCCGGCGAGCGGGTCCCGACGGAGATGGACTGAGCGGTACGAACGTGGGGGGTCTTCCCTGATAAGGCCACTAAGATAACATCCGGATGCTCCTGGAAAAGTCCTGTTCACTTTTCGGAACATTCGGTCGGGTCGATGGGACCAGGCGATGGAGGCCCGCGCATGGCACGGGCCCAAACGCTCGCGGGGGAGTGTTTGGGCCCGTCCTTGGGCGGTTGGACCGCGGGATTGCCGATCAGGGAAGGGTGCGCACGCGGTAGTTGTTCAAGAAGGCCATGTAATCGGTCATGTTCAGGACGCCATCGCCGTTGACGTCGAAGATGGCGTTGGCCCCAGCCGCGCTACCGCTCAGGTAGGCCGAGCGGAAGACGAGCAGGTCCACGCCGTCGACGAGTCCGTCGCCGTTGCTGTCGCCGAAGAACCGGAAGAAGGTCATCGACAGGTTGCTGCCCGCCGTGCCGTTGTTGGCCAGGTCGGGACGATTGCCGCTGGAGTCGAGGATCGACCCGCCCTGGGCGGCCAGGGTGTAGCGGCCGTCGGGTAGCGAGGTCCCTTGGAGGGACCCGCCGCTGAAGGTCAAAACCACGCGGCTTCGGCCCGACGGCAGCGGTGTGATCGACGAGGCCGTGACCGGCACGACCAGGCCGTCCGAGCGCGTCACCGAGAAGGCCGACGACGGGGCCGACGTGATCGTCCCATTGAAGTCGACGGTGACGAACCGCACCACCGAGCGCTGGGCCGTGCCGTTGTCGATCGTCACCGCGCTGAGCGATGAAGTCACCGGCGCGGGGGAGGCCCCGCGCGTCGCGGAGGCCAGGAAGAACTCGCCGAAGGTCGAGCTGAGGCCCGAGACCTTGATGCGATATGTGCCCGGGTTGACCGCGCCGAACTGAAGCGACTGGTTGCGACCGTCGGGCAAGACGACGCCGCTGGCCACCAGCACGTTCGCGGAGTTGAAGAGCTGGATGGAGGGCACCAGGCCGTTGACGAACTGTCCCGTGCCGCCCCCGGGGATCGTGGTCTCCAGGGTGAGGAGGTTGGCCTGGGGCGTGAGGTTGACCGTGTACCAGTCATCGGTGGGCGGGGCGGTGATGAGGGTGCTCAGACCCGTGTTCACGAACGCGTTGGGCCCATTGTTGAAGCAGAGCAAGAGCCGGTTGGCGCCTTGCGTGCCGGCGTCCTTGATGCCCGCGGTGGCGCTCGCGCCGTTGTTGCCGCCCGCCGTGCCGGAGACGAGGTCCTGATAGTTGAAGCGAATTGAGCCGTCCAACCCGAGGACCGCCTCGAACGTGATCGTGTCGCCCGCCGTGCTGCCCGTGAAGAACGAGACCTTGTTCCACTGGATGACCAGTCGGGTCGTCGTTCCGCTGCCGAGCACCTGGTAAAGCACGTTCGAGGCGGCGTCTCCCGAGACGATCAGGTCGTCCCAGAAGGGGGCGATGGCGGCCAGCGCGGGACTCGCGGTCAGGTCGGCGTTGGTGAACGAGGAGTCGGCCCCGCCGAAGGTGATCAGGCCGTTCGAGCTCACGAAGAGGTCCGTGTAGTTCGTGCCGTACATCTGGAAGGTGAAGCCGATCGGGATGGTGACCGAGGCGTCGTCTTGGCCGCTCAGGCCGGAGATGACCGTGCCCGTGGTCGCGATGTCCTCAAAGGCGAACGGCACGGCCGTCGCGTTGTAGGCCGTGGACTGACCGATCGACCCGAGGACTCCGCTGTTGGTGCCGATCGCCTGGGCCTGACCGAAGGTGTTATTGGGACGGGCGTCGATCGCCGCGTTGCGGGTCACCATGAGGCTGTAGGACCGGTTGCCGTCGCCGAAGACCCGGACCACGTAGGTCGCCGAGTTGAGCACGCCGTTCCAGTTGGGGATGACGCTCGTCAGGTTGGTCGGTCCCCCGGCGCCCAGGACCAGCACGTTGCCCGCGGAATCCATCAACTGGATGTTGAGATTGCCCGGCGTGAACGACGTGACCGCCAGGTTGGCCGTCTCGCCCGTGTTCAAGGTGAAGGAGTAGAAGTCCGACGTGGCCGGGCCCGGAGGGCTGATCAAGGTCGCCGCGCCCGTGTTGACGAAGCTGTTGGGGCCGTTGTTGAAGCAGAGCAGGATGCGGTTGTTGCCCTGCGTGCCCACGTCCTTGATCCCGACGGTGGCGCTGCCGCCGTTGTTGCCGCCCGCGGTGCCGGAGACCAGGTCCGCGTAGTTGAACTTGATGGAGCCGTCCACCCCCAGGACCGCCTCGAACGTGATCGTGTCGCCCGCCGTGCCTCCCGAGAAGTAGGAGATCTTGTTCCACTGGATGACGAGGCGTTGGGTCGCCCCGCTGCCCAGCACTTGGGAGAGCACGTTCGAGGCCGCGTCGCCGCTGACGATCAGGTCGTCCCATAAGGGGGCGATGGCGGCTTGTGTCGGGCTCGCGGTCAAGTCGGCGTTGGTGAACGCGCTGTTCGCCGAGCCGAACGTGATCAGGCCGTTCGAGCTCACGAAGAGGCTCGTGTAGACCTGGCCATAGAACGTGAAGTTGAAGCCGATGTTGATGGATACCGAGGCGTCGTCTTGCCCGCTCAGGCCCGTGATGACCGTGCCGGTCGCCGCGATGTCCTCGAAGTTCAGCGGCACGGGGGCGGCCGAGTAGCTGGTCGGGTCGGTCTGGCCGAGCACGGCGCCACGATAGGCGGTCCCGGTCGAGTTGGAAAGCGTGGTGAACGACCCGTTGATGTCCTGGGCCGTGGCGACGGTGTTGTTGGTAACCCCCGGGATGGTCCCTTCCCCCTCCACGGCCGCGTTCAGGAAGACCTGGAGTGTGTAAGCGCCCAGGGTCCCACCGGCGCCGCCGACCGCGAACCGGTAGGTCGCCGTGGTGGGCGAGTTAGTCGGGACCGTCTGGAGAAGGGCCGGTTGACCGGCGGCAGCGGCGGTCGCCGATCCCAGGGACGTGTTCGTGGAATCAAAGACCTGGATGGAGGGCCGCAACGAGGCGTCGGTCGGAGTGACCAGGACGGTCATGACCTGGTTCGGGTCTACGGAGAGGGTGAAGCTATCGATGTCGCCACTAAAACCGATCACGCCCGAGGCGCTCGGGTCGTAGATGAGCGAGCCGACGGGGAGCTTCGAGGTCAAGGGCGTGGGATAGGCCACCGTGCCGATGTCGACGATGTAGTTGGCCGAGAAGGCGGTCCCTGGATTGCCGAACTGATCGAGCACTCCGGTCGCGCCCAGGCTGACCGCGAGGGTCCCTTCGGTCGTCACGCCGGTGATCGTGAATCGGGCCGTGGTCGCGTTCAAGGCGGTCGCGTTGGATACGGTCGCCCCGGCCAAACCGGAGACGGAAATCGAGCTGGTGGTCACCGAGCCGGCGAGGATCGTCTCGTTGAAGACCATGTCGAGCGTGAACGGCGCCGGAAGCGTGAAGGTGCCGTTCACGGGCGGGACGGTGCTGGTCACCGCCAATGGCACCGCGTCATAGCGGAAGGTGCCGTTGAAGGCGATCACCGGACCGCCTGACGTGGTGGCGAAGGCCCCCGCCGCGACCGCCATCGCCTGCACGCCCTGAACCGTGACGGGGGAGGTGCTGAACGTGAAGGTGAGCGTGGTCGTGCCGGCCGTGTAGGCGACCGAGGTGGCCGGAATGCTGTTGACGGTGAAGTCGCCGGCCTGGACGGTGGCCGGGTTGAGCGGGTCGGTCACGTTCACGGTGAAGACGGTCGGCGGCGTCGCGACGATGCTCCCCACGGCCGGGTTGGTGGTGGTGACCGCCAGGCCCAGGGGGATGACCTGGGTGTATACGTTGGGGTCCTTGCGAGGCGAACCACCCGGGAGGTCGCTGCGGTTGTCGGACCAGGAGACGACGAAGGCCCCGTCGCGGGCCGCGGCGGTGTTGTAGTCTCCCATGTACACCGAGTTCACGACCGCATCGCGGCCGAACTCGGGCAGCGAGGCCGTGCTGCTGACCGCGAAGCTGGGGGAGAACGAAAGGGTCGAGCCGGAGATGGCCGCGATCCGTCCGTAATATTTGAACAAGTTGTTGTTGGCCGGGTCTTCCTGGCGGCTGTAATAGAAGACCCCGAGGCGTGAGCCGTCGTTGCTGACCGCGAGGGTGGGCTGCCATTGGTCGGTCGTGGTCGCGTCGTCGTTGACCTTGATCGGCGCGCCCCAGGTCAAACCATTGTCTGTGGACTGGGTGAGGAAGACGTCGGCCTTGTCGGTCCCGGCCCCCTTGTTGTTGTACGTGACGTAGATGTTCCCCGAGACCGGGTTCACGAAGGCGTGGGGGAACTCGTTGCTGCGGAAGGCGGAGGCGGTCGCCGTGCCTTGACGGATGCCGGTCAGACCCAGGTCGCCGTTCGTCCCGCCCACGAGCCCGGAGGCGACCGTGATGGTCGGCCCGAAGGTGAGGCCCAGGTCGGTCGAGCGACGCATGAGGATCGAGGAGCCGGCGAACCAGTAGGCTTGAATGGAATGGTCGGGGGCGACCGAGACGAAGGCGCCTTGGTTGCCGGAAGCGATCAGGGTGCCGCCGCTGGGGCCCCAGGTGCTGCCGCCGTCGGTCGAACGGAAGAAGAAGATGCCGTTGCCGGTGGAGAAGTCGCGGACCACGTGGTAAACGTTGCCGCGTCCAGTCCCCGCGAAGTTATCGACGGCGATCCATTCCTTGTCCAGTTGTGCCCGACCAGGTGCTGCATTGACCGGGGCCGACCACGTCAAGCCGTTGTCTGAGGACCGGAACAACTGGATCGTATTGCCGGTGACGAAATTGAGCGTCGCCAAATAGATGGTCCCGCTCGTCGTGTCCCGGGCCAGCACGGGGTCGCCGGCGTCGCCTCCCGAATTTGTCGGCAGGGCCCCGCCGTCGGTCCAGGTAGTGCCGCCGTCGGTCGAGTAGGACCAACCCGTGAACTTATTGGCGCCCCCCGTGAACGAGCCCGAGTCGTTGTAGGCCACGACGACCGTGTTGCCGAAGGCGATGGTAGACGTTTCGCTTTGCGTGAAGTTCTGGGTCCCGGTCGATCCCGTGTTGTTGTTCACCAGGACGTCGGTGGGGGACGGGGGCTGAGTCACCTGTCCACCCGTTGGGGGGAAGTATCCCGCCTTCTCCAGTTTCAAGTAGTATTCGTAGGAGTAGTCGCCGTAGTCCGGCTCCAAGTAGGGGTACTGGTGTTCGACGGCGTCGAAGTCGATATAGTCTTCCCCGGGTCGTTCACCGCTTTCTTCGCCGGGTTCGGCAGGGGTGAATTCCTCGACGAACCGGAAGCCGGGCAGCTTCTGCAACTCCGTTTGCAGCGCCTGCTGCGTGACGTTGGTGGCGGTGTCAACCTGGAAGGACCCGGTCAGGTCGAGGGCCTCGATCCCCGTGACAAACTGGACCCCACGCGACTGGATGAGGTACTCGCCGTACATCGTCTGCTTCTCGATGTCCGCCCCGACGGGCAGTCCTTGAAGCACGGTGAGCCAGTTCCCAGCGGTCAGAAGGCTCCGGTTCTCCAGGGACTCCAGCATGACGCGCGCCTGGCGGCGCTTCGATCGAGACGGCCCGCGCTCGCGACCCACGAGTCGTAATGAGGGACGGGACATCGTCGAGGTTCGTCGGGATTTCATGAGCGGGTCCTGTTCCTGTTGTAAACGGAAGATGTCTGGCTCTCGAAACAGTTCGAGGAATAAATGAGGTGTACGTGCCTTCCTCCGTGTCCGGAGGCCGGTGTGGAAAAGGTGGGGAGAGGGGCCCTGGGACTTGATCTTGGCGTCGGGATCGGCTTGGCTTGCATGTTGCGCAAAAGAACTAGCCAAGCAGGGCCCCCTCTTGAGCCCACACCGTCATGGCGTCGCTGATGAATCCAGAGAGGGTTGCCTGAGCGGAGACACCCAGGACGGTACACATCTAAAACGACACAGCATCCAAAAGCAACAAGCAACTCGTCTGTTTCCAAAAAAACACACACGCCGTCGAGACCCGAAAAAGCCGACTTACCTGAGGCACCAACCGCGACAAGTCGATACCGATGACGGCCTTCGTTGTCACAATCGAGACTTCGCCGGGAGGTGTCGCGCGGACTTCCGCAGGGGCGACCCTGGACCGTTCGCCTCGATTCGGAAGGGCGCGCCGCCGCCCTCGCCGAGATCATCAGCCCGGGGTTATGGTTTCGGGGCGGGAGCGGGTTGGGCGGCCTGGCCTAATGACTCGTACAGCGCGTTGAGGAAAACGTGGAAGCTCTCGGCCAGGACGGGCGTCTGTTTGTCCCGAACAATTTTCAACGCGGGTCGGCCGTAATCCAGGAGTAAGTTCCGCGCGTCGGTCACCATCCCCAAGGGGGCCGAGCCTCGCGCCT
Source organism: uncultured Isosphaeraceae bacterium (assembly GCA_937858365.1). GTDB lineage: Bacteria > Planctomycetota > Planctomycetia > Isosphaerales > Isosphaeraceae > CALLYK01. Next base: position 5,018 of record CALLYK010000216.1, on the reverse strand, counting down.
TCACCTGGCTCAAGACCTCACCCGACGCCTTGTCCGAGGCGTCGCGCTTCGTTTTCAGGTCTCCCGAGAGGGGGGCGTCCGACGGCCAAATCAGCTTGCCGTATTCGTCGAAGAAGCCGACGAGGGGCAGTTGGGGTGTGGTGGGGGGCGCCGCTTGTGCTTGCGAGCGTTGACGCCGCTCGGCCGCGACCCGGGCCTCCAGCTCGCTGCGTGATTCGATGTTGCTGCGCATGCTGTAGTTGAGGTCGCGGACGCCGGCAGGGGCCGTCAGGTTCTTCTCGCGAGTGCTGTAGGCGTAGGACCCAGCCATGTTGGACCGGCTGTAGATGTTCTCGACCGACATCGGCCGGTCCATGAAACCGAAGCCGAAGCCGATCCCGAATTGCGCCCGGGCCTTTTCCGGCGCCGTCAGAAGGACCAACAACACGAAGGGCCCCACCCAAAGATGGGCCCCACGCCTTCCTCGTCGCCAAGCCTGCATCGCCGCGTCTCCCGGGTCGCGCCTTGTCTCAACTTCTCAGACGACCACTCTAACCGCGGCACCAGCGGCACCGCAATCACGCGACGAAACCGCGGCGGCGGAAGCTCCCGGTCTTGTTCGTCCGCCTGGGGACCGGTAGCTTCCCTTGAGGTTTCCGAAACCTCGCGTGCCGGGGCGCGGACTTTTGGAGGGAGACGACCGTGTCATCGACCCATCGGGTGGCGGCCGTTCAGATGATGGTCCAGTTCGCCAACGTACCGGCGAACCTCGAGCGCGTGCGTGAACGCTTCGAGGAGGCTGCCGCGAACGGCGCCCAACTCGTCGTCTTTCCGGAGTGCGCCCTCACGGGGTACTGCTTCGACAGCCAGGACGAGGCCTGGCCCCACGCCGAGACCATTCCCGGACCCAGCTTGGAAGTCTTGAGCGCCGCCTGCGCCCGAGTGAACGCCCATCTTGTGGTGGGCCTCTTGGAGCGGGAAGGAGACCGGATCTTCAACGCGTGCGCCCTGGTGGGCCCTCAAGGGGTCGTGGGGTCTTATCGCAAGGTCCACTTGCCCTATCTTGGTGTGGATCGCCATGTCGAAGCGGGCGACCGCCCCTTCGCCGTCCACGACGCGGCGGGAGCGCGCGTCGGGATGCACATCTGCTATGACGGCGCCTTTCCGGAAACGGGTCGGGTCCTCACCTTGCTTGGGGCCGACGTGCTGGTCTTGCCCACGAACTGGCCGACGCACTCCGAGCGGGCCGCCGAAGTGATGATGGCCACGCGCGCCCTTGAGAACGTCGTCTACGCGATCGCGTGCAATCGGGTCGGCGAGGAGCGCGGCTTCCGCTTCGTCGGCCGAAGCTCGATCAGTGGCCCGGCGGGCGAGGCCCTCGCCTTCGCGAGTCCCGACCGGGAGGAGACCATCTACGCCGACATCGACGTGGCCCGGGCCCGCCGCAAGAAGCTGGTGCGGGTGCCGGGACTCCACGAGATCGACCGAATCAACGACCGGAGGCCCAACTACTACCATCGCCTTGTCGAGTGAATGGAGGGGCCGCGAGTCGTGGGAAGGCCCCGTCTCATACCGGCCGGCCCCGGACCTTACTTGGCCTTCATGGCCTCATTGCTCGCCCGCTCGACTTTCCTCGCCAACTCGGGACCAGGCGCCGAGGCGATCGCCACGTTCTTATCGCGCATCGCCGGGCCTCGGTCGAGTTGGGCCAGGGCCTCGCTCGCCGTCTTGAGGCTGGGCTGGATCCGAATCGCCTCCAGGAAGTGCCGGCGCGCTTCGGCCTTTTTGCCGACCGAGGCCAATACGTAACCCAGGTTCATGTGGGCGGAGGCGGTCGTCCCCGCTTTGGCGAGCACCTCGAAGGCCCCTTGCTCGTTGCCGGCCGCGGCCATCGCCAGGCCCAGGTTCGTCTGGGCGCGCTTGTCTTGCGGGTCCAGCTCGGTCGCTTTGGAGAGGGCCATTTGGGCCTGCTCCCACTTCCCTTGGAGGTAGTAGCTGTAACCCATGTCGTTCCAGGTCTTGGCGTCGCCGGGGGCCTCTTTGAGGGCCAACTTGTATTGCTGTTCGGACTGCTCGAACTGGGCGTTGCGGTCGAGCGTGCCCGCCATCCGCCGATGGACGAGGGCCCGTGACACCTGCGCCGCGGCCGGTTTGACACCCTTCACGCCGGGGGCCATGCATGCGAGGGCCTTCTGGTATTGTTCGAGCGATTGCTCCATGTCCTCCTGGGCCTCGGCCGCTCGGGCGAGGTCGAGGTGGACGTTCAACTGCTGTTCGGGCTTGATCGGCTTGCCGAAGTCGGGTGAGTGCGGCGAGTTCAAACCGAGGTTCACCTGGCTCGACGGCTTGGGCGGCGCGGGGGCCTCTTTCTTCTGCGGCAGGAGCACGCAGCCGGGCCCCACGAGAAGGGTCGCGGCGAGCAGCGGAAGGCCCCGAACCGAGCGCCGGTCTTTCGGACCCATGGCGGTCATGCGACTAGCTCCCGAGAAGTGAAAGGACCGGCAAGGGAAGGGAAAAGAGAGGGAAGGGGGGGGCGGCGCGTCGCGACGCGCCGCCCGCTTTCCAGCATCACGACATCAGGGGCCGCCCGAGCCGATGAGGGTGGCTTGCGGGACCGGCGTGCGCGAGAAGGTCCGCGCGGCGTCCTGACTGCGGATGATGATCGTGTCGTAGTTGTTCACGCCGTCGAACCCAAAAGCGCCGGGGTAGGGGGCCGGACTGAGGATGATCCGGTTCGAGGCGAGAGGGATGCCCGCTTTGCGGAAGAGGCCGTCCACCGCGTTGCGTCGGGCCTCGGCGAGCCCCTGCTTGTCGGGCGACCACTCCACCAGGATCGGCCCTTGCCAACCGTTCAAGCGGGCCGCGATCAGGCTGAGCCGTTGGGCCCCGGATGGGCTCAGGTCGGTCGAGTCGCCGACGAAGTCGGAGCGATAGACGGTGAAGCGATGGGCGTCCGCCGCGTTGATGTTCACCGAGTCGATCGCCGCCAGGTAGGCACCCGCCGGTGGCTCGGGGAAGTACTGCGGCCAGCCGGCGAAGTTGGCGTGATACCCATAGTGGAGCTTCTGCTTGTGCGGGAGCATGTTCAGAAGGCTCCAGCGATACGAGACGGCCTCGGGCGGCGGGGGCGGCGCCGGGCCGTAATTGGGGGGCGTCCCCGTGGGGCCGGGGACCGGCGGGCCCAACTGCTGGGCGTGGGAAAGGCCCGCCCCCAGGGCGAAGACCGGCACCGCCCATGTCGTCGCTCGGACCCAGATCCAGCGCATCGCTCGCCTCGGCTCTCTCCGCGGGAGGACGACCCGCGGTCCGGTGGAAACTCGAACCAACATCGGGGCCTCCTTCCGTCAATCCGCGTGGCCATGCGGGCCGACGACCCACTGGCCTTCGCTGGCGAAGTGCTTCTGCATCATGTGGGGCGCCATGTAGTAGGTGTCGAGGTACTGCGTCGTGGCCCGGAAGGGGAGACCCGTCTTCCCTTCGAGGCGGCCGAGCAAGTAGAACTCCAGGTCGTTCGGTTCAATGACCTTGTCGCCCGGTGCCGCCGGGATTTGACCGGACTCCGACGGTGCGACGAGCACGGGAGTCACCAGCACCACGAGTTCCGTCTCGACCGACTGGACTCGGCTCCTGCTGAAGAGCTGGCCGATCACGGGCAGGTCGCCCACGCCGGGGATGCGTTCGATCTCGGCGTCGGTCGTCTTCTGCAAGAGGCCGGCGATGGCCAAGGTCTGTCCCTCGCGGAGTTCGACCACCGTGCGGGCGCGTCGTTCGCGGAGGCCGGGCACACGGGTCCCCAGCACGTCGATGCCGTTGATCTGGTCCAACTGACTGAAGACGGGTTCGACGTCCAGTCGGATCAGGTCGTTGGGCAAGATCGTGGGCAGGAACTCGAGCAAGGCACCGAAGTCCTTGAACTGGATCGTGATCGCCGTGCCGCCGCCCGCGTTGGCCTGTGGGACCGGGAACGGGAAGCTGCCGCCGGACTGGAACCGGGCCGGTTGACCATCGAGGGCCACCAGGTTGGGCTCCGCCAAGACGGTCGCCAGGTTGTTGCGGCGTAGCGCCTCGACCCAGAGGAAGAACTTCCTCGTGTCGAAGATGCCCACAAGCTGGGGCGTGAGGCTGATGTCGGACGTGGCGGCCGAAAGACCGGGGAGCGGCCCCAGGGCGCCGATGCTCTGTCGGAAGACGTCGCGCGTGTTGAGGTTCCCCGCTTGCCAGTTCACACCGATCTGTCGCAAGGCCGTCCGATTCAACTCGGCGATCTTGACCTTGAGCATGACCTGACGCGGGCCGGGAATATGCACACGGTTGATGATCGTCCCGGGGGCGATGCCGCCGCCGCCGGGCCGACGTAAGACGTTACCAAGGGGGGCGCTACCTCCCGCGGCCGCGCCACCGCCGCCACCGCCGCCGCCCACGACGATGGTCGTTTGCGGTCCGCCGGCCGCGCCTTGTCCCGGAGCGCCGCCGGCCCCCGTCTGATCGACCGGCGCCAATGGCTGGCCGCCGCCCAGGCCCGCGCTGGCCGCCTCTTGGCTCCCGCTGATTTCCGCCTCAACCAGCTGGAGGACCTCGGCCATCACCTTCGAGTCGGGCACTTGCCCTTCGAGGATGACCTGCGAGCCCGCTTGCTGGATCGAGACCTGGGCCCCCGGGAAAAGACGGGCGATCCGCTTCTCCAGGTCGGCGCCGTCGATCGTCACGCGGATGACGTATTGGCGGGTCTTGTCCCGATTGGCTTGGTCGAAGAGGGTGAGGGTCGTGGAGCCGAACCGAATGCCGTAGATGTTCAGGAGTTGGACGTTGTCCTTGTCCAGAAGCTGAACGTCGGCAACGGCCGGGTTGGCGATCAAGACCTGGGGATAGGTCCGTTTCGTGTCGATGAGTTTGGAGCGGCCGACCACGATGTTGATTTCGCTGGTCGGTGCCTTGACGATTTCCTCGGGCTCGTCGGCCGGGGGCGCGACGGGCAAGGGCGCGGGCATGGCCGCGTTGCGTTGGGCACCGGCCGGGACGGGAGGCGGGGGCGGCGCGTC
>CALLYK010000215.1 GCA_937858365.1 uncultured Isosphaeraceae bacterium | reverse complement strand
CGGCGAGATGGCGCTGATAGCGCGTGAGCCGCACTCGGCCAGTGTGTTCGCGATCCGCGACAGCGAAGTGCTGCGCATCGAGGCGGAGACATTCGAGCGCATCATGCTCGCCAATCCGCAGCTGATGGAAAAGGTGGCGCGGCTGATGCTGACGCGCGCGCGCGCCAATGCGCGCAAGAACCCGCGCGCCGATCCCAAGGTCTACGCCTTCATCGCCACCTCGCCGACAATCGATCTGACGCTGCGCGCGCGGGTGTTGCAGTCGGCTTTGCGCCGCATCGGCGCGCGCGCCGTCATCGTCACCGAGGAAGACGAACGCCGGCGCTCGAGCGAAGGCAACAGCGCCTGGTTCGATGCGCTCGAAAAGGAAAACGACGCGGTCTTTCTGCTGACGCCGATCGCCGATACATCGTGGTTCCGCACGTGTTTGCGGCAGGCGGACCGGCTCTGGTTCTTCGCGCGCGCCGATGCGCGCCCGTCGCTGCCGCTGTTGCCGAGCGAAGATCCATCGCCGGCGCGGCAGTTCAGGCTGGTCGATGTAGTATTGCTGCATCATGGCGGCGACCGCCAAGCAGCGCTCGCCAGCGATTGGACGGCGGCGGCGGAAGCCACGCGGCTGTTCCATTGGAGCGGCCTTGAGGACAACGAATCCGCACGTCTGGCGCGGGTTATCGCCGGCCGCTCGATCAGTCTCGTTCTGTCCGGCGGCGGCGCGCGATTCGGCGGTCGTCAATTGCTCGCTCGCCGTGGTGAGCACGGCCAGCAGCTCGCGGTAGAGTGCGCGCTGGCGGCCCGTGGTGGCTGGGCCGAAGCGGAGGTTGAACGAGTGCATGAAGGCGATGAGGTCCCCGACCGTCCCTTCCTTGAAGTTCTCGATCTGGGAGATCACTTCCTGAAACCGCGGATTGTGGAGAAGACGCGCCAGCGCGGCCAGGGTCCGAAGGTAGCTGTCGGCCTGACTGTAGCCGGGGTCGAGTTCGGAGACGATCGCGGTGAATCGCTTGCGGAGGGCGTCGACGGCGTCGGACACTTTCCCGGCCGCCGCTCCGGAAACGTCCCCCTTGAGGTCCTCGTCGAGGGCGGCCTCGATCGCCTCTCGGACCGCGGCGCGCTGGTCGGCCAATCGGGCGTCGCGCAGGGCCATTGGCCAGGCGTCCAGGGCAGTGGCTTGATTAAGGCTCAGGGAGAGCGCCTCGGTCTGACCCTCGAAGGGGATGTCCCGGATGATGGCCGCCGAGACGGGAAGCTTGAGGGCGGACGTCTTCTTGGCCAAGGCGTCGACGTCCAGGATGCGGTCGAGCAGGTAGTTCAAGGGCGCGCCTCGATCGATGGCGGCCTCGCGGGCTTCGGCCTGAAACCCGGCGACTTTCTTCGCCTCGGCCTCGTCGAGGTCTTTTTGAAGGGCGCGCTGACGCGCGTGCAGCGCCTTGTTCCAGCGCTCGACGGTCTCCTGGTTGATCTGCCGGGCCTTGGCGTCGTTGAGTTGATACTCACCCGCCCCGCGCGCGTAGGCGCCCAGGCCGGCCATGTAGCCGGCTTGGGGGTTGGCCCCCCACTGGCTCCATCCATAGTTGTTGTATCCGAAGGGATATCCCCACATCTGGGCCCGCGCGGGGGCCGACCACCCGGCGACGACCACCAGAATCCCCACACCGAAACCGATCGCTTTGTTCATGGAATCGTCCCTCTCGCGGCGCGAGATGCTCGACCGAAGTTGTCCGTGATGACCCGATGAGTGAAGGGTAACAACCCGTTTCGGGTTGGGGAATACGCGGGACGCGATCGGTCGCGGAATCCGGCGGCTCGCTTCCCGACGGACCCTGGCCGGTTACAATGAGTCCATCGACGTCGGCTGACGCCGACCCCCTCTCCCGCGCCGTCCGTCCCTGGAGGTTTCCATGTCGGTATCCACGCCGGAACGCTCCGCCGCCCCATCGGCCGAGGCCGAACGTGAACGTCAGATGCGTGAGGCCGAGGAGCTTCTGTTTTCGGGTGAGCAGCGAGCGGGCTTCGCCAAGGCCCTCTTCAAGGGACAATTCCGGCCCCAGGCGATCTTTCCGTACCCGCTGCTGCCGCCCGACCTGCAAGCCGAGGCCGACGCCGCCGTCAAGGCCCTGCGCGAATACGCCAACGACCATATCGACCCGTTCGCGATCGACCGCGACGCCGACATCCCCCGGAGCGTGATCGATGGCCTGGCCCAACTCGGTGTCTTGGGCATGACCGCCCCCCGCTCCTTCGGCGGGCGAGGCTTCTCTCAGATGCAGTATTGCAAGGTCATGGAGGTCCTGGGCGGCCACGACGCGGGCGTCGCCGTTTTCGTCAACGCCCACCACTCCATCGGTATCCGGGCCCTCCTGCTCTTCGGCACCCCCGAACAGCAGGCCCAGTGGCTCCCGGGACTGTGTTCCGGAGAGAAGCTTGGCGCCTTCGCGCTCACCGAGGAACAAGCCGGCTCCGACGCGGGCAACGTCCAAACGACCGCCACACCCAGCGAAGATGGCCGGTCGTACGTGCTCAACGGAACGAAGCGCTACATCACCAACGGAGCGATCGCCGACGTCCTGACGGTGATGGCCCGCACGCCCAACCCCAAAGGGGGCGACTCCAAGGTCACCGCCTTCCTCGTGACCCCCGACATGCCCGGGTTCGAGGTCGTCGAAGCGCGTATGCCCAAGTGCGGCATTCGCGGTACGGCCACCGCCAAGCTCGCCTTCCACGACATGCGCGTGCCCCGCGAAAACGTCCTCGGCGAGGTCGGCAAGGGATTGAAGGTCGCCCTCACGGTTCTCGACTTCGGCCGGACGACCTTCGGCGCCAGTTGCACCGGGGCCGCGAAAGCGTGCCTCGACGCCGCGACCAGGCACGCGCTGAGGCGCCGTCAGTTCGGCAGGACGCTCTCCACTCTGGAGGCGATCCGCAAGAAGGTCGCCTATCTGGCCGCCTGCGCCTACGCGATGGAGGCCACCACGCACGAAACGGCCGCGCTGATCGACTCAGGCGCGGAAGACTACATGCTCGAAACGGCGATCCTCAAGGTCTTCGCCACCGAGTACCTCTGGCAGGGCGTCTACGAGGTCCTGCAAGTCCACGGCGGGCAGGGCTATTTCAACGATGAGCCCTACGAGCGCTGGATGCGCGACGCGCGGATCAACACGATCGGCGAAGGGGCCAACGAGGTCCTCAAGTCGTTTATCGCGATGGTCGGCATGCGCGACGTCGGGATGGGCCTGAAGGGCACGCTCGACGACGTGAAGTCGGTGACGCGGGCCCTGCCGGCGATCTTCAGGTTCGGCGCCGATCACGTCGGACGGTTCTTCCAGGCGCCCAAGGTCCCCGTCAACACGGCCTCCTTGCGGCCTACGGCCGACGCCCTGGGACACCAGGTGGCCCGGTTCGCCTGGGCCGTGGAACGCTGCATCATGAAGCACAAGGAAGACGTGCTGGAGAAGCAATATGTGCATGAGCGGATCGCCGACGCGGCGATCGCGCTCTACTCGGCCTCATGCACCTTGGCCCGCCTCGACCACGAGATGACGACGGGCAAGGTGACCGAGGCCGGTCGGACGGCGGGCTTGTTGTACCTGTCGATGGCCTTCTCGCGGATCGAGGGATCGCTCGCCGGCATGGACCACAACGCCGACGAAGCCTTCGAAGCGGCGGCCAAGGCCGCGCTCGCGGCGGCCGAATGACCCGCGCCGATCTCAATCCAGCCTGGCCCGGCCTTCCTTCACGCAGGGTAGGTCGGCCAGGCCATGACAGCCCTGAGGCAACTCCGCCTCCTCGATCAGCATGTTGGGGATGTCGTCCTGGATCGCGAAGCGAGGTCCGCAGGCCGTGCAGACCAGGGTGTCTCCGTCGCGTCGTAAAGGGGCCTTCCCCATCGGGCAGACCAGGAGTTTCAGCAATTCCTCATTGACCATCGGCGTTCTCCAGGGCCATCGCGACATCGGCTCGGGACGTATTATTGGGTTGCCGGCGCCGCGTTGAGAAGCCGAATCCCCGCGGACAAACGTCTCGACATGCCCGGATGAGAGGGGGTCGCGTCGACCCGCTGCCGCAACTTCGCGTAACTTCCTTCCACGTCCGTCGTCCTTGACACGGGCCTTCGGCGCGTCTTGAATGGTGGGGATTCCGTCCCGCCATTCGGCCCATCCTCCTCCTCTCAAGTGGGGCCCCCGAAGATGCACACCATCGACCGCAGGCGCTTCCTTCAGACTTCGACCGCCCTCGCGGCAGGGCTCTCGGCCGCCAACCTCTCGGCCCGCGCCGACGAAAAGCCGAGCAAGAAGATCGGCCCTAACGACACGATCCGCGTGGCGATTATCGGTGTCCGGGGACGCGGCATGGAGCATGTCCAGGGCTACACGAAGTGCAAGGACGCCCGGATCACGACGATTTGTGACGTCGATAGCCGCGTCGTGGGCAAGGCCATGGATGCCTGCGAGACCGCCTACGGCAAGGCCCCCAAGTACGTGCAAGACCTTCGCCGGGTGTTTGAAGACCCCGAGATCGACGCCGTCTCGATCGCGACGCCCAATCATTGGCACTCCCTGGCGACAATCTGGGCCTGCCAGAACGGCAAGGACGTGTACGTCGAGAAGCCGGTCAGTCACAACGTGTGGGAAGGCCGGAAGATGGTCGAGGCCGCCCGGAAGTACGACCGGGTCGTGCAGACGGGCACACAATGCCGCAGCCACAAGGGCATTCAAGAGGCGATGGAGTTCATCCGGGCCGGCAAGATCGGCAAGGTCCACACGGCCAAGGGCCTCTGCTACAAGTGGCGCCCCTCCATTGGTTTCAAGGACGATTCGGCCGTGCCTCCGGGCCTGGATTACGACCTCTGGTGCGGCCCAGCCGAGAAACGTGCCTTCAATGAGAACCGCCTCCATTACAACTGGCATTGGTTCTGGAACACGGGCAACGGCGACCTGGGCAACCAAGGAATCCATCAGATGGACCTCGCCCGCTGGGGCCTAGGCAAGAACGAGTTCCCCAAGTCCGTATTCGCCAGCGGCGGCCGGTTCGGCTACAAGGACCAAGCGGAGACACCGAACACCGAGTCGGTCGTCTTCGAATACGACGATTGCCAACTCCAGTTCGAGGTCCGCGGCCTGCCCACGAACGACGAAAAGGGCGTGATGGTCGGTGACATCTTCTACGGCAGCGAGGGGATCGTCGTCATCGACAGCTACACCCACTGGCAAAGCTACTTCGGCCAGAAGATGGAGAAGGGACCCGGCGGCGCCGGCGGAGGCGACCACTTCGCCAACTTCCTCGCCGCGATGCGGACCCGCAATTACCGCGAACTGGCGGCCGACATCGAGGAAGGCCACCTCTCCAGCGCCTTCTGCCACTTGGGCAATATCTCCTATCGCCTGGGCCGCAAACTCGCCATCGACCCATCCACTGAGTCGTTCGTGAACGACGGCGAGGCCAACGCGATGCTCAAGCGAGAGTACCGAGCGCCGTTCGTCGTCCCCGAGAAGGTCTGAGCATGGCGACCGGGTCGGCCCCGATCGAGGCGAACCAACCTGATCGGGCCGACCCCGACCCGCTGCTCCACTCGCTCGGTCCGCGACACGAGCTCGACGGCTTCGTGATGAACATCGAGCTTACCCTCATTTCGATCATTCAAGGTGTCGCCCTCTCCTTCCTCGCCGACGCCGCCAAACCGATCTTCACCGAAGGACGCTGGTCGGGCCTGCCCTACCTCGTCAGCGGTGTGACCCTGATCCTGGTCGTCTGGTTCCGCTCGGTGCTCCATTCGTTCACGATCATCCGCTGGCCCCTGGAACTGGGGCACAACGTCCTCTATGTGGTCTCGACCCTCTTCGAGGCCCTCTTGCTCAGCCAGTTGACCAACCCGCGCGCCTGGTATCCCCTAGGGGTGCTCACGGGCCTGATCTATTGGTTCATGTATTGGTACGAGTTGCGTCTCTATCGAGTCCGGCGTGAGGATAGTCCTCACCCCCGCGCGGCGGCCCTGCTCGAGGTCTTGGAGCGTGAGCATCGCCTCAACCTCTTCGTGCTCGCGCCGGCGATCGTGGGCGGTTGGGCGGTCACCGCCCTGATGGTGCGGACCTGGCCGGTGGCCTTTCTCGACGGCGGACTCCACGTCTTGTTGGGCTGGGTCCAGGCCGCGGTCATGATCGGCTACCTCGCCTACGCGGGCCGCTTCTATCGCGGGATCGCCGGGGAGGTCCTGGCGGCCCGGGCGCCGGAACGGAACGAAAACGAGAGGGCCATCTGATCGGACTTGTCCTTGGTCCCTTCGAGACGGAAAGACTGTGACAGGATGAACAGGGCGGACAGGATGAGATCATGGTTCATACGATTGATTTTATCATGTTAATCTTGTTCATCTTGTCTGAGGACGTTCAAGGTCCCGAGGGTACCCTTCGAGACGGAAAAGACCGTGACAGGATGAACAGGACGGACAGGATTTCTTGGTTCATACGGTTGATTTTATCATGTTAATCTTGTTCATCCTGTCTGAGAACGTTCAAGGTGCCGAGGGTACCCTTCGAGATGGAAAGACCGTGCCAGGATGAACGGGACGGACAGGATGATATCATTGTTCATACAGTGTATTTTATCATGTTTATGTTGTTGATCCTGTCTGAGGACGTTCATGGTCCGGAGGGTGCCCCCACTCAGTAGCACTTACGAGTGGCTTGGGGCGGGACCATGGAGACGTCACGGGTGGCCGCGGCGTCCGCGCCGCGGCGAGGTCCCACCAGGCGTGTCCGCCCGACGCGGGTCGGCTGTTGATCGGTCGCCCCGAGTCGTCGCGCAGCCCTTGGATCACGAGACGGGCCTTATTGGGGAATGGGCGTCGGGCCCGTGGGAACAGTGTGATCGTCCCGGCGGTCGCGTCGTAGCGCACCGAGCCCGGCAGGACCGTCCAATCGTCGCCCGTACCCCAGCGACCGTCGGGCCGCGCCGAGGTCAACCGATAATGGTCGAGCACTCCGACCGAATCGGCGCTGATCATCCCTTGCGCATGGATCACGATCGACTCGACGATGCCGCCGCGTTTCCGCGGGACCACGGAAAGAAGGCGTGTCGGCGGAACGGCGGCAACGTTTACCCGCACCTCGGTCGTCGCCGGCAGAGGGGGGGATGCGTCTTCGATGGCGCGGATCGTGAAACGGAAAGACCCCGTCCGACCGGCGGCGGGCGTCCAGGTGAACAGGCCGGTCATCGGGTCGATCCGGGCGCCGGCGGGCGCGTCGGGGTCGAGGCTGAACGCGACCGCTTGACCCGGGTCCCCCGAATCGGCCTTGGCGAAGAACCGCAGCGTGTTGCCGACATTCACCCCCCAAAGTCGCGCGGGGACCTCGATCGTCGGAGGATGGTTCAGGCCCACCTTGATGGTGAACGACTGCAGGTCGTAGTAACCCCCGTCATCGAGGACGATGACGGTCATCGGATAGGTGCCCACCTGATCGGGGGTCGGCGTCCAGGTGAAAACGCCCGTTTGCGCGTTGATCGACGCGCCCCGGGGCAGGCCGCTGTTCGCGTAATACCCGACATCATGGTTGGGGCCGTAATTGTGGGCCTGGATGGTGAAACGCAATGTCCGCGAGAGCACGACGGACTGGTCCGCGATCGGAGGGAGCACGGGCCCTTGGCTGAACGTAACCAAACCGGGGTCCGTGCGCTCCACCGCGGTTTGGAAGGCGACCACCAGACCCGCGGGCACGGTGCCGATCACTCGGGGATAGGCTTGGACCCAGGGGACCCAGTAGTTGGGGGTGTGGTAATACCCGGGTCTCGTCCCCATTTGCTGAACGAACGTGGTGCCTGCGGCGCTGCCGTCGGTCCGCCAGAGTTCTTGATGACGCAACGAGTCGTTCGCGCTGAAGTAGACGGAAGGGCCCTCGAGACTCAACTGAGAGACCCCGGGATCGACGTTCGGGGGAAAGTCCGCGGTCAAGAGCGTCGTCCGACCGTTCGCGTCCAGCTTCCACAAGTGGTTACCCGTGAGTCCCCGCCCCCGTCCCGTGAAATACAGGGCGGGACCGTCGAGGTACGGTACGCGGACGCTCTCGCCCGAGGGTGTGACGTCCGTGGCGAGGACCGTGCCGGAAGGGGTGCCGTCGGTCTTCCAGAGAGAAGACTTCGAGTCTCCGCGCAACGCGTCTTCGCGCGTCGTGAAGTAGAGAGTCGGACCCACCCCGAGGAAATCGAGGAATTGGTTGTAGCCTGGTGACGCGAGCGTTTTCAAAAGGACCGTGCCCGCGTCCGTGCCATCCGTCCTCCAAAGTCGAACCGTGGAGCGGTCCGGGTAGTAATTGGTGAAATAGAGGTAGGGACCGGCCACCGCGGAGGTGAGGTAGTTCGAACCTCTGGCGTCGTCCAGTTGTCTCACCAGGGTGGACGCCCCGGTGGTCGGGTCGATCCGCCAGATCCCGGCGATGTTGTCGGCACCCCGTTGGCCCAGGAAAAGCCGCGTTCCGTCCGGGAGTTCGTGGTCCCAAAGACCGTTGTCGACGACCTCGGTCGTCCCGGCGGCCGTGCCGTCGCTCACGAAGGTCCGGGAGTCTTGGAGACTGCCCGCTCGGATGTAGAGCCGATCGTCGAGCACCTGGAGACCGAACGGAAACAACGCGTTCGAGCCGAAAATCGCCTGGGTCCCCGCGTAGGTCCCGTCGGAGCACCAAATGCGGCTGGACCCCGCCCAGTAGACGTTCCCTCGATACACGGCGAATTGTGGTGACCTGTCACCGTCAAGGACGATCAACTCGCTGCCCACGGCGAAACTCCCGGACCGACTCCCATCGGTGCGCCAAACCTCCCAAATGGACGAGACCGGTCCGAAAGTCTCCAAGTAATGCGCCGCGAAATAGACAAGGTTGTTCACGGCCCCCAAGCGCATGATGCTGATCGAATCACTGAGGGGGTGAATGGACGCGAGGGAAATCACGGCCGGAAGGGCCCGACCTTCGAGGGAATCGAACCGCGGGACCAGGCTTGACCTCGCCGTACGCGAGGCCGACGATCGCCCAGGGCGAAATCGAATCATCATGTTCATCTATCTCCATGAAGACCAGCGACGGGGGCGCGGTCCCTTCCGCGCACCGTGCGGCCTCGTCGCCGCGCTTACTTTGTGGATCTCAGAGTCCCAGCATACCGAAGCGGGAAGTTCACCGCAAAACTCACACGTATCGTCCGGAAAGTCGCGCCCTGTCGCGGGGCCGTGCGTCAGAAATCATGCCAAAGGGCCGTCGGGACCGAGCCGTGACGAGTCGGGTACCTTCCAAGAGGACTCGGTTTTGCTTTCGTGGCCCGTCGTCGCTCACGAACATGAAGGCGCCGGCTTGAAGCGCGGTCCTCTTCTCGGTCCCCGCGTGTTCGACTAGAATGCGGGCCCTCCCCGAAGTCCCTCATCCATCAAGATCGCCGCCGCGCTCTCCACGGCCATGAACCCGAGCGTCGCGAGGACCGAGGTCGTCGAAACCAATGGCCGAAGCGAGCGGATTGGAAGGGGACGACCCGGCCTTCGCCAGCGCGAGCGCCGTCCTGGGCCGCCTACCTGATGGTGCAGACCTGGCCGGCGACCTTTCTCGACGGCGGCCTGCATGTCTTGTCGGGCTGTGTCCAGGCCGCGGGGATGATCGGTTACCTCACTTACGCGGGCCGCTTCGATTGCGGGATCGCGGGGGAGGTCCCGACGGCCCGGGCGCCGGAACGGAATGAAAGAGAAAAATCATCCTGATATACTTGAGCTACGTGATATCGATCGTCGCCCTGTTTGCTGGAGCTCTCCGGACATGACACGAGTCAAAATGATGTGTCTTACGCTCACTTCTTTGGTACTCGCAACATTCGCGCCGAGTCGACCGCCGAGCGACTCGGTCCCGCCGAGCGACAACGGTGGTTTGTGGACCGAACGGGAAGCGGTTGAGTCGCAGGAGGTGTCCGGACGGATCGTTGACGTTTTGGGGCGAGCGGTCGCCGGGGTCGGTGTCCGGGTCGAATGGAACAAGGGCGGCGACGATAAGCGACCTCTTGGGGTCACCACGAGCGACGAACGCGGTCGCTACCTGGTGAAGGTCCCGATTCACGGCCGTGCCTTCCGCGTGAAATTAGAGAAAGACGGGTACAGGACGGAGACGCTGTCGTACGAGCTGAGACGCGGGCGGGAGGACGACGAACTGTTCGACGACGAGGGTCGACGACCGGCCGACTCCGAGGTCGCCCTGGTGGCCGTCCTGAATCGTCGCGAGGCGTTCGGCCTGTGGTTACGCACGGGCGAGGACCTTGAGAAAGGAACGAGAGAGGTCCTCGCCACGTACGAATGGTCCAGCCGAGACGCGAGCTTGTTCGGCCATCTCTTTCAGCACCAAGAGCATTTTCGCCCGGCGATGTTACGACTCATAGAAGATGAGCGCGTCGGTTCTGCCGCTCGCTACTGGCTGGACCTCTTGGGAGACCCGCGCGACGAGAGGCTGTTCCGAGACCCGGCGGTCTACCCCGAAGGGCGCGAGCTCGCCCCGACGATCGCGGCCCGAAAAGTGGACCTCGTCGAGGCCCTGAAGTCCGCCGCCGGGCAACTGGACTGGAACGCGGTGCCGGGGGGCGCGGGGCCCCGGATGACAATCGAGGTCATCGCGTTCAATGAGGGCTTGGACCGTGCTTATGTCGAGTGCGGCATCAACCTGACCTCGTTATCCGGGACCTTCTGGCGGTTCGTCTTCAACAAGTCGGGTGACGAATGGGTCCTTCGCTCCATGGAGTCGGCCGGTGCGGTCTAGGTCCCCGCGAAACGACGGTGTCGGTGATCACCTCCCCTTCGGCGGCATGAGGTCCAACGAGAAAGCGTCGTGTTTTCGTGATCCATCCCAACCTCACGAGGCCCTGGGAGTGACTGCAAGGCCGATCATTGTTTCACAATGCCGAGTGAGAGCAAGAGTGACCTGACCTG
>CALLYK010000214.1 GCA_937858365.1 uncultured Isosphaeraceae bacterium | reverse complement strand
ATGCCGAAACCGGACGAGGTCTGGACCGATTTGAAGGCGATCGGACGGCAAAAGAGGGAAGAAAGAATGCGAAAACGTCATCGTAGACGATGACGTTTCGTTCACGCTCTTTGACAATCCGGGCTCGGTTTGTGACGTTCGTGCGCGCTGAGAGTGGCCGCTGCCATGCCTCAGATGCGCGACATCACCAGCGACGCGTTCTGGCCGCCGAAGCCGAAGCTATTCGAGATCGCCGTGCGCAGGGGGATTTCCCGGGCCGTGTTGGGCACGTAGTCGAGGTCGCAATCGGGGTCGCGGACATGGTGGTTGATCGTCGGTGGGACGACCCCCCGCTGGAGGGAAAGGGCCGTGGCGGCCGCCTCAAGGGCCCCCGAGGCGCCGATCAGGTGGCCGACCATCGACTTCTGCGAACTCATCGGCACCTTTTTGGCCAAATCACCGAAGACCCGCTTCACCGCGTTCGTTTCCATCAGGTCGTTGAGGCGTGTGCTTGTGCCGTGAGCGTTGATGTAATCGACGTCCTCGGGGTTCACGCGGGCCTCTCGCAAAGCGGCCCGGATGGAAATGGCCGCGCCTTTGCCGTCGGGTTCGGGGCGGGTCAGTCCGAATGCGTCGAACGAGGAGCCGTAGCCCGTCACCTCGGCGTAGATCCGGGCCTTCCGGCGCTTGGCCCGTTGAAGGCTCTCCAGGACCAGGATGGCGGCCCCCTCGCCGATCACGAACCCGTCACGTTCGGCGTCGAACGGACGCGAGACTTCTTGAGGTGGGCGCTGGGAGAGGCTGACGGCGCTCATCGCCTGGTAGGCGACGAAAAGAAGCGGGTCGAGGCGGCTATCACACCCACCGGCCAGCATCACGTCGGCGTCACCTCGGGAGATCAGGCGGAAGGCCTCTCCCACGGCTTGGGTGCCGGCCGCGCAGGCGGTCACGATCGTGTTGTTGGGTCCCATCGCATGGTGCAGGATCGAGATGTGCGCCGCCGCCATGTTGGGCAGGTGCTTCAAGAGCCAAAGCGGGAAGATCGTCTCGCTTTGGGCCTGGGCGAAGCGGCCCGTGTTGAACGAGCCGTCGGCACCCAGGGCCTTGCCGATCGGGCCGGCGAGTTCGCCGATGTCCATCGGCGTTATCCCGGTCCCCATGCAGATGCCGAAGCGCTCGGGGTCAAGGCGGTCGCCCGAGAGGTCGGCGTCTTTCATGGCCATCGCCGAGGCGCCGACTGCGAACTTGACCGCGCGACTCATCACCTTGGCGTTCTTGCGATGTTCGCCCAGGTAAGGCAAGACATTGAAGTCCTTGACCTCACCCGCGATGGTCACAGTTTGACCCGACGTGTCGAAGCTCTCGATCCGTGAGACGCCCGATCGGCCCTCGGCGATCGCTTCGGCGAACGCCTCTCGTCCCAGGCCGTTGGGCGAGACCACTCCAATCCCGGTGACAACCACCCGCCGCATCGTCGATGCTCCCCCGTGACTCGCCGCCGCGATCGCAGCCCATCAGTGGAAGATGCTCCGGCGAGACGTCCCCGCCTCCTACCAGGGACCAGCAAGCTCTGCCGCTCTTGACCATATTATGACGCGCCGCCCCAGTCTTCAAGAAAAATGACGAGTTTGGGCAAAAGAGACACATAAAGGCCATGCCTCCCGTGATATGCGGCGACCGGGCGGCTGGGTCGTCCCTTCGGGAGTGCGCTCGTCGGGGGGGAGTCGCGCAGTGTCAATCAGGACCCGGCGACCGAGCGCGTGGGACAGGACGCGGCGCCTTGAAGTTGTTACACTCGGTGTGACGTGCCGGCTCGACCCCGGCGTGGGTGCCCGGCGAGGGGCGTCGGGACCGTTTTTCCGGGAGTCTTCGCTCATGGCCCTGGCCCTCTCTCTGGCGGAACGGTCCAACCTGATCGCCCCCTCGGCCACCTTGGCGATGGCCGCCGCGGCCAGGCGCCTCAGGACCGAAGGGGTGGATGTGCTCGACTTCGCCTTGGGCGAGCCGGACTTTCCCACCCCCGAGAACATCCAGCAGGCCGCGATCAGGGCCCTGCGGTCGGGCCAGACCCACTATACGCCGGCAGCCGGTATCGCCGAACTTCGACAGGCCATCGCCGATCATTATTCGAGGCGGCACGGGCTGCCCACCCGGGCCGAACATGTGGTCGTCTCCAACGGCGCCAAGCACGCGCTCCACAACGCCCTCATGGCCGTCACGGGGCCTGGCGACGAGGTCATCATTCCCAGTCCCTACTGGGTGAGTTATTCCGACCTGGTGAAGTTGACCGGCGCCTCGCCCGTGGTCGTGGAGACGACCGAGGCCGAAGGCTTCAAGTTGACACCTGAGAAACTTCGGGCACATCTGATGCCCCATACACGGTTGCTGATGATCAACAGTCCATCCAATCCGACCGGCGTGGTTTACGAGCGGCGCGAGTTGGAGGCCCTGGCCGACGTGGTCCTGGAGCACGACTTGGGTGTCCTTTCCGACGAGATCTATGAGGAGTTGACCTACGACGAGGCCCGGCCGACCTGTTTCGCGACGTTGCGGCCGGGGCTGGCCGACCGGACGATCACGGTCTCGGGGGTGAGCAAGACCTATGCCATGACGGGCTGGCGGATTGGTTGGTCGGTCGCCCCGGCGGGGGTCTCGAAGTTCATCGGAGACTTGCAGAGTCAAGAGACGAGCAACCCCTGCTCGATCAGCCAGTGGGCCGCTCTTGAGGCGATCACCGGGCCGCGAGAGGCGGTCGGGGCGATGCGCGAGGAGTTCGCCCGTCGTAGGGCGTATGTCCTGGGTCGCGTCCGGGGCCTGCCGGGCGTGACCTGCCTTGAGCCGGGTGGGGCCTTTTATGTTTTCATGAACGTCTCGGCACACTTTGGCCGGACGATCGGCGGCAAGGTGGTGACAGACTCGACCTCCTTCTGTTTGGAGGCGTTGAGTCAGGCCCATGTGGCCTTGGTAATGGGTTCGGCCTTCGGCGCCGAGGGTTACGCGCGGCTCTCGTTCGCGGCGGCCTTGGAGCAACTCGAACGCGGCTTCGACGCCCTGGAGAAGTTCCTTCAAGATTGAAGGGCCGGCGAGCCGAAGTCGTGATGAAGGGGCGGACCACATGGTTCGGTCTCTTGGTTGCGCCTGCCTGGGTGTTTCGTCTCGCGTCGAAGGGCGGTCCTCGTCCGACTCATCGGGAACCAGGGCCCGTCCGGACAAGAAAAGGGCCGGGAAACGGCCAAGAAAGTGGGTGCGACGACTGGCCGGGCTGGGCGACTCGCCTTGTTCCGGATCGCGAAGGGTGCTAGGGTGGCCTTCCCATCACGCCGTCCCCATCGCGACCTTCGGTCTCGGATTCGCATGTCGTCTCGGTAAGCGGGCCTTCCCCAGAGGACGGCCGCGAACGCTGGGAGGTCCGCGTGAAGCTCGCCCGCCGCGTCGCCTTACTCTTTCTCCTTGGGACCGTGGCCGCGGCCAGTGGTTGTCGCTCGAACTTCGCCTTGAACACGAGGCGGGCCACACCGACGGCGCCGACCTTGCCGTTCGACGTTCAAGAGGTGGTCGCGGCCCACAACCGCGACGCGATGCGTGTGACGAGCTTCGAGGCGGAGCCGGCCGTCACGTTCAAGCCGGGGCAAGGCGGGAGATCGCGCCTCTTGCCCGGGGGCGTCTTGCGGGGCAACGTCTACGCGGAGCCGGGCACGCGGAACTTCCGACTCGTCTTGCGGCCCACGATGCAAGGCGACCGCTTCGACATCGGCTCCAATAACGACCGCTTCTGGCTCTGGTCGCCCGACACGTTCGGCAATGCGGACGTCTACACATGCTCGTACGACGAGACGGGCGCGATACCGCTCTCGGCGCTTTATCAGCCCGACTGGCTCATGGAGGCGATGGGCCTGGCGCCGCTGCCCGAGCCGGGCCGCGAAGGGGTCCGCGTGCGGGACGAGAACGGCGACGCGGTGATCGAGCAGCGTCGGCAAGGGCCCGATGGGGCCATCGCTTTGAAAGAGACGATCATCAGCGGTTTGAATCGTCGGATCGCCGAGCATCGTCTTTATCAGCTTGATAAGTCAGGTCGCAAGGACCTGGTCGCCCGGGCCGTGGTGAAGAAGTACGAGCCCTACGCGATCACCGGACAAGGCGGAGAGACGAACACGCTGGAGCTCCCCGGCAGCTTTCAGATGATCTGGCCGAGCGAGCAGGTGGACTTCACCGTGAAGTTCCAGACGGTGCGGCTCAACGCGGGCTTCGACGGCCCGAAGCAGAAGATGCTCTTCACGCTGCCCGAGAAGCCCGGTTCGAAGCACCAGGACCTTCGGGCCGTGCTGAGCGCCGCAGGCGAGGCCCCTCCTTCGGCCTCGTCCTCTTCGGTCCGCGATTCGCTGCCGCCGCCGCCGTCGGGCGTGCGTTTGGGCGAGCCCGTGTCAGTCTCCTCGACGGGCGGGCGCTCGGTCCAGAGAGCGTTGATGGAACCAGTCCCGGCGAGGGCCAACGGGCCCCTCCTCGGCGATACGCTGCCTCGGGCCCCGGGCGAAGACGGGTCCATAATTGTCGAACCGGAATGGCGAGCCGGCCGCCATTGATCCATCAAGAGGCACCCGCTTGTCCTTGAGGTCGAAGCGGGCGCCCTGTTATCGTCGCTGAGTGGCGGTCTTACGGGCCAGATCGCGGGCCTTGGCGAGGATGGGCCCGACCGAGTTCTCGGGAATGCCAAGTTGCTTGCCGATCTGACGGTAGTTGAGCGACTTAAGATGATAAAGGCGGATCACTTGGGCTTCACGGTCGGGCAGGTCGTCGAGGATTCGCTGGACTTCCTCGGCCGCCATCAGGGGCTCGACATCGGACGCGGAGTCGCCTTCGTCGGTCGCCGCCCTGTGGGCGGTCGCGTGTCCCAACTTGGCGTTCCGCTGCCGCTTGACGACCTCCTTGACGCAGACCCGCCGACTGATCACCGTCAGGTATGTGGGCAGGGAACTCTTGCCCGCGAATCGACGTAAGATGGCGTAATCGTCGTCCACGATCGCCAGGAAGACCTCGGCCGCGATGTCCTCAATGTCCTCCTCGCTGAGGACGAGACTTCGGGCGTGACTCACGTGATGGATCACGTGGTAAATCAGGCCCATGTAACGATCGACGAAATCGTTCCAAGCCCGAGGCTCGTGGTTCAAACAACGGTCCACAAGCTGTTTGTCAATGGATCGAAGTGGCACTGCCGGTCCTCCCGACGTGGCCAGAATTGACGGAGCTGATCAAAAACGAACGATGATGGACGCAGGGCCCCGTCTTATCTTCAATTTTACATCCGGTTTGCGTGGGGGCAAGCGGCCGAAGGGGCCCTGGAGCGGGTTCGGATTGCGATTCCTGCCGGGCCGGGCGTCGGTTAGAATCTCTTGGGACGAGTTGACGGCCTGTCGCCGTCACGAGCCGGGATGGTCCTCGCGGGTCTTCGTGCATGGTCGCGCCTGAAACCGAAAATCCGGTCGTCTTGATCGCCGACGACAACCCGCAGAACGTCGAGTTGCTCGAGGCCTATCTCAGCGACGTCGATTGCCGGGTCCTGACGGCATCGGATGGCGAGGAAACGCTTCGCGTCATCGAACGGGCGCGTCCGGACCTGGTCTTGCTCGACATCATGATGCCTCGGCTATCCGGCTTCGAGGTTTGTCGAAAATTGCGCGCCAATCCCGACACTCGGGACACTTTGGTACTCATGGTGACGGCCCTGAACGAGCCGGCCGACTTCGAGCGGGGCGTCCAGTGCGGCACCGACGACTTCTTGACCAAGCCCGTGAACAAGGCCGAGTTGCTCTGTCGCGTCCGGAGCTTGCTCCGCGTCCGACATCTCCGGAGCCAGCTCGACCGGACCCTGGCCTATCTCGCCGAGGTCGAAGCGGCGAGCCGGGCTTGATGGGTCGCCCTGAGGTGGAATGTCGGGCCTGATGCCCCCTGGAATCCCGACCATCTCCCTGAGACCACGGGTCGACAATCGGCCATCTGTCGAAGGCAAGTCCACCCGACCTTGTGGTCGTTGAGGTTGGGCAGCCTGACAGTCCCATTCGTTAGCTCTGGGGGCCTACTCGGTCGCCACTCGTCCCGAATCGATCCATATTTGAAGACGAACGCCGATGTCTTGAACGCGAACAAGGGGCGTGCCCTGCGCCCTCTTCTCCGCCGTGTGGTCAACTCCAGGTTGAAACACGATAACATGGCGTGGGCAATCTCGGGCCGCCACGGCCTCACGAGAAGTCGGAGGCGAGACCTTGCAGTTCTTCATCATGATGCCCTTCGCCGACTCGTTCACGCCTGTCCTGGAGGTCATCAAGCTGGCCGCGGTCGCCGCGCTGCCGCAATCGCCCTTGGCACCGATCTGGCTGCGTGACGTGCATTCCGCGGGGAAGATCACCGACGACATCCTCGTTGGGTTGAACGAGGCCGCCTTCTGTGTGGCCGACGTCACCGGACACAACCCGAACGTGATGTGGGAGACCGGTTACGCTATGGCCCTGGGGAAACCCACGATCCTCATCGGTCAGGACATCAGGTCGCTTCCATTCGACCTGATCACACACCGCGTCCATGAGTACTCGGCCCTGGACCCGGGCGCGTTCCGGAGGAGGCTGACCGAAGCGATTCGTCAGACGCTGGCTAGGTACGAATTGAAGGGCACCGGCGGACCGGCACTGGCGGTGGTGGACCCCCACCATCGGTTGACCATCACGGTGACTGGCTCCTCCATCGCCGACGAGGCGCCCCTACGCCGCAGGATCGAAGTCGCCCTGCACCCTTATCTTTCCCCAGGAAACTCTGGCTCGTTTGGACGGTCGGAGACGCCGACGTCGCCGCCGCTAGGTTCCTCGTCGAACACGGCCAACGCATCGTCGGGGTCAGATACCATCGCTTCGACTGTGATCCCCAATTGAGGGACCTCATCCAACGCGGCAAACTGGCCTTCTTGGACGCCCGCGTCGAGCCGATCCCCAAGGGCATGACGGGGCCTTCGCAACGCGACTCCTACTTTTGCTTGAAGTCGGACCTCGTGGTGCTCCTCTGGGATGGAAAGAGCGAAGGCACGAAGACCTTGGCGGACTACCTCCGGGATCAGAACGTCGCTTCTCTCTTGGCGTTTCTTTGAACGGCCCGAACAAACGGGACCACCGTTGCGGGAGGTCTTCCCTTGCTGATTCGCACAGTCGGGCAGACCACGCATGGGCCGCCCACAACTGACCCTGGGTTGGGCTTGCTGATTCGTCACTCAAGAGACCTACGCTGTCGACACTCGTGCCTCCCAATGAGTGACGCCTTGGATTCGGAATGAGGACCCGATGGCTCTGTCGCTTCCCGTCATCACCCTGAGACCACGGAAGGCCCGCCCCTTCTTCGCGGGACACCCCTGGGTCTTCGCCGGCTCAATCGCGCGCGGGGGAGACGACGTTCCCCCTGGGACCGAGGTCCGCGTCGTCAGCCATGAGGGCCAATTCGTTGGACGCGGCTTGGTCAACCCGGCCGGCGCGATCCGCGTCCGACTCTATCAGTGGCACGACGCACCTCTTGACCAGGCCTTCTGGCGCTCCCGGATCGCCGAGGCCGTGCGCCTGCGTCGCGAGGTGCTGAGGATTGACGGGCCGCGTCGCCTTGTCTTCAGCGAAGGAGACCGGCTCTCGGGTCTGACCGTCGATCAATACGATCGTTGGCTGGTGGTGCAGATCACAAGCCGGGCCTTGTACGAACACCGCGAGGTCCTGCTCGACGCACTCGTGGACGAGGTCCACCCCACGGGCGTTATCGTGCGAGGTGAGCGGTCGATCGCCAAGCGGGAGGGCCTTGATATCGTCCCTGGCCTGGCGCGTGGTGATGCTCCCGACGGTCCCGTGCAGGTCTGGGAACACGGCCTGCGTTGGGAAGTGGACTTGACCGCTGGGCAGAAGACGGGATGCTACCTGGACCAACGTGACAACCGCCTCGCCGTGGCCTCGTATGCGACCGGACGCCGAATGCTCGACCTCCACTGTTACACCGGCGGTTTCAGTTTGACCGGGCTGCGGCACGGACAGGCCGCGGAGACCCTCGGTATCGACGCTTCCGCGAAGGCAATCGAATCGGCCAGGCGCAACGCCGAGCGCAACGGCCTCGCCGCCGCAACGTTCGAAGTGGACGACGTTCTCACAAGATTGGAACGTCTTCGAGCCAATGGCGAGCGTTTCGGTCTCGTGGTGGTCGACCCGCCCAAGTTCGCGCGCGATGCCGCTGGACTCGACGATGCCCTCAACGGATACACACGCCTGAACCGCGCGGCGCTGGGCGTGCTCGAACCCCACGGCGTGCTGGCGACTTGCTCATGCTCGGGCCTCGTCGATCGCGGGCTCTTCCTGGCAATGCTCGGGCGTGTTGAGGAGTTGTCGGGCCGGAACATCCAGGTCCTTGAGCAACGAGGACAGGCGGCCGACCATCCCGTGGCCGCCTCCTGCCTGGAGACGGACTATCTCAAGTGCGTGATCGCGCGGGTTGGCTAAACCGGGAGGCCCCATCATGCGTTGAGGACCGTCCACGGAAGGAAACACGCCGCCACATCGCTTGTGGAAAGGCGCGAAAAAAGGGCCAATCGGGCTTGGACCGCCCGGAAAGCCCGCGATAGAATCGACCCATTGCTTTTTCAATCCGGTTGGTCCGACCGGTCCCCAACGGAGGATGAACGCTGATGGTTCATTACACGTGTGATCTGTGCGGCAAGGACCTGACCGCGTCGAGCGACCCGCGCTACGTCGTAAAGATCAGCGCCTATGCGGGCTTCGACCCCAACCAGATCACGGAGGAAGACCTGGACGACGATCACATGGAAGCCATTTCCGAGCTCCTACGCCACGACGAAGGTTGTTCGTGCTCCGAAGTGGGTGCCCCAGCGTTCAAGGGTTTCCGCTTCGACCTCTGCGCGGCCTGCCACGGCAAGTTCCTCAAGGACCCGTTGGGCCGAGAACTCGTGCGCTCCCTCGATTTCAGCCCGAATTGAGTCGCCTCGCGCTGGCCAAGAAGGCTTGACATCCCAACGCGACCGTCGCGAGGGCGAGCACTTTTGGCAAGGTGTGCGCTGGGGGAAGACCACGAAGGACCCGAACGCGGCCCACGATTGGGTCGGCCACGCAACGCGTGATTGGCCGCGATGGGTCCTCGCGACAAGGCGCGAGACGATGGCCCCGGGCAACACCCGTGGGCCCGTCCGAGCGGGGACGTGAGGACGACCCCAAGCGCGGATCGCGTTACCGACACGCACCGCGCCTTGAAGATGCGTAGGGCCGCCTGGTCCCTTGCGAATGCGCGTGGCTCGCGACGCACCCGCGACCCCCAGCGGCCCTTGCGTGTTAGGCGGTCCGATTCACGGGCGTGAGTTGCCCGCTGATGCTCTGGCCAAAGGCGTCGTTGGTCGTGACCTGGAACGTGTTCACGCCGACGCCGAGCGGCACTTGGAGCGAATACGCGCCTGTGTTGTCCACCGTCGTGGCCACCGGGGGCACCTTGTTGCTCACTTCGGTGTAAGAGATCGACGCGCCCGGGGTCGCGATCCCGGTGAAGGCGACGGTCGCCTTGTCCGTGCTCCGCTGGCCGTTGGTGATCGCCGCCGGTTCGAGGTTGGCGGTCACCACGGGTGAGACGACCGTGGCCGTGCCCAGGTTTTGCTGCGCAAGCGAAATGTCGGTCGAGTCCACCTTGCCGTCGCGGTTGGCGTCGGCGTCGAACTGGTAATTGGTGTTGTTGGCCGTCATGCCGTTTTGCTTCTTGATCGCCTTGATGGCGGCCTGGTTGACCACCCCCGTGCCGTTGATGTCGCCGGGAAGGTAGTAACCGACCAGGAAGTTCCCGGCCGTCGCCTTGTCGCCCGCGACCGTGGCGCGCACCGTGATCACGTGGCCCGTGGTCTTGGCGCCATGCCACTGGATCGGCACCAAGACCGCCTTACTGCCGGGAGCGCGCGTCAATTGCGCCCGGGCAGTCGTCGCGCGGATGCCCGGTCCCGATTCGATGAGGGTCACGCTCTTGATCTTGGGGGTCACGGTCGAACCGCTTTGCGGCGCGACGTCGATGCCCAGCAGGAGTTTCCCCTGCTTGTTGAACTTGAAGAGAGTGGGGTCCACCTTCACGTCCACGGTGGTAGTACCACCGGGCGCCGCGATCGCCTTGGGGACCAGCGCGATCGTATTGCCGGCGCCGCCGGTCAGCACTTCGCGTTTTTCCAAAATCTCCGCGCCGGGTCGGGCCTGGGACGCCCGGCGCCTGGACTGGGAATTCGACCGCATCATGGGCCCTCCTTGGCCGGAGCGAAACGGACCGGGAAGCGTTTCCGGCGGCCGGGAAGAAAGGGGCCGCCGCCACCCGGAAGGACGAAGAGAAGGGAAGCACGGACCGAGCGGCCCGCGATGGAAACGGAGATCAGACGTCCAATGCCTCGCCGAGTTGCCGAGGCCCGGCCAAGACGCTGGGCCCCGGCCGGAGATGAGGAGACGGCGGCCCGACGTGCGCGCGATCGACGAGCGGCCTGACGTCCTGAATCGGGACCCATTCGCGGTCGCGCTCGCCCACCAAACAGGCGGCGGTGGCCACGTAAAGGACCATGCCGGACCAACAGAAGAGCCCGTAAGCCTGGGCCAACTCGTGTCCCTGACCATCGTGGAAGAGACCGCCGACTTCGGTGGACGTCGCCACCATCATGAGCGCCGAGAGGATCAAGGACCCCGCCAGGACCCAACGCCTCCGGTCCCCCCAATCAGGCATGAACACGCGATAGGCTAAATAGGTGTAAGGCAACAACAAGGTAACATAGTGGTGTTTCCAGCTTCGTTCGGAGGCGAAGAGCATCGTCAGGACGACGAGAGAGAACTCGCCGAGAAGGCGGGGGTCGAAGCGGTCTTTGGTCGGTGTCCGGCAGAAGAGGCCCAGAAGGCCCACCAGGCCGACCATGGTCGCCTTGACCATCAGGCCAACAGTCTCTTTGTTCCAAGACACGATGTTGACCTGAAAATGGGAGTCGTAGCGACCGCCGCCGGAAGGCACGTCGGCGAGCAGGCGGGTCAAGACGGCGCTCAACGACTGGTTGATTTCCGCCGGGCCTTTCACCTCGGCCCGAGTGACGTAAGGGCTGACGATATGATGAAACCAAGATTGAAGGCATTCGCCGTTGAATTCTTGACCCAGCACTCCCCCGGGGATGACCACGAGGCAAAGGGCCAGGCCCACGAGGGTCGCCCCCACGGTCCGCCACTGGCGTTTGTAGGCGAAGTAAGGCAGAAAGAGGCCGGGCGTCACCTTGAAGCTGATGGCCAGGGCGAGAAAGACCCCCGCGAGGGCGTCCTTTCCGTTCCGCCAGGAATACAGCGTGAGGACGACGAGAAACAGGATGAGGAGGTTGATGTTCCCGTGGTGCAGGTCGCTCAGGATCGGCCGGAAACTCAACAGCAAGATGGCGGCTTGAATGTACGAGCGTAACGGACGCTCCTCCCGCCGGACCATCCGGAAGAGGACCACGGCCGAGACCGCCATCATCGCGGCCTTGATGAAGTACCACGCGACCGCCCCGGGCACCTTGGGCAGGGACATGAGCGGGTAGAGCGCGATCGGCATGATCGGCGGGTTCGGGAAGGCCATCTTCTCGTAGATGTTCACGCCGTCAAATAGCTGCAAGACCTGGTGCCGCCAGCGCACGAAGGCGCTGCGGTCGTCTTGGGCCTTCCAGGAATAGACGAGGCCGCCGCCGATGACCGTCAAGATGAGCGCGACCCAAACGGCGCGCCGGAAGTGGCGGTCGAAGTCCGGGGAAGGGACCGGGGTCTCAGGCGGCACGTTGGTCTCCTTCCATGGAGGCTGGGTCCGTCCGAACGTCCGGCGGGTGGGGGCGGCCCGTCAGGGTCTTAGGTCGAGGACGATCTCGGTCCGTTCGGGTCCGGGCTCGAACCCGATCATGGGTACAGGGTCGCGTCCCTGCGGCCTGGGTCCCATGCGGACGGGGGGCACGCTCTTGAGATGCGGGTCGAAGTGATAGCGTAGAACGACCTGACCGTCAAGGCCGGGCTGGGCGTCTTCGATCACCAGGCGTCCCGGCTCGGCGCGTACGGTGGCCTTCCCAGAGATCGCGGCCCCCTCAAACCCCTTCACCCGACCGATCAACTGAAGCTCCTCGTCTTCCAAGACCTCCACCAGGTCGGGGTTCTCGCGACAGAAGGCCCGGGCCCGGGGACTCCAGCAGATGATCCCTTGTGGTCGGTAAATGGCCGCCAGTTCAACAAAATCGGCGCGTGTCCAGTTGTCGCGGCCGATGAGCTTTCCCTCGCCGAACTGAACGTGATTGGCCTTCACGAGAACATGTAAGAAAGGCCCACCGATCACTTCGACGCCCGTCAAGAAGGGCAAGAGGCCCCCATAGCGATGCGAACCGAAGACGTCGGGCAGGCCCGGTCGCGCCTTGCCCCCTTCCTCGTAGAAGACCCGATCGCCCGACCTGAAGTGCTGTTTCACGCGATCGACCAGCCAGCGCAAGCGGGGCGTGGGCTCGCTCATCAGGAAGGGTTTCTCGGTGTCGAGCTTCGTGCGGACGGTCTCGCGCACGGGCATGGTGAAGATGCGCAGGCCCATGACCAGGAGCCCGAACGCGAGGAGCCAGTCGAGACCTTTCCGTTCCGCGCGGAGCAGGTCGGCGACGGTGGCCCAACTCAGGCCGGCGGCCAGGCAAGCGCCCGTGTAGAGCGCATAAGTGTGACGACCCGGCTGGAGGAAGTCGAGCGAAGGGGACGCCGCCGCGAGATAGCCCCAGCCGAGTCCCGCGCTCAGGAACCCGATCAAGCCCAGACCCTTCGTCGGTGCGCGGGCCGTCAGCGCGACGAGTCCCGGCAGGAAGGCCGCCCAGAGCACCGCGAGGATGGGCGGGTCCACCAGCACGATCTTGGCCAAACGGCCCAGGACCGATTCGTCGGAATTGAAGAAGGCCGGCGCGACGGCGTCTTGCGTGTTCGCGAGGGCCCACCAGGGCCAGAGCCACCAGGCGTTGACGAGCGGTCCCACAATCGCCCACGACCAAACGCCAAGATGCCGCGAAAGCGGAAAGCCCTGGTCACGACGAGTGCATCTTCCCAGATAGGCCAGTAAGACGGCAGGGACCAACACCATCAGCGTCAGAAGGTGTGTGAACATGGTGAGCGCGATCAAGGCCGCCGCGCTGAGCCAGCGCCGGCCGCCTCCTTCATCGAGGAACGAGCAGGCGCTCATGGTGGCGACAAGGGCGACCGGCACGCCCAGCAGGTAGGTCATCATGCCGAAGCGGGCGTAGTTGATCGGGAAGTCGGTCCAGAGGTAAAGCACGTCGAGCAAGACCGCCATGAAGGCCGCTTCTCCCCGGCCACCGCAGGCGCGGACCGCGAGGAGCACCAAGAAGGGCCCCAAGCTGGTGAAGAGGAAAACGCACGCCTTGTATGCCACCGCCGGCCGGTTGAAGCCGAAAAGCGACACCGCGAGCTGATAGGGCGTGCCCGACTGGTCGGAGACCACGCTCAAGGGATAGCCCGCCATGAAGCTTGGATCGTAGGTCGCGCTGAAGCCTTGTTTCCAGAGCGTGCCGCGCAAGGCGACGGCGCTATGTAAGTGCATGGGGTGGTCGTCGCTCGGCATGGGCCAGGGGCTGGTCAGGCTTGACCAACCGCCCATGCCCAGCCAGACGCCGACGCCATGGACGACGCAAACCAGAAGGGCCAGCGCCCAGGCGATGCGATCGGCGTTTGAGGATCGGCCAGGTGCGCGGTCCATCGTGAGGTCAGCGTTTCGGCATGATTTCAGGAGTGCGGCCCGCAGGATTCGAACCTGCAACCAAGGGATTCGAGGGGCCCTCGGGTTTCCCCGAGGCTCGGACTATCTCACCCTCTCGGACGGCGTTGGGCCCGAGAGGCCGGGCGCTCGTCGGCGGGGATTATCGTTTGGGTCTCACCCCGCTAGTCTCTGGACCTTCCCGGCCACCGTTAGCCCGGCCAGGCTTG
Organism: uncultured Isosphaeraceae bacterium; assembly: GCA_937858365.1. Classification (GTDB taxonomy): domain Bacteria; phylum Planctomycetota; class Planctomycetia; order Isosphaerales; family Isosphaeraceae; genus CALLYK01. The sequence goes on along the minus strand of CALLYK010000214.1, from coordinate 4,275 downwards.
GCTGCGGATCGCCCTGCCGCGATCGGTGAAAACTCGCCGACTTGGTTTAGGTTTCCCGCAATTCACCCGGATCGCGTCCGGCGGTCGCCCGCCGGCGCCACCATTTGTTGATGAGTCCCCTGCTCTGCCGTTGAGCTAGGGCCGCATGGAAGAAAGACGGAGAGAGGATTATGCCGGAAGACGCGCACGGTCGGCAACCGGCCACCCCGCGTCTTTCCGCGAGATTGGACCATCGCCGTCGGCCCGAGGTTCGCGCCGGCTCACTTCCGGACGTTCAGCAAGACGACGTTCGCCGGTTCCGTGACGTTGATGTTCGGCTTGGACTTGGCGTTGGGGTCCTTGCTGAACGGGAAGGGGCCCGAGCCGCGCGTCACGAGCGCGTAAAGGCCCGGTGGCGCGTCTTTGGCGACACTGATCGTGATGGTGCCCTGGTTCGCGTCCTTGGCGATCGAAGCCGCGTTCGCCGTGACCTTCGCGGGCAAGTCCGGCAGGCTCAGGTTGACCGCTTCCGTGAAGCCCTCGCGGCGCGTGACGCTCACCTGGATCATGCCCGACTCCCCCTGGGCGAGCCACAACTCGGTCGGTCCGGCCTCCAGTTGGAAGGGGGCCCCTTCACGGACCGAGACGACGAACGACCGCGTCAAGCGGGCCGGCGCCGGGGGCGGCGGCTGGATCGCCGGGTCGACCGGGCCGTTGATCTGTCCCGGTCTCGCCTCGTGGACGATCTCCGGGCCTGCCCTTGTACCGTCGAACAGGGCCTCCTTGCGCCCGGAGGAAAGGCCCGTCCCCAAAACGCGTAGGTTCCCTTCACCCAGCGGTGCGTTCGAGGAGGCCGTCAGCACGAGAGGCGCACTCGTTTGTCCGGGACCGATCACGACCGGCTCGCACGTCAGGCCCGCCGGCAATTCGACCGGCTCGACCCGAATCGGGTTGGCATAACCATCAAGGCGCCTGACCTGCGCGAAGGCCAAGGCGCGTCCGCCCGATCGGACCGTTGTCCCCCCCGGAAGTGCCGGATTGGCGGGGACCAGGAAGAGTTGAAAGTCGGGACGCTCCGCGCGGACCTGAAAGCGATAGGCGAGTTCCGGCCCGCCGCGCCGCGACCCGAAAAGGTCGAAGAGGACGACTTGGTAAGTCCCATCTTCGGGGACGACCCAGCGCAATGTGGGATCAACGGTGTGTGAGGCGAAGCGCGGCAAGCTCGAAGGGTCGGCGGTGTCGTCGGCCGCGGCGACCTCCACGGGAGGCCCATTGGCGGGGACTCTCTGGACGACGAACGAGGCGTCGGTCGGTTTACCGAGGCGTTCGCCCCAAACTTCGAGCCACCACACTTGTCCCTTCTTGGCGTCGAAGCGAAAGACGTCAAAGTCGCCCGGGGCCGCGAAAACGCCTGACATCTCGACCGGAAGCGTGACCGCCTGGGGACGTTCCAGATCATTGGGTTCAACTTCGGCGAGAGCCGACGAGTCGAACGTCGGCGCGCCGGCTTCCACCGAATTCGGCAAGAAGTCCCACGAGGCCGTGGGCGGGGGAGGTCCGTCGGCGACCAGCAGGCGATAGACGAAATCCGGCCCGCCATTGTAAACGCCGTCGCGTACCTTGACGCAATAGGCCCCGTCCACCGGCAACGAAACCTCCAAGAAAGGGGCCGTCACCCCCTCACGTCGCGTCTCAGCCAGGACGCGGCCGTCAGGACCGCAAACTTGCAAGACCGTGTCGAGGCGGCCATCCAGGCGGCGGTCGTCGATCGTCAGGAAGATGCGTTGTCCCTTCTTGCCGTCGAGACGAAAGCAATCGACGTCGGGGCTCGCTTGCACGACGCCGTTGACGACCAGGTTGAGTGAAATGGGCGTCGCCTGGTCGGGCCGCTCGTTGGGTTCGATTTCTCTGACCTCGGGGCGATCGCCCACCATGAAGACGCGCGGGTTCGTGGCGCCGTACGTGGCGATGACCCGTACGTCGTGGGCCCCGATGGGTGTCCCAGGCGCGATCGCGACTCGGAACTTGTTGGTGTCTTTGAGGCGGAAGGCCCTAAGTCCCGGATGGTCGAACCAGAGTTGGTCGGCCCCTTCCAGGTCCGTGCCTGTTACGATGACCTCGACGTCCTCGCCGGCCCGCCAACCCGCGGGCGTGATCGCCGTGAGACGCGGCTCGGGGAATTGCCCGCGAGCGGGAAGGCCCAGAGCGAGCGGCCCCCCGACGATGAGCAGAAAGGCCCATGAAGGGCGATCAAGGGCGTGCTTCATGGCGGTCTCTCGAAGGGGGCCCTCACGGCTTAGGAGGACCGTCGGGCCCTGGCCCTTTGGGCGGCTCGGGTGGACGTCCCGCCACGCGGTGGACCTGGCGCTTCCGAATGCCGGTGGTTCGCGTGGTCACAACGGCCTGCGGCCCGGCCCGCCCTTTCCCCTCTCCCCCGAACCGGACGACCATATACGTGCCGCTCTTGGGGTTGCGCTCGATGTCGATGATGCCCAAATTGTCGCCGTCTTCGAGAAGGTGGGTGAAGCTGCGGTAGCCGTGGTAACTTTCATCAAAGGACGGCTTCTTCCGTTTGATCGTGTCCTTGATCATCGACGCGTAGAGGACCTCGTGGTTCTCGCGGCGCAGGGCCTTGCACGCCTCCACGAGCAAGGCGAAGGCCTCGCGTTTGCGTTCGGGGATGGTGGCGTCGAAGGAGGTGGCAATCTGTTTGTCGTGCTCTTCCTCGCGTTCGAGGTCTTCGTAGTAGATGAACTCATCGCAATTGTCGCGGAGGAGTTCGGAAGTTGAGCCCTTCATGCCCAGGCCGATGACGTGCTTGCCGTTCTCCTTGAGTTTGGAGACGAGGGGCGAGAAATCGCTGTCTCCGGAAACGACGACGAAGGTGTCGACGTGGGGCTTGCTCCAGGATAGGTCCATCGCGTCGACGACGAGTCGGATGTCGGCCGAGTTCTTGCCGGTCTGACTCCGTCTCGGGATTTCGATGAGTTCGATGGCCGCTTCGTGAAAGGGGGCCGTGTAGGCCTGATAGCGGCCCCAATCGGCGTAGGCCTTCTTGACGATCAACTTCCCTTTTTCGACGAGGCGTTCCAGGACCTTCTGGATGTCGAAGCGGGTCTTGCGCTGCTGTGTAAACCCTTGGGCGAGGTTTTCCAGGTCGACGAAGACCGCGAGGTTCCGTTCTCGATCGAGTTTGGACATGAGTGACGGCGGGGGACAGGTGACGCGAGGGGGGACAGTCCAAGACCAACCGTAAAGGTAACGGCGTGGGCCCTTAGACCGCAATGCGCGTCAGCGGAAAGGCGGCGGGAAGAGGTCGCGCCACGGCGTCGTGGCGCGCTGGTGTGGGTCGTTGGACGAATCAGCGGCCGTACCAACCACCGCTCGCGTAGAGGTCGCGTACGGTCCGGCGGGGGCGAGACTCGTTGATGCGCAAGGGTCGGTCGTTGTGCGGAGTGCCATTGAGTGCATTAATGGCCGTGTTGGCGTCCATGTCGTTGGGCATGTCCACCAGGCCGAAGCCTCGGGAACGGCCCGTGCGGGACTTGGTTTGGATTTCGGCCCATTCCACCTCGCCGTACTTGGCGAAGAGCGACTTGAGTTCCTCGGAGGTGACGGAGTAGTCCAGGTTGCCGACGTAAATCCTCATGGTCTTTTTGGCTCCCTTCCTCAACGGAAAAGCGGACATGGTGGTGTCTTCGGTCGCGGCGCCGGTCGTGGTGCGCGTGACTGAAGGTAAGGTGTGTGGGACCAGTTCTCGATCAGGACGATGACCCAAGGTCCGCGTGGGCGAGGCCACCGTACGGACCCGAAGCTGGGACCAAGAATGCGGGCCCGAGAGCGAGGCGCGGGGGCCCTGGGGTGTGCCGGCGGCGTTTCAGCGGCCGGTGGGTTCTTATTTCTACTCTACTCAAGGCCCGCCGCTCTCGCCAGGGCGGCTCTTTCCCCAGGTCGATCGCGACGGCGCAAGGTCATGGGAATTCTAGGGAAAAAAAATCCCCGGCCTTGGGCCGGGGAGGTTTTGTTTCATGGTCATCGCGAGAAAGCGACAAGTCCAACCGACTTAGCCCTTGGGAGGAGCGGCGGGAGTGCCCTGAGGGGCGGGAGCGGCCGGCATGCTTTTGGGAGCGGGGGCGGGAGCGGCCTCAGCTTGCGGCATCGCCTTGGCGGCAGGGGCGGGAGCGGCCTCGGCTTGCGGCATCGCCTTGGCGGCGGGAGCGGGGGCCGGCGCGGGGACGGGGGCCGGCACGCTCTTGGGCGGAGGCGCGGGGGCCTCGGCTTGCGGCATCGCCTTGG
>CALLYK010000213.1 GCA_937858365.1 uncultured Isosphaeraceae bacterium | reverse complement strand
AACGCCTTCTCCCGGCCGTCATTGCACGCATCGGCGTGCTTGCGCGCCCAGTTCCACATGTCCACCACGACCGAGGCCACGCTGGCGTCTGGGCCGGCCGTGTGGGCCATCGGCTGCCGCGCGCCGATGTCGAGCAGGAGGCGACCCTTGTACCCGAGCGTGACGCGTCGCCAGCTGCTGGGCTCACCGATGACGCACGCGTCGGGAATCGGCTCGTTCCCTCCGTCGAAGCGCGCGGCGATGAACCTGGCGCCCTTGCTCGACGCGGCCTCCTCCTCGACGGCGCCGACGACAACGAGGCGGACGCCTGCCTGTCGAAACCACTCTTGAAACACGAGTTGCCCGACGGCAAACGCTTGCTCTCGATCAGCCGCGAAGCCACAAATCGCATGCATCTGCTTGGCCTGATGTACCAACTCGACGGAGACCCGAAGTATCGCGATCGGGCCTGGCGGGAACTTGAGAACGTGGCCGGGTTCCCCGACTGGAACACCGCCCACTTCCTCGATACCGCCGAAATGACCCATGCCTGCGCCATCGGTTACGACTGGTTCTTCAACATTTGGGACGCGGACCAGAAGAAAACGATCCGTGACGCGATCGTCAGACTGGGTATCAAACCGGGCTTGAGTGTCTATCGCAGCAAGGGTGGCGGCTGGTCCAAGGCCGTGCACAACTGGAACCAAGTTTGCAACGGCGGCCTCACTTTGGGGGCGCTGGCGATCGCTGACGAGGAACCAGAGCTTTGTAAGGAACTGATCGGTCGCGCGATCGACAGCGTGGGCCTCGCGCTGGCGGAGTATCCACCCGATGGCGGTTACAAGGAAGGGCCCGGCTACTGGGGCTACGGCACGACATTTCAAGCCTACATGATCGCCGGATTGGAGAGCGCCTTCGGCACCGACATGGGCCTGGCCGATAGCCCCTCGTTCGACAAGACTGGCTGGTTCCCTCTCCAGATGACCGGACCAAACAGCCGCTTCTTCAACTTCGCCGACGCCGATGAACGTGGTCGCGCGCCGACGTGCCTGGCTTGGCTGGGCCGCCGTTTTCATGAGCCCTACTTCATCGCGGCGGCCACGCGCGACGCGCGTCCGGAACCACTCAACGTGCTGTGGGCCCCGGCCAAACCCGTGGAGGTCGATTGGGAAAACACGCCGAAGGCCGTCGCGTATGGCGGGGCCGAAGTGGTCGCGATGCGCGGTTCCTGGACTGACCCGAAGACGACCTATGTTGCGTTCAAGGCGGGGTCGCCCCACTTCAACCACGCCCAAATGGACGTCGGCTCGTTCGTGCTCGACTCCCTCGGTGAGCGTTGGGCGATCGACCTTGGTAAGGACGATTACAACGCCCCCGGCTATTTCGACACCAAGAGAAAGCGGTGGGACTTCTACCGCAATCGCGCGGAGGGCCACAACACGCTCGTGATTGACCCGAGCCATGGCCCCGATCAGGAGCGCGAACCCGTGTCGAAAATCACACGGTTCAAGGCCGAAAGCGACAGGGCCTTCGCCATTACGGACATGACATCCAGCTACGGCCCTCGGGCCAAGAAGGTGACGCGCGGCATTGCTCTGGTCAACGGCCGTGACGTGCTTGTGCAAGACGAAGTAGAAACAAACGATCGACCGCTCTTGTGGTCGATGCACACGAAGGCGAGCATCGCCATGGCCCCAGACGGTCGATCCGCGAGACTCTCTCAAGGTGGTAAGGAGTTGACCGCGCGACTCATTGGCGAAGACGGAGCGAGCTTCACCACGCGACCGGCAGCGCCGCTTCCGGGGTCGCCGATCGCGCAGGGACAGCATGAGAACAAGGGCGTTCAGGTGCTGACGGTAAGACTCGAGAAGGCCCGAATAGTACGCATCGGTGTCTGGCTTTCGCCAGTCGGCGCGCCGGCGCCTAGCGCCTTGAAGGCCCTATCGGAGTGGTGATCCCTCCTGCCGGATGTTCAGTCGGCCTTCCCAACGTTAGAGTCTCCGGGGGACCAAATCGGAGGACGCCCCGGAGACCCTTCCATGCTTCGAGCTACCAAGCTGATGCGGTTGGCCGCTTGTGTAATCGCTGGGGTCTTGATGGCCGCTTGTGTCGCACAGGCCGGTGACCGCCCGCCGAACGTCCTCTTTCTTTTCACAGACGACCAACGCGCGGACACGATCCATGCGATGGGAAACCCCGCGATCCGAACGCCAAACCTCGACGCGTTGGCCCGCTCGGGCATGGTCTTTCGAAACGCATACTGCATGGGGGGCGACGTCGGCGCCGTATGCCTGCCCAGCAGGACGATGCTGTTGAGCGGTCGATCACTCTTTCGCCTCAAGGGCATCGGCCCCGATTCGCCCACTTGGCCCAAAGCAATGAGGGAATTGGGATATCACACCTATCACCACGGCAAACGAGGTAACACACCTCAGCAAATTCAGCAAGCCTTCCAGACGAACAAATACCTCAAGGACGATCAGCAAGAACGAAACTCCGGCCTACCAGGCAAGCAAATCGCCGACGAGGCGATCGCCCACTTGAAGAGTCACCCCAAGGACAACCCTTTCTTCATGTATCTCGCATTCGGTAATCCTCATGACCCTCGCGTCGTGAATGAAGAGTACCGCCGACAATACAATGACTCCCGAATTCCGCTGCCGGCGAACTATTTACCGTTCCATCCGTTCAACAACGGCGAGTTGACGATCCGCGACGAGGCCCTTTTGCCCTGGCCCCGCACGCCCGAGGCCGTACGAAAAGAACTAGGCGACTACTATGGTGTGATCACCTATCTCGATATGCAGATCGGCCGAATCCTGCAAGCGTTGAAGGAATGCGGCGAGGCCGAGCGAACGATCATCCTCTTCTCCTCGGACCAAGGACTGGCTATGGGGGGTCACGGCCTGATGGGCAAGCAAAACCTCTACGAAGACGGCATGAATGTGCCGCTCATCATCGCCGGACCAGGCATTCCCCAAGGCGAGTCACGTGCATTGGTCTATCTGCTCGACCTCTTCCCCACGGTGAGCGAACTCGTTGGCGCGAAGGCCCCTGAAGAACTCGACGGCAGGTCCTTCGGGGCCGTCGTTCGGGGCGAAAAGACCGACCATCGCGAGTCGATCTTCCTCGCATATCGCCACGTCCAACGCGCCGTCCGCGCAGGGGATTGGAAGCTCATCCGCTATCCGCGAATCCACCGCTCCCAGTTGTTCGACCTGAAGAACGACCCTTTCGAGAAGGAAGACCTCTCAGCCAACCCCGCACAGAGCGACCGCATCGAGCGACTGATGACTCTCATGCGTGAACAACAGCGCATTTGGGGAGACGACTTGCCTCTGACGAGCGCGGTCCCCGAACCGTCCGAGTATGACCCGGAGAAATTGCGCGGTGCAGGGGAATGATCACTCCTTCACCCACGTTCAACCGAACGGGGGGCCACTGAGGTCTTCGACGCCTGGCTTGCGAACGAGGCCCCTGTGGGCCTTTTCAAGCCATTCCTTCAGCACTCCCGCCTTTCCGAAGCTGATCGTCGCGGCCACGAAGAAGAAGACCAGACCCAAAACGATCGCGTCCATCCCGGACGCGATCGTGCGCACCTTCGCGTAAGCGGTCCAGATATGTCGCACTCCCCAACCTGATACAGTCACACCCGCCGCGACCGCCGACGGGCGCTCGCGCGTCCACTTCGCGTACAGGATGCCGATCACGGCGAGGACCGGTGGCTCAAGTGTCACCCAAAAGTCGCTCGGACCTATCATTCCCGACGCGCTCGCGACCGTCGCCAAGAGGCCAAGCCCACCCAGCCCCCACGCACCTCGCATGCGCAAAGTCCTCGCGAATTCGTCCTTGCCCAAGAGACCTAACAGAAGCATGCCGCCAACCAGAACATGAGCGGCCGTGGTCCACGCGAACGGGTCAAACTCCCAGCCGCGAATCGCTAAGCCCACCGTGACTTCAACCAAACCCACGAAGCATGTCCAGAGATCACGGCGCCGCGCACCGATCGCCAGTGGCATGAGACCCGCGATCGCCACAGGTGCGCCCCTCGGCGGCGCGATGTTCATCCAGTCAAGCGTCGTTGGACCAACGAAGACGAACGCGACGAGGGCCAACATCAAACCTGTTCGAGCGAGCCTTTCACCGCGAAGTGAGGTCACCAGATAGAAAGCGCACGCGACAACCGTCATGACGTACGCCGGTGACGCGGCGAACGCCCTCTGAAACTCAGCCAGAAACAAGCGGTACACGGCATCATCGCGATGTCCGAACAAGCACGTCCCCACTGCCAGCAAAGGGACGCACAAGGCCAGGCGGACCGTGGGCCGATGGTTCGCCGCTCGGCCGATTTCATACAGGACCGCCCCCACGGTGAGCACGAACGGCGCCAGGAAGTAGGGCCCGAACCCCTGGGACCGCCCTTCGATGAAGTGGAAAGACACACACAGGTATTGGGACCTCGCCAGGACACCCACGCCTAGGAAAACGAAGAGGCTCCACGGATACATCGGCCAACGCCACGGACTACCCTTCGCCTGGACGTACGAGGCCCCACGCCGGGCCGCCGGGAGGAGCGTCAGCGTGATGAGAGACGCGACGAGGGGGAAACCCAACAAGGCCGCGTGCAAGGCGGAGCTTTCTGGCCGGCATGCGAGTCGCCCCACTCCGATCGGGTAGAGGAAGAAGAGTGCCAGAAAGAGCCAGAATGGGACACGAAACCCCATCGGGAGATGGAGAGGCAAGCCTCGAAACAGGCCCTCAATCAGGAGAATGGCGAACACCAATCCGGCCACGTAGAACAAGGGACCACGATCGGCGTTCGCCGCCAGGCGATCGTCGCACGATACCGACAAGGCCATGAACATGAGGACCACGAGCAAGAGGACCGTCCGCACGTCGTCCCACGCCTTCGCCCGACGCACGAGGGCAAGCGCGGTACACGCCAACAAGATCGTGTAGGCAGCGAGGCCCGCCATCAACGCGAGGCCGGCATACGATCGCTCGTCCGTTCCGCACGAAAGCCGCAGGCCACTGAAAACAAAGGCCGCGCTCAAAGCGTAAAACGGGTTGTTCGTCATTAGCCAACGCAAAGGGACGCGCGCAATGGCACGAGGATTCATGCTCATGACTCACCTCAAGGAGATGCGGAGACATGACATCGGACGGGCGCCATCGCCCGCGCGCTTTGTGCGCGACCGGCGCTGGTGCTGGCGGACGAGCCT
>CALLYK010000212.1 GCA_937858365.1 uncultured Isosphaeraceae bacterium | reverse complement strand
GAACGCGGCGGGAGCCAAAAACATCAACGCAATGAGTGAGCGGCGCGCGGTCATCGAAAGCCTCCAAAGGTTGTGCGCGCTCGCGAGTGCGCACGTTCCACTCAGAGTGGCAGAGTACCGCGCGAGCGGCAAGGCACGTTTGCGTCATCTGTCGGGGTGATTCACGCGCGATCCACCTCGAATTTCGTGCGCAAAATGAAACGCGGGGTGAATCCATCGAGATCCACCCCGCGCGAGAACAGCGAAGGATTCGCCTATTCTTTCACGTCACCGCGCGCAAAGATCGACGCCACGTAGTTGAGCACATCCGTCGCACTCACCTCGTTGTAGCCGAAGTTCTTGATGAGACGTGTCTTGATGATGTCGATCTTCTCCTGCGTGTCTTTGTCGACGACGGCGGACACGAGCGTCTTCAGCTTAATCGAGTCCTTTTGGTCCTCGAACAGCTTGAGCTCGAGCGCGCGGCGGAGGCGGTCGTTCGTGTGCCACTCGAACTTCTTGCCCTCGACCGCGAGCGCGCCGATGTAGTTCATGATCTCGCGGCGGAAGTCGTCCTTGCGGCTCTCGGGGATGTCGATCTTCTCCTCGATCGACCGCATCAGGCGCTCGTCGGGCTCCTCGGCCGCCCCCGTGTACTTGTTCTTCACCTTCTCCCGCTGGGTGTAGGCCTTCACGTTGTCAATGTAGTTGCCGCAAAGCCGAGTCAGGGCATCTTCGTCGGCCGCGATCGCCCGCTGGACCTCGTTCTTCACGATGTCCTCGTATTCCTCTTTCACGACCGCCAGCAAGTGCTTGTATTGCTTGCGTAAGTCGTCGTTGGTGATCAACGAGTGATGCTTCAGGCCCGTTTCCAGCTCGTTCAGGACCATGAACGGGTTGATGGACCTGCTCTCGCTGTAGCCGACCAGCGCGTTGGAGATCTTGTCCTGCACGTACCGCGGGCTGATCCCGTGCATCCCCTCCCGTTCCGCCTCCTCGCGCAGTTCCTTGATGTTGTCCTCCGTGAAGCCGGCCAGGGTCTTGCCGTTGTAGAGCTTGAGTTTCTGCATCAAGGTCAGGCCGGCGTTCTTGGGCTCTTCCAGACGGGTCAGAAGGGCCCACATCGCGGCCACTTCCAACGTGTGCGGCGCGATCCGCTTGCCGCGGACCTTCCTAGAGTTGTAGTCCTTCTCGTAGATCTTGATCTCGTCCGAAAGGCGGGTGACGTAGGGCACGTCGATCTTCACGGTGCGGTCCCGAAGGGCCTCCATGAACTCGTTGCTCTGGAGCTTCTTGTACTCGGGCTCGTTCGTGTGACCGACGATCACCTCGTCAATGTCGGTCTGGGCGAACTTCTTGGGCTTGATCTTATGTTCCTGGCTGGCCCCCAGAAGGTCGTACAGGAAGGCCACGTCGAGCTTGAGCACCTCGATGAACTCGATGATGCCCCGGTTGGCGACGTTGAACTCGCCGTCGAAGTTAAAGGCCCGCGGGTCGCTCTCGGTGCCGTACTCGGCGATCTTCCGGTAGTTGATGTCGCCGGTGAGCTCGGTCGCGTCCTGGTTCTTCTCGTCCTTGGGCTGGAACGTGCCGATGCCAACCCGGTCTTGCTCCGACAAGATCATGCGCCTGACGCGGATGTCCTGGACCAGGCGCGACCAGTCGCCGCCGTATCGCTCCATGCGTTCCAGGTACATCTGCCGACAGAAAGGACAAAGGTCCCCTTCAATGGCGATGCCGTATTCGTAATCGTGGTGGTCAGCCAGAAGGGCCCCAATGATGCCTTCGCGGTCCTCCGTGGGCACCAGGCGCAACGGCTCTTCGTGCATGGGGCAGTCGGTGAAGACGGGCTCGCCCGATTCGTCGTGCTCGTCCCGCCAGCCGAATGAGTACAACGCCCCCGCATCGGTCCGGCTATAGCGCTCCAGCCCCTTCTTGAGGAGTCGCGCGATCGTGCTCTTGGAGCTCCCGACGGGCCCGTGGAGAAGAAGCACGCGACGTTCGGTGCCGTATCGATGGGCGGCCGATTTGAGCACGTTTACCAGGTTCATAAGGGTCTTCTCAATGCCGAAGACCGCGTCTTGACCTTCGTTCTCAGGGTCGTCGAAGAACCTGTATCGTGTCTGCTTCTCCTTGTTGACGATGATCTCGTCAACGCCATAGGAGAGAATCATATCATAAACACGCTGGTAGGCCGTGCGCGTCACCTGGGGCTGGTGCCGGACGATGTCCAGGTATTCGGCGAACGAGCCGGTCCAGTGCTTCTTCTGGTAATCGACAAGGTTCTGACGGTTGGCGATGCGGGCGATGAGGTCCGTTCCGTGCGACATGGGTGACTTCCTCCTCGTCAGGGAAACGGGACGCGATTCGTGACGAAGTCGGCCTGAGCGGGGGTACGGAAAGCGGCGCAAGCTCGCGGTTCCCGTACCCTCCGGGACCGGAGAAACGGGCGTGTGCCGGATTGTCAACGAGTTGAAAGAAGGGACCGGGTCCGAAACGACACAAGGCGCGGCCGACCAAGGACAATACGAACGTGCGGTCGAACCCGAGAAAAAGAGGGACGCGGCCATCGCGGACGGCGGCGCGGCCATCGGGTCGGCACGAAGGGAGCGGGGCCGCGTCAAACCTCCTTTTAATTACACCCCTGGCCCCATCGACTGTCAAGCGCCGCCGATGAGTCTAGGCAATGAAATCCGTAAGACCGTACGTGTCTCGCCCCGCTGGGCGTTCGGCGAGACCACCCCAGCGCCGCTCGTGCAATCGACCTGGGGAACGAACACCGGGGGCGAAAACGTCATGCTCCAATCCATTCGACCTCCGATCGCGGTAGCCAACGGGAGACCGTCCCGTTTCCGCTGGGACAGATGGTGGGACCGAACCACGAGTCTCAGTCGACAAGGCTGGTTCGGACCAAGACCTCCACGACGGCCGGGGCCAGGCAGCGTTTGTCGTCGCAGGCTTGGTAGCGCACGCGCAGAGGCACTTCGATCGGCCCGGCCTTCGCTTCCAGCTTGAGTCGGACCGGCACTTCCACCTTGCCCTCGTACACCATGAGCCTGGCCCCACCGTTCGCCGAGAGCGTTTTTGCCGTCCCGGCGGGGTACTCGACCGCCGCGATCCGGGCGCCTCCTCCCGGCCTGATCTCGACCCGCGTGGGCGGGGTCGTTTCCGACCCGCTGGGGTTCGCGTAGATGTGCCAACCCTTGTCGATTTCCAAGGTGATCGTGATGGCCAAGGTCTCGCCCACGACCGACTTCGGCGGGGCCTTCACGGTCGCTTTCACCACCTCGACGGCCGTCTCGGGGGCCTGCGCCTGGAACGAACGCAGTGGGCTGGTCGCCTTGGGAGATCGCTCGCGCGCGTCTAGGTATCCTTCCAAGGCGACGAGCATCAGAGGGGCACCCGCCGGGACGCGCTGGAGGTGCGACGAAAACGCTTCCAGGGCCTTACCCGCGGCATCCAGATACTTGGGTTGCTTGGTCAGGACGGCCAGTTCCACAAGGTCGAGCACGGCCACGCTGTTACCGCTGGGCAGGGCGTTGTCGTAGGGCTCCTTGGGTCGGGCCAAGAGGGTCTCGTGGTCGTCGGCCGTGGAGTAGAACCCACCGTTCTCGTCGTCAGTGAAGTCTTCCAACATGCGATCAATCAGCGATGTGGCTTGTTCCACGCGCTTCGGGTCGCCGGTCGCCCCGTGGAGTCGCAGTAGCCCCTGGGCGAGGAAGGCGTGGTCCTCCAGGTAGGCGGACAGTTTGGCCTGACCGGCGCGATAGGTCCGCCTCAACCGGCCTTGATCGTCGCGAAGCTCTCTCCACAAGAAGTCGGCCGCTTTTTCGGCGGCTTGTCGGTATGTCTCGTCTTTCAAGACCCGGTATGCGTCGGCATACGCCGCGATCATCAGGCCGTTCCAGGCCGTGACGACCTTGTCGTCGCGAAACGGCTGCGGCCGTCCGTCCCGCTCGGCCAAGAGCTTGGCCCGCATCGGTGCGAGCTGGGCGTCCAACTCCTTGGAGAGCGCCTTGGGCGTGATGAGCACATGGCGGTCTTCCTCGAAGTTCGGGTCCAGGTCCAGACCATAGGCGCTCGCGAAGACGATGTAATCGCGGTCGCCAAGCACCTTCTTCACCTCGCCCCGCGACCAGACATACGTCTTGCCCTCCTCCGCCTCGGCCTCAGCGTCGAGGGCCGAGTAAAAGCCCCCTTCCGCTCCCGTCATCGATCGCGCGACGAAGGCGAGCGTGTCGCGCGCCTCGCGTTCCCAGCGCGGGTCCTTCGTTTGTTCATAGGCGAGAACAAATGAGTAAACGAGTTGGGCTTGATCGTACAGCATTTTTTCAAAATGCGGCACGGCCCACTTGCGATCAACACTATACCGGTGATAACCACCGGCCAGTTGGTCGCGGATGCCGCCGCGCGCCATGGCGTCGAGCGTCTTGAGGAGCATCGCGCTGGGGTCGGTCCCCTTGGGGACTTCGGCCTTGCGCTTGAGGCGATCCAGGAGGAAGACGAGGTTCACGGGCTCGGGGAACTTCGGCTGCTTGGGCCGATCCGGGTTGAAACCGAAGCCGCCGTACTCGGGGTCGTATTGCTCGGCCAGTTGCGCGACCCCTTCCAGCCCCAGGGCTCGGGACAGCGGGGCCCGACGACGAGCGTCCGTCGCCAAGCTCTTACGCGTCGCCTCGGTCAAGTTGTTGGCGTCCTTGTCGAGTTCAGCGCGATGTTTGGTCCAGGCGTCTCGAACGGCGTCGAGGAGCTTGCCGAAACCGGGTATGCCGTTCTTTTCGACGGCCGGAAAATAGGTCCCGCCGAAGAAGGGCCGGCGATCGGGAAAGAGGAACATCGACATCGGCCAACCGCCGCCACCGCTGTACGCCCTCAGCGCGGTCATGTAGATGGAATCGACGTCGGGACGCTCCTCACGATCCACCTTGATGCAAACGAAATGATTGTTCAAGTTCTCGGCGATCACCTCGTCCTCGAAGCACTCTCGCTCCATCACGTGGCACCAGTAGCAGGACGAGTAGCCGACGGAAAGGAAGATCGGTTTGTCCTCCTTTTTGGCCCGCTCAAAGGCGTCAGGGCCCCAAGGATGCCAGTCCACGGGGTTATGAGCATGTTGGAGCAGGTACGGACTCGTCTCCTTGGCGAGACGATTGGCGCGCCGCGCTGGTTTTTGTGGGTCGTCACCCCTCGCGGCTGGGTTCAGAAGAAGGCTAATGGCGACGACCAAGCCGATGCGCATCATGAGGCGGGCTCCGTGTCCGAGGGCGAGGTGGCCTGATTGTAGTCGTGGCGACAGGGCGTTGACCATCGTTGGGCCATCGCCGTCACTGGCCAGTCATCCGGGCACGATTCATGCGGATTGTCAAAGAGCGTCGGAACGGGACACTTTGGGCCCGTCAGGTGTTCATTTTGGCGATGAAGGGCCTGGCGGCCTGCACCGCTTCGTAGTCCTCCATCGCCACGGCCTCG
>CALLYK010000211.1 GCA_937858365.1 uncultured Isosphaeraceae bacterium | reverse complement strand
GACCATGTTCTCGAGCGCGTCGAGCGGCTTGTCCGCGTTGTCCCCTTTGGGAAGAATGAGGAAACAGGAGCGTCCCTCGACCTCGAAGATCTCTCCAGGCAGAGGCAACTTCTTGGTCGGCCGATCGCCAGGGTCCTTGGGCCGTTGGTCCTGTCGCGCACCAGCGCGACCGCCGCCCGCGTCCAGGACCATCCCGACAAGCAACGAGAGAATGATCAGACGAGACATAATGAACACTCCGAGTGATGAATTGACTGTTTATTAAGTAACACGTTCAAGCCAGTGCTTTCTTAACAATATGCCGTTCTTCGACTCCTGTTAGACGCTGATCAAGTCCTTGATGTCGGAAACTGAGTCGTGTGTGGTCCAACCCCATCAGATAAAGGACCGTCGCGTGCAGGTCGCTCACGTGGCAACGGTCTTCGACGGCTTGAAAACCGAGTTCATCCGTGGCCCCGATCGCTTGGCCCCCTTTGACGCCGGCACCGGCGAGCCACATGGAAAAGCCATGCCAGTCGTGATCGCGGCCCGGCTTGCCGACACCTTCGCTCGTGGGCGTGCGCCCGAATTCGCCGCCCCAGATGAGCAGCGTCTCTTCCCACAATCCGCTTCGTTTCAAGTCGGTGATGAGGGCGGCGATGGGCTTGTCGGTCTCGCCAGCGTGCGTCTTGTGGTTCGTGATGCAGTCGTTGTGACCATCCCACGTGTCCTCGATGTGGCCGCCGCCCGAGTAGAGTTGAACATAGCGCACGCCTCGTTCGATGAGTCGTCGCGTGATGAGGCACTTGCGGCCGAAATCGGCCGTTAGCGGGGCGTTGATGCCGTACATCTCCAGGGTCGCCGCCGTCTCGCGCGTCAGGTCGACGATCTCGGCGGCCTCCGTCTGCATCCGAAAGGCAAGTTCATACGACTCGATCCGGGCCGCGAGTTCGGTGTCTTCGGGCCTGAGTTTGAGGTGCTCTTCGTTCAGTCCTTTCAGCAGATCAAGACTTCGGCGCTGTGTCCGGTCGGTGGTCCCCTCGGGGGTGGCCAGGTCCAAGAGCGGCGAGCCAATGCTTCGAAACAAGGTCCCTTGATAAGCGGCCGGCATGTAGCCCGCCGACCAGTTCGAGGCACTGCCGATGGGCCCCCCGCGCGGGTCGGTCATCACCACGAAGCTCGGCAGGTCCCGGTTCGACGTCCCCAGCCCATAGCTCAGCCACGACCCGACACTCGGCTTGCCGATGAAGATGCTGCCCGTGTTCATTTGCAGGCAGCCGGACGCATGAGCGGCCGTATCGGCGTGCATCGAACGGATGACGCACAGGTCGTCGGCATGCCGGGCCGTGTGTGGGAAGAGGCTGCTGATTTCGAGCCCGCTTTCGCCGTGTTTTCGGAACTCAAACGGTGATTTCATCAAGTGCCCGATCGGACGACCGTTGGAACCGACCTTGGCATCGCCCGTGTAGGTCCGGCCGTCATGCTTGGCGAGTCCCGGCTTGGGATCGAACGTGTCGACCTGACTCGGGCCGCCGTTCATGAACAAGAAAACACAGTGTTTCGCCTTGGCGGGGAAATGCGGCGCCTTCTCGGCGAGCGGCGAGACAGACCTGTCGTCGGCAATGAGAAGGTCGGCGAGGGCGAGGCCCGCGAAGCCGCCGCCCGCTTGCCAGAGAAACTCGCGACGGGTCCGGCCACAAGGGGTTCGATTGGGGATGAAACGACCCATCGCGGTCACTCCGGATAGACGAACTCGTTGAGGTTCAGGACCACGCGGCAAGCTTCCTCCAGCGATTCCTCGGCAAGGAATTCTCTGATCTTGCGATGCTCAAGGGAGGTCGGCTCGCGGCACAAGGCGAGGCGCCACGCGAGGCGGACTTGCCGGTCGACATCGTCTCCCGCTTCGCGTCTCAGGCGCTCCGCGAAGGACCGCGCCTGGTCCAGCGTGAAGAGGCCATTGAAGAGGGTCAGGGCCTGAGGGGCCACGGTCGTGACTTGCCGTTTCGGACAACTGCTCACCGGGTCGGCGAGATCAAGCGTCTCGAACATCGGCACGATCAGGCCACGCTTGATGAAGACGTAGATGCTCCGCCGACAGGCCTCCGCTTCATCGGACGGTTTCCAAACACTGCCCTTGTCGGTGTTCGCCTCGATCGCGGCCAGAGGGATCGCCGGGCGCACCGCGGGCCCGAAGCGCTTCGGGTTCAGTCGGCCACTCACCGCGAGCATGGAATCGCGGATCGCCTCGACTTCCAATCGTCGGTAGCGGATCGGCGAGTCGGCCCCTATGCGCGACTGCCAGGCGCGACTCGTCAGGACCAGGCGGTGCAGCTTCTTGAGCGACCAACCGGCATCGTGCATGAACCAATCGGCGAGCCAATCGAGCAACTCGGGGTGGGACGGCGGAGACCCCATCAATCCCAAGTCGTTGGCCGTCGCCACGATCCCTTCGCCGAAGTGCTGCTGCCAAACCCGATTGACGATGACGCGAGCAGTGAGCGCATTGCGCTCGTCGACGATCCAATGCGCGAGGGCCAGCCGTCGCCCGGTCGTCTTCGCGCCGGCCGGGGGGAACGGTGGTTGCCCCTTCACGAGTACGGCCGGGACCGCCGGTACCACGCGTTCGCCGAGACGAGACACTGAGCCCCGAATCAGAAGGTGGGTCTCCGGCGCTTCCGACGCAACCTCTCGCCAGGCGTAAACGTCGGTCTCCTCGACCTTCACGGTCAGTTCCGTGCGTCCGTTGCGCGGGCGCGTCAAGGGATTGAAGACCGCGACAAGACCGTAGTAATCACGCGCTGAGAGTGGCTCGAACTTGTGGTCGTGACAGCGGGCGCAACCGATGGTGAGCCCGAGAAACGACTGGAACGTCGTGCTCACAATGTCGTCGAGTTGGTCAAAGCGATCCGTCGCCGGGTCGGCGGGTTCGTCGTCCCAATGCCCCAGCCGCAGAAAGCCCGTGGCGATGTGGGTCTCGAGCGAAGCGTCGGGCAGTTCGTCACCGGCGATTTGCTCCAGGACGAAACGGTCGTACGGTTTGTCATGATGGAATGATTGAATGACATAATCGCGATACCGCCAGACGAACGGCTTCTCGGCGTCGCGCTCATAGCCATTCGTGTCGGCATATCGGACCACGTCGAGCCAGTGCCGCGCCCAGCGTTCACCGTACTCGGGGCGAGCCAAGAGGTCGTCGATCACCGCCTCGAGGTCGCCTTTGCCGACGAATGCCTCCTGCTCGGCGATCGAAGGCGGCAGGCCGATCAGGTCGAGATGCAGGCGCCGCAGCAGGGCCCCTTCAGGCGCGCGCGGTGTGGCCGGCCGCTCGCTGAACAGGAAAGCGTCGATCGGGTGTTCGTGGACCGAGGCGGGTATCGGAGGTCGCTTCACGGGTTGAAACGACCAGTGGTCCGCGGGCCTCTTGGCGATTGTCTCGTCCTTCGGATAGGGCGCCCCTTCGGCGACCCATGCCCGCAACGTGGCGACCTGGTCGGCCGTCAGCCTCGCTCCTTCCGGTGGCATCCGGTCCGACTCATCGTTCGAAGACACCCGTTGGAGGAGATCGGGATGAATCTCCTTGGGAATGAGCGCGCCGGCGTCCAGCCGCAGACCGGCCTTCTGCTTGGAAGGACCATGACATGGGACGCAACGTTGCCGCAACAGCGGTTTGACGTCGGTCTCATAGTCGATCGTCGAGGCGGCCGCCGGCCAGGACAAGAGGAGACAGACCGCGACGGACACGATAGGGCTTCCTGAAATGATGATGACTTGACCCATGATACGCATCCTCTCGCGAGTCACGTTGTCGCGGTCCCGCCCTTGTCATGGTCTCATGTCGGGACGCTCCGCACCACTTCGCCGTGGACATCGGGACTTGGCCGAGACCCGGAAGAGGCCCTGGGACGGGAAGGAAGGACCGTCCCGGCCAAGGCAAAACAACGAACCGTGTTTTCCATCGCGTGTTTTCATCCTCCTCGACCCGTCCCTTCGGCACATCCGGCACCACTCCGATCATCCCACCTGGACCTACAAAGTCGTCGGAATTTTCTCGCAAGTCCCAAGACGACTCGGTCGATCTCGTCTCAAAGATGTCCCGTATTAGGGACATTTTCAACCGTTTTACGGACAACTTTTCCATGAGAAGGAACGGTCATGACCCCTACAATCGCACGCGAATCACTCGATCACCTCCGTGAAAAGTCCCGCGTCCGGGCAGACCCGGCCTTGGACCCATTGCAAACCGGTCCTCGTTCTCATCGCGCGACCGAGTCGGACACCCCCGCGTACGTCCTGGATGCTCTGACCCACCAGTCACTCGCCGGCGAATCGGCCGAGTCCCACGACATCCTCTCGGCCGCCGGGCCGTGGAGACCCGAGACGCGTGAACGCCTGTCGCTGCACCGCGAACGCCCGACCAGAGACCCTTTGGACCCCGCCGCCCTCGGTCATCAGGCGGAAGAGACGGAGGCGTTCCGGCACGCGCTCATGGTCGCCGAGACGCCCGAGGCCCAATGCCGTCAACAGCTTATGATCGAGCGCGTCCAGCGGCGGGCGGCCCGTGTGCGAACGCCGGCTTCGTTCGGTCTTACGGAACAAACGCTTTTCGCTATACCTGCGCCGCATGACCCCACCCCCCTCATCAGCCCGAACGAGTTCGACGGGGCGGCCCCGGCCCCGGCGCCTGCCGCCCCACAGCCGGCCGTGGAAGGACCGTGTTTGACTTCGTCTTGTTGGACGGAACAAACGCTTTTCGCCATACCCAGCCCGCACGACCCGACCCTTTTGATCGGTTTGGACGCGATCGACGGGGCGGCGCCGGCCCGGAAGCGCCCCGCTGACGAAGTGGTCCAAGAACTTCGGGTGGAGGGTCGGGCCAAGGCCATCAAGGAGGGGCGGAGCGCGAAGGACCGCGAGCGGGCGCGCCGCGTGGCGCGACCGCCATGATCGGCACATGGAGGCGCGGCATACGTTGACTTTTTCGATTGATCCGAATACACGCTCTTTGGCAATTCGGAGAAAGATAAGGACTCATGAAGGGGCCTTGCGCCCGGGTCGCGCGCGAAGAGGTCGGGGGAGCCGCGTCCACCGCGTTCATCCAGGGAAGGCGCGCGCGACCTGGGACCCGCCTGGATGGACGGTTCCTCACCTTGGTACAAATGGTGGGCCCTTTCCCTTGGTCCTTTGAGCATCGTCGCGCATGGTCATGTCTTCGCCCTTGATGGAACTGTACAAGGCCCGGCTCCGCGAGTTCTTCCGCCAGCCGGCGCGTTTGTTTTGGGTCTACTTCTTTCCGACGATCCTGGCGGTCGTTCTGGGCCTGGCCTTCAGCAATCGCCGACCCGAGCCGATCTTCGTGGACGTGATCGACAACGCGGCCGTCGGTCCCGTGAAGGGGGCCCTCGAAGCGGAC
This sequence comes from uncultured Isosphaeraceae bacterium, assembly GCA_937858365.1. Taxonomy (GTDB): domain Bacteria; phylum Planctomycetota; class Planctomycetia; order Isosphaerales; family Isosphaeraceae; genus CALLYK01. The sequence goes on along the minus strand of CALLYK010000211.1, from coordinate 5,472 downwards.
GGCGCGCGTGAGGGCGTTGGGTCGCGGCCCGGCATTCGCTTCACGGCCTTTCCCGAAGAGGTCGCCTTGGGTCGCCTCAAGAAGGGGCTTTCCGTGATCGTGGTGGAACCGCGAACGTCCGGCCCGCCAACGTACCATTACGACGCCACTCGCCCCGAGGCCGGCATGGCCCGCCTCATCGTCGATGACGCCTTGCAGTCGGCCTGGGGACGCCAGGACGTGGCCCCTCTCGGCGGACCCGCCCTCGAACGCGGCAACGACCAGACGCAACCCGTCCTGGGGGCCCGCTACATTGACTTCCTCGTCCCAGGTCTCATTGGCCTGAACACGATGGGCGGCGGAATGTGGGGCGTCGGCTTTCTCATCGTGCATTACCGCGTGGGGAAGCTCCTCAAGCGGTTCCTCGCCACCCCGATGCCACGACAAGACTTCTTGCTCGCCGTGCTCGCGGCCCGCTTGACCTTCCTCATTCCCGACGTCGGCGTGCTCCTCTTGATGGGCTCGCTCGCCTTCCATGTGCCCTTACGAGGCAACCTCTTCCTATTCGCCTTGGTGGAGGTCGTCGGCGCCTTGGCCTTCGCCGGGCTCGGCTTGCTGGTTTCCTGCCGCGCCAAGAGCACCGAGACCGTGAGCGGCCTCATGAACCTCGTCATGATGCCCATGTGGCTGTGCTCGGGGGTCTTCTTCACGACCGAGCGGTTCCCCCAAGCGATCCAGCCGATCATCCAGGCCCTGCCCCTCACGCAGTTGGTCGCAGCGAACCGGTTGGTCCTGATTCACGGGGCCGGCTTTTTCGAAGTCGCTCCCGCGTTGGCCATCCTCAGCGCCTGGGCGGTCGTCACGTTCTTCCTTGCCTTGCGTTTTTTCCGCTGGACTTGATGGTGCTTCCCTCTGAAAAATCGGCCGCTTCAGCACGACGACGAAGTCGTGCCACCATCTCCCCAGCCGAACGTGATCGAGGGGCGGCACGTCGGCCTCGTCGATGAGATGACCGAGGAACGTGGCCTTGGCCAGGAGCTCGACGTCGGCGAACTCGGACCGGGCCTGAAGGGGAACCTGGACGAGCGCGGCCCGACGATGGAGCCGGCAGGGCGAGTGAACGTCGGCGATCGGCACCGCGAAGAAGAACTTCCAAGGAAGCCGAGCCAGCCGGCGCATCAGGCGTCCCATCAAGGGCAATCGTCGGCACCCGAAGACATGGTCGCAATGGTCGATCGCCTTCAAGAGCGGGTCGAGATGGCCGTCGGTCCAAGGCGCCGTCGCCGACGTGACCAGGACGAGTCCATGCTCGGTCTCGACGCGGAGCGCGTCGGCGTGAGGAAGACCGAACCACTTGTCGGCCAGGATGACCTCGGCGTCGGCCTTTCGGCCTCGGGCCCTGAGCAACTCGACCAGACCCGACGCGATCGCGTCGGCCCGCGCCGGCGCGTCGACCGAGACGACACGGACATGGACGCCCTCCTTCGAGCATGGCTCGCGTCGGAAGTGGGCCTCGTAGGGGTCGACAAGTTCCATCGACGGCGTTCTCTAACAAAATGTGTTTTAATCTGTCAAAATTGAAAAAATGAATGATATCATTGATCGACTCGATGGGAAAAGAGGCCGTCGCCCATCCGGACCTCGGAGTTCGTCGGCGGCCCGCGCGCGATCGCCTCAAAGGGACTTGGGCGACCCGTTGGGCAAACCTTGACCCTCAGATGTCATGGAGAGACGACCCTCGTGGACCCATTGATGGATCAACTCGCGAGCGAAACAGGAAGACGCACTGGATAGGGCGCAGGCGATGACGAGTTCGTGGATGCTTTCCGGGTCGGCGGCATCACCGCCGAACGTGTCGAACCAGACCGAGAATTCGACCTCGTCCGAGGTTGGTTCGTGTTGGATGACGCGGACGCCCCGCTTGAGGCGCGGCGACCAGGCGCTGAAGATCGGGTTGCCGTCGCGGATTTCCGGGGAGCCTGTCCCAAGCCAAGGGGTGAGCCAGGCTTCATCGGCTTGCCCCGCCGGCTTGATCGAGGACCACAACGCGTTCCAATGCTCCTCCGCCGCCCGGTACTCCGATCGATCTTCCAGGAACTTGGGGTACATGTGCGCGACCATCGCGGGACCTCCCGGACATTATACGAAGGCGAGCCCACTCTGGACTTCGATGTCCACGCGGGTAGCGTCACGCAGGCCGCGGACGAGGAAGGATTTCTTCGCGAAGCCCACTCCGCCCCCCTCTTGGGCCCTGTCCACGAAATCATGGGCCCGATGAAACGCCTCTCGTCTCAGCTTGAATTCGACGTCACCGATCCGGTTTCCAAGGCCGCTCAAAAGGACGTGACCTGTGAACGCGATCAACGGGCGATCATCATCCCAACTTTCCGATGGGGACGACCTTTCCAGTCTTCCCCCTTGCGCTTGAAACCGGCCACGATGTTCCATCGGCTCGGTCACTCCTCTTATCGACGATGATACTCAACGGCGGGGAAGGCCGCGGACTTCATCTCAATGGCTTCCGAGCCATCGCCCCAACTCGCGTTGGTAGGCTGCTTGGAGACGCTTGGCGATCGGCCCCGGTTTGCCGTCCCCGATTGGGTCGTCGTCGATCGTCACCACGGGCAGGACTTCCAAGGTGGTCCCCACGAGGCAGACCTCCGCGCATTGTTTCAGCTCAGGGAGCGTGATGGCCGCTTCGCGGAAGGGAATGGCCTCATCGCGGGCCAATCGGAGCACGAGACCGCGCGTCGTGCCGGGCAGGATCTCGGGGCCTTCCGAGGTCCCTTCCAAGACACCGTCGCGCACCCAAAGCAACGACGAATGCGTCGCCTCGGTCACGTGGCCGTGTTCGTCGATGAGGACCGCTTCTTCTCCTCCTTGACGATGGGCCGCGTCGTTGGCCATCACGTTCGCGAGAAGGTTCGTCGATTTCACGTCGCAGCGTTTCCAGCGCAGGTCGGGCAGACTGATCACCTTGACGCCGCTCACACGTTTGGCGGCCATCGGCGCGTCGTCGTAAGGGCGGACGATGATGAGTTCCGTGGGCGGCACGGGCGGGTTCGGGAAGGCGTGCAGGCGCGGGGCGACGCCTCGCGTGATATGGACATACACGGTCCCCTCGCGGACCTCGCTCGCTTGGATCGTCTCCGCCATGCGCGTTCGCAAGCGCTCGAAATCGACCCCGCCGACGCCAATCTCGGCGAGACTTCGCTCAAGGCGTTTGGTGTGGGCGTCGTCCAACCAGAGGCGGCCGTCGTAAAGCCGCCAGACCTCGTAAATGGCGTCGCCGAAGAGGAAGCCGCGGTCCCAGACGGGGACCCGGGCCTCCTCCACGGGCATGATCGAACCGTTCAAACACGCCAATTGCGGCATGGTTCCTGGTCTCCACCACGATGAGAGAAAGGTCTCGCTCAGGCCCCCAACCAGGGAGGCATTTCGTGGGCCTCGGGAAGTTCAATCAACCTCAGGCTGACGACGTGATCGAGCGCTTCAAGTTGGCGAAGGGCCTCGTCGGGTGGGCGGCTGTCCAGGTTCACCACGCCGATCGCTTCGCCCCCTTTCACTTCCCGTCCCACGTTCATCTGGGCGATGTTCACGCCGTGAAGGCCCAAAATCGTGCCGATCGCCCCGATCAGGCCAGGCTTGTCGTGGTGGGTGAAGATCAAGAGATGACTGTCGATGTGGGCGTCGAGGCGATACTCGCCCAACCGTACGAGGCGCGGGAACTGTTTACCGAAGAGGGTGCCCGAGGCGACGTAGCCTTTGCGGTCGGTGGTGACCTCGGCGCGGATGACGGTGGCGAAGTCACCAGGTGGCTTCGAGGTTTGCTCCCGAACCTTGATGCCGCGTTCCTCGGCCAGCGCGACCGCGTTCACGAGGTTGACCTGTTCCTCCAGGGCCGTCTCCATCAGGCCGGCGGCGAAGGCGGCGGTGAGCAGCTTCGTGTTCTTGCTCGCGACTTCGCCCCGATAGATCAGAGTGGCGCCCTGAATGATGCCGCGGTCCATCTGCGCATGCAGGCGGAGGTCACCCTCTCCGCGCTCCTCGATCGTTCCCCCTCATCCATCAATCTCACCTTCACCCTCACCGGTCCACTCGACGCCATTCTCCTCCCGCCACTCTCCGCCACGCCCGCCCGTCGCGACAACCTCTGGCAGTCCACCTGCCTCGAAGCCTTCATCGGTCCCGCCGGACACCCCGGCTACCTCGAGCTCAACGTCGCTCCGTCGGGGGACTGGAACCTCTATCGCTTCTCCTCCTATCGCGAAGGTATGTCTCCCGTCTCCGATGCACACATCGAGATCCGCGAACACCATCGGACGCCGGACGCCTGCACGCTCTCGATCGGCATCACGCTCCCTCCTGATTTCACCTCCGCTCCCCTCGAAATCAACCTCACCGCGGTCATCGAGGACACCGCCGGTCGCCGATCCTTCTGGGCCCTCTCGCATGGCGGGGAACGGCCGGATTTCCACCGTCGGGCCGACTTCGTCGCGCGACTCTGATCCCCTTCGCGGCCGCAGGCCGCTGTGATTTTTTGCTTTCCCGTCTGTGCGTTCGCTGACTAGAATCTGCTCGTTCCACACGTGAGACGAGAAGCCAATCGATGAGTCAGGCCGAGATCGTCGCGACCGGGACGGAGCCGGTCGACGAGCGAATCGGGGGCGTGCCGGCGCGGCGGATCACGCTGCTGTCGGGTGTGCCGGGGTCGGGACGGACCTGCTTCGTCCTCGCGTTCCTCGTCGCTGCGCTGCGTCGCGGCGAGGCGGCCTGCCTGGTCACGACCGACTCGCCGGAGGCGGTGCTGGAGTCGTGTCGCAATGGGCTGCGCGTCGATCTCGCGCCGTTCCTGCGCTCGCGGCGGCTCACGATCCTCTCGTACGGGGCGGGCTTCGACGCGAAGATCCGCGCGCTCGGCCACGTCGACAAGCCGGTCGCGGAGCTCGCGCGGCTCGCGGTGGAGCGGGGCTGGAAGCACGTCGTCTTCGACACGATCGATCCGATCCTCGTCGCGGCGGAGCCGAGCCGGCTCAAGCAGTTCATCACCGCGGCCGTGCGCGCGATCGGCAAGCTCGGGCTCACCTGCGTGTGCACCGCCACCGACAGCGCCTCGCTCAAGCTCGCCGCCGACGAGCTCGCCTCGCACGTGTCCTGCTCGATGGCGCTCCTCGTCGAGGGGAAGCAGCGCTTCCTCTGCTTCCTGGAGACGACGCGGTCGGCCCGCGGCGCGCGCTCGTGGACGGGATCGCTCAGCGCGCCGATGGATCTTCCGTCGTGGCCGATCGCGTTCCAGCTCGTCCCCGGCGTCGGGATCGTGGCCAGCGCCAAGCTCGCCGGCACGACGATGCCGGAGGTGGCGGCGATCAAAAAGGCCGCGCCGCCGCTGGCCCAGGCGGCGACGGTGTTGACGACGATCGACGCCGCGGCGCTGTCGGAGGCGGCGACGGTGTTGACGACGATCGACGCCGCGGCGCTGTCGGAGGCGGCGAC
>CALLYK010000210.1 GCA_937858365.1 uncultured Isosphaeraceae bacterium | reverse complement strand
CGGGCGGCGGCACGATCTCGGATCGTCGGGGACGTGAGAAGGCGGCGATCGCGCCGGTCGTCCCCAGCGCGATCACGACCGCCAAGGCGACCATGGAGCGCGCAACAACGAGGCCCGAGGAGGCTCTCGCGGCGAGGCGCGCGGCCGCTTCGCGATAAAGGCCGGTCTCGACCGCCTCCTTGGTCGCTTGGACCAAGCGCGCGAGCTCCTCGGCGGAATGGCTGCCGGCGAGAGGCAAGGAAGCGGACGACGAGACTCCCAGACGGACCAGGCGCCGGCGCAGGCGATCTCGGGCCCGCGCCAGACGGCCGGCGACCGTGCCGGGCGGGCAACCAATGGCCTTGGCCGCCTCGTCGCGCGAGAGGCCCTGAAGGTCGCAGAGCAGGATCGGCACACGGTAGCGCTCGGGCAGTTCGGCCAGTTCCCGGTGGACCATGGCGCAAGACTCGTCGCGGACAGGGTCGTGCGGCGGGGTTTGTTCGTCGCGGAGCGCCGCGACGCCTTCGCGCATCCGCCGCCGGGCCGCCTCGATCCGGGCCTGCCGCGCGACCCGTCTGGCCACGCGATGGAGCCAGCCCGACAGGGACCCGTGCAATGGGAACGAACCGGCCCGCCGGACCAGCACGAGAAAAGTGGCCTGGAAGGCGTCTTCCGCGTCGCCGTCCCAGGGACCTTGGGCCGACCGACAGGCGGCCAGCACCATCGCGCCGTGTCGCGCCACGATGGCCGCGAACGCCTCGTGGTCGCCGCGCCCAACGAACCGTTCCAAGAGTTGAGCGTCCGTGAGGCCGGTCAACGAGCCTTCGGCGTACAAACGGCGGATTTCGGCAAGGACCTTGGTCATCGGCTCGCCACCCCCGGGGAGTTCGGTCCGGACGCGCGGACCGTTCACCCACCATCATGGGCGCCGAGGCGTGCCTTGATACATCAGACTACCGATTGAACGAGAATTCCTTGGTATTGATCAACGACCAAAGAATGTTCTCATAGGCGGTCTTCTTTGCCTTCGCGTTTTCCTCGATATGTTCCAAGGCCGCTTGGAGCTGGGTCTCGGTCGGCTCGTGTGAGAGGGCCAACAAGAAGAGATCGCGGACCTTCTCCGCGTCGGGCCGCGTGTCCTTGGCGATCGCGTCGGCCCGGCCCTCACCACGACCCAGCTTGCCTTGCACCTCGTTCGAATTCAGCAGGTGCAACACTTGCGCCAGGTTCGTGTCCTTGACGCGCTCGCACTCACAGGCACTGATCCGTTGGGGCCGCCCGAAGACGTCGAGGAAGTAGGAGTTGAACGACTCGTCGGGAAGCATGATCGCCCGGCCAGGAGCGAAGCGGTCGCGCGGCAGGCCGCCGAACTCAGCCGGCGCGTCCAACACTTGGTTCACGGCGTCGTAGGCCACTTCCGCCGTGAGACGCTTGGGGTAATAGCGCGCGAAACTCTGCTTGTCCTTGGCGTTGAACTCGTTGGGGGTCGAGTCAAGCTGGTAGGTCCGGCTCGTGCAGATCGTGCGGACGAGGTGTTTCAGGCTGAACTTGTTCTTGACGAAGTCGGCGGCCAAGGCATCCAGTAGTTCCGGGTTGCTGGGCGGGTTGGTCACGCGGATGTCGTCGGGCGGGTCGATGATCCCGCGTCCGAGGAAGTGGGCCCAGTAGCGATTCACGACGGCCCGGGCGAAGAACGGGTTGGTCGGGTCGGTCATCCAGTCGGCCAGCTTCTGGCGTGGGTCTTCACCGGGTTCGACCTCGACCGGTGCGCCGTCGAGGGCGCGCATCACGGCCGGCTTGTTCGTCCGCTTGTTCGTGACCGACCCGTTGGACCGGATCGTCAGGACCTGGCGTTGGGGGTTGCCGTTGTTCGGGTCGAAGCCGGGGATCATCACATTGCGTCTGGCCAAACGCCCAAAGAACGCGGCGAGGCCCCAGTAATCGTCTTGGCCCCACTTCTCGTACGGGTGGTGGTGGCACTGGGCGCAGTTGATCCGGACGCCGAGGAAGACCTGGGCCGTGTCGTCCACGAGCTGGTCGGGGGTCTGCAAGTCGCGATACCAGAAGGCGGGGGGCGTGGTCGATTCATCCCCCACGGCCCCCAAGACCTCGCGCACGAACTGATCGAACGGCTTGTCTTCGGCGACCGCCTGCCGTAGCCAGTCGTGGAAGGCGAACGTGCCTCGGGCCCGTTCGTTGGGGTTGTTGTCCCGCCCGCGCTTCACACGCAGCAGGTCGGCCCACTTTCCCGCGAAGTAGTACGCATACTCTTTGCTGTTCAACAACTCATCGACGAGCTTCGTTCGTTTGTTCGGGTCGGGGTCGGCCAGAAAGGCCCTCAAGTGTTCGGCCGTGGGCAGCGTACCGGCGATGTCCAAAGAGACCCGGCGCAGGAAGGCGGCATCACCCACGAGTTCCGAGGGCACGAGGCCGAGTTCCTGCCATTTGCGGTGCGTCAAGGTGTCGATGAAGGTCGGCTCGGGGAAGCTGTATTGGGGAACGGGCAAGCCAAGGGGGACGGTCATCCGCGCGACCGTCACCTTGCCTTGGTAGCGGACCATCACAGCCGCTTCGCCGCTGAGGCTGAGCGTCCGGACGAGACCTTGGTCATCCACCGACGCCACTTCCGTGTCATTGCTTTCGTACTGGGCGCGACGGGTCACGTCTTCAACGGTGCCGTCGGTATACTTGGCGATCACGGCGAGCTGCTGCGCGTTCTCACGTGTGGTGGAACGGTGCGCGGGTACGACGACCACCTCCGCGACGGCCGGGTCTTTCTCCGACCCGCGCGGCATCCCGGCGGCGACCCAGCGGCGGAGCAAGCGATACTCGCCGGAGTCGGTCTCCATCTTCTTGCCGCCGCCGTGGGGCACGACGCCGGCCCCCTTCAGCAAGAGCAAACTGGAGTCGGGCGCGTTGGGGAAGACCCGACGGCCCCGGGCCTCATGAACGAGGGTCTCGTAATCCAGGTCCGGGTCGAACCCAAGCAAACTGAGGCGAAAACCGTTCTGACCACTTTGCTTGCCGTGGCAGCCGCCCGAATTGCAGCCGAGTTTCGTGAAGATCGGCAGGACCTGATTGGCGAAACTCACCGGGAGGGTCTCGCCCATCGCCTCGATCGTCACGGGGACGTCGACGCGATGGGGCCCATAGACGGCCGTGAGCTTCGTTTGACCGTCGGCGAGGGGCGTGGCCAGGCCCGACGACGAGATCGCCACCAGGCCGGTCGCGGCCGATTGCCAGGTCGCGACCCGCGTGAGGTCTTGCCGTCGGCCGTCGCTGAGGATGGCGGTCAAGACGACCTGCCGGCTCGAATCGGCGCCCCGCAACGTGATTTCGGTGGGAGACACTTCGAGCGAGCGAACGGCCGAAGGGTCGGGACGTGGCAGGCCGATGATCTGCGGCGAGCGGTCGGAGGCGATCGAGGAAACCGACGCGACCAAAGACAGAGCGAAGGCCGTCAGCGCGTTTCGGGTGGTCATCAAGGTGCCTCCGTCCAACACATCTTTTGTGAATCAAGTCTTCTCGTGCGACCGCGGCTCCCAGAGCTCGAACCGGTTCCCCTCAGGGTCGGTCGCCCAACCGAACCGGCCATAATCGTAGTCCTCGACCTTTTCGTCGACCTGTGCCCCAGCCGCTCGGAGTTGGGACAAGATGGCGTCAAGGTTGCGGACCCGATAGTTCACCATGAATGGTGCCGGGCCGGGACCGAAGTAGGCCGTCTCGGCGGGAAAGGACGACCAGACCGTCTGCTCTCCCGCCCCGGTCGACTCGAACGCGCCGTAGGTTTGTCCCGGTTCGACGGGCACACCCAGGTGTTCTCGATACCAAGCGGCCAGGGCCTTGGGATCGCGCGCTTTGAAGAAGACACCGCCGACCCCAAGGACCTTTTCCATCGGGTTTCCTTTCTGCATCTCCACCGAACGACTCATCGCGCTTGAGGCTTAGACGAGTTCGCGGATCGGTTCGCGATCTTCCAGGATGTGCGTAGGACGGCCGGCGCCGTTGGGGAAGGTCATGTTCGGGTCGATCCCCATCGCGCCGTAGATCGTGGCCAGGACCTGCGAGGCCGTGACCGGCCGGTCCTTGGGACGTTCGCCGCGCGCCGTGGTCGTGCCGATGGCTTGTCCCATCTTCAGGCCGCCGCCCGCCACCAGGGCCGACATGACGGGGGCCCAGTGGTCGCGACCGCCTTGCGTGTTGTTGATCTTGGGCGTTCGGCCGAACTCGCCCCAAACCACGAGCACGGTGTCGTCGAGGATGCCGCGAGCGTCCAGGTCTTGCACGAGGTTGCAGATGCCCCGGTCGAGTTCGGGCAACTGCCGCTTGAGCTGGACGAAGTTCTGAGAGTGGGTGTCCCAACCGCCATAGGCCAAGGTCACACAGCCGACACCCGCTTCGATGAGACGTCTGGCCGTGAGGAACTGCTCGATCCCTTTGTAGCGGTCGCGCACGCGCGGCTCTTCCTTGGACGGGTCCAGGGCCCGATGCACGGCCCCCGAGGCCACCATGTCGAAGGCTCGCGACGTGAACGAGTCCATGCCCGACATCGTGCCCGAGGCGTCGATGTCGCGCCGGACGTCGTCGAAGTAGTCCAGGAGCTTTCGACGGTCGGAGACGCGGTGCGCGTCCACGCCGCCGGCCAGTTTGAGGTTATCCAACCCCGGGCCGCTCGGGGTGAAGGGCCGATGCGAAACGCCGAGGAAGCCAGGGTCGGTCCCGCGCGACATCCCGCGCAGACTCACGAAGGGGGGCACGTCGGCCAGTGAGTCCCCGCGCAGGCGCGACATCACGGCGCCGAACGAAGGGTGCCCCGCCACGCGGTTGATCCGTTCGGGATATCCGGTCATCACGAGCGAGTCGGAGTGCTCATCGACCGAGACGATCGAGCGGACGACCGCCAGGCGATCGAACATCCGCGCTTGCATCGGAAAGTGTTCGCAGATCGAAACACCGGGGACGTTGGTGGCGATCGGGTTGAACTCGCCGCGGAACTCGGTGGGGGCGTCGGGCTTGAGGTCCCACATGTCCATGTGCGACGGACCGCCGGGCAAGTAGACCATGATGGCCGACTTAGGCCGTGTCCCCGTGCCTGGTTGGGACGACGCCAAGGCTTGGGCCCGAAGCAATCCGGCCAGGGAAAGCCCCGCCCCGAATGCGCCGACCTTCAAGAACCCGCGCCGAGTGACCCCGTCGCAAAAACGTTGCGGCGAACCCCAAAGCGTGATCATCGATCGTCTCCCGAGGGCGATTGCGTGGGACGATGTGGCCGAGCCCGTCTCCTTTGACGCAACGGAGAAGAGTACAAATCGCCTTTCCTCCTGGCAACCCAATTCTCAAACATTTTCTGAACCTTTGTCGCCGGGGGGCGACTTCTCCCGCGAAGCCTCCAGGATTGCCGCTGTGTCGATTTGATAGAAATCTCGAAGACATTCATACAGTTCAGGGTGTCGGCGACGAAGTCGCAGGGGCCGTTCGAAGTAAGATTCGGTGGCGACGGCGAAGAACTCGTCGGGGGCCTCGGCGCCATATTCGTCGAGGGCGCCTCGCCGGGGGTCGCCGCGTTGGAGCTTCTGGAATTCGGCCTGACAAACACGGGCCCAGCGAGCGCGCCGGCCCGCGTCGGCGAGGACGGGCGCGCCGTTCATGGAGCCGTCCTCGCGATCGAGTTCGTGGGCGAACTCGTGGACGACGACGTTGATGGCATCGGCCTCTTCGTCGGCGAGCGCGGCGACCTCGTCCCAGGCCAGCACGACGACCCCGTCTTGGCCGGTCTCGCCCAGTCGTTCCTGCTCCTCGTCCACGATCTGAGCGTCTCCCAGGACGTTCCACAAAGGCACCTTGGATTCGGCGACATATTCGGTCGGCCGGACCAGGACACTGCGGACGGTGGGAAAGCAGTCGTCCGTCCGACGCATGAGCAACAGGCACGCATGAGCGGCGATGGTCCAGCGGACCTCATCCGTGATCGCGAAACCGGCGACGGCCTCGAACGGCTTCTCGGCGAGGAAGACCTGAACATGACCTTCCAGCGCCCGGCGATCGTCTTCATCGAAGCGGCGATACCAGGGGACCATCCGCTCCAGGACCCGACGCTGCTCATCCGTGAGTGGGAGCTCGCGGAGGCGGGCGCGTCGTGCCTTCTTGCCGCCAAACAAACCCTGGAACATGAATGAGGGTCCATGAGGTCGCGATAGGATCAATGGGGAAGGAACGACGACCAGGGTCTCGAGTATCCCCGGCGAGGCACCGCCAAGGCTAGGCGATCGCGAAGCGGCCGAGGGTCTCAGGGGACGACCGGTTGGGCCCGCTCGCGACCCCCTCCCAAGTACCAGAACGACGCAACCAAGAGCGCCAAACCCACCAGCGCCGACGCTTCCCAGTAAGGCGTGGATGCGTTCATGCCTAACAAGACGTTCGCCACCAAATAATTGAGCATCCGGCAAAGCGTTTGGGCCGACGCGAAGGCGCCGAAGACGGCCCCTTGCTCGGTCGCCGGGGTCAGGCGTGAGAGCAAGCCCTGTAACGAGGGCGAGGCGATGGCCTGTCCCTGGCAGGTCACGAAAACGGCGAAGAGCAAGAAGACGATCGTCCCCTTGGGCACAATCGCCAGGAGTGTCAAACCCGTCGCGACCGACGTGATGCCGTAGATCAGGAGGTGTGTTTCGCCGAAGCGGGGGACGAGGGAGCGGATCAGGCCCCCCTGGACGATCGCGATGGTGACGCCCACGAAGGCGTAACCCAGCACTTGCTTCTCCGGCCCCCAGCCCACGCGGTCTTGCAAATAGAGGCTGAAGGTGCCTTCCAGGGCCGAGAACCCCAGGGCCAAGAGCGAGCCCGTGAGCACGAGCAGGCCGATGTCGCGGCTGGAGATCGTGTCAAGCACGCCCCGCCACGTCAGGACGTTGGCCGCTTGTTCGGGACCTCCCGGCGGCAGCGACTCGGGCAGTTTGACGAGCACGAGGACCCACGCGAGCGTCGAAAAAGCCGCCGCCACCAGAAAGGGCATGCGCAGGCGCCAAGAGACGTCTTCCGGGACGAGCGCCAACATGCCGGCCCCCAAGATCGGACCCAGCACGAACCCCACGCCAAAAGCGGCGCCGAGCATTCCATATCCCTTGGCGCGGTCTTCGGGCCGTGTCACGTCGGCGATGTACGCCTGCGCCACCAGGAAGTTGCCGCCCGAGGCGCCGTCGAGCCCGCGGGCCAAGAGCATCACGGTGAAGTCGCGTGAAAGGCCCAACACGAGGAACGAAAGGGCCGTCCCCGCCTGACTCAGCACAAGCACCGGGCGCCTGCCGTAACGATCGCTGAGGCGTCCCAGGAAGGGGGCCGCCACAAGTTGGCAGAGCGGATAGGCCGCCATCAAGAGGCCGATCTGCCAAGGTGAAAAGCCGTATTGCTTGGCGAAGGGGGGCAGGAGCGGCACGACCAGACTGAAACCCATCAGGTCGGCGAGCACGATCAGAATGAGGACCACAAGGGGCGACTTCAAGGCGACAGACTCCGTGTGTCTCGCAAAGAACGCCACAATCGCCCCTGGGCGATCGTGGAGGCCCAGGCGACGAAGAGGGTCCCCAAGTTCAGGCCAACCGCCAGGCCGGCGCTCAAGCCGTGGACCCAAGCGGGACACGACGCCGGGTCGACGGCCAGACCGAGCGCCGCGACGACCGCGAGGCTCGCCCAACCCATGAAGAGGAACGGCCGGACGCGCCGGATGAACTTGATCGACTGGAAGCCGACCCACTCGGGAAGGCCGCGCGCACGGGCCGCCCGACGGATGCGAAACCCTTGCACGGAAAGGTGAACATGACAGGCGCCGAGCACCAGCGCCGTGCCGATCGCGGCGGCCCAGCCGAATGCACCGTGGGTCGAAAAGAGTCCCAAACCCAGGACGGTGAAAAGTCCCAGTACGGAGATCAAACAGAGCACACCAATGAGCATTTCAGCCCCGACGCGCGTGGTCCCAAGGCGAAGAGAATAGCCTACGGCGCCAAGGGCCTTCCTGGCAACCGGACGCCCAAAGTCGAGTCGAGAGCATCCATTGGCAAATGGGATCGGTGTGAAATCCGTCATGAACGAGGGTAGTTGATGAGTCGGTCGCCCAGGGATATCGTTAGAGAGATGTGGATTTCGGCCCGTGTTCGCCACGAGGACATCCCGCTTTGGCGAGCCCCATGAATCCGGCCCTCGATTACATCACCATCAAGGGCTTCCGCAGCATTCGGGAGCTCGAGAAGGTCAAACTCGGACCGATCAATGTCTTGATCGGTCCCAACGGGTCGGGTAAGTCGAACTTCGTTGAGGCTTTCGCGCTGCTCGACGCGCTCCGATCGGGCAAGCTCGGCGACTACACGGCCAAGCACGGCGGCGCCGACTGCCTCCTTTGGTTCGGGTCGAAAATGACGAGTCAAGTCGAGCTGGAAGTCTCCTTCGGCGATCGTATCAACGGCTATCACGTCGAGCTGGTTCCCAGCGTGGAAGATCGGTTTTACACGCGGCGCGAGCGTACCTGGTTCTGGGACAAAAAGAGACATCCGGAAAAGCCATTCCTCACCGAACTGCAAGGCGTTGATGGTGAGGCGGGCATAAGTGAGCCCGCGAAAGGGTTAAGCGCTCACGTCCAGAAGTGGCTGGATTCCTATCGCATCTATCATTTCCATGACACCAGCGATACGGCGCCCATCAAGAAAATGGTGGACATCGACGACAATCGCTTCTTCCGCGCGGATGGGTCCAACCTCGCGGCCTTCCTTTACCTGTTGAAGAAGCGGCACATCGGTGAGTACGCGCTGGTCCTCGACCTCGTTCGACAGGTCGCGCCTTTCCTCCAGGACTTTCGATTGGCCCCCTTGGCATTGAATAAGTCGAAGTTGCGTCTCGAATGGGTCCATCGCAACTCTGACCGACATTTTGATGTTTCCTCGCTTTCCGATGGGACTTTGCGCTTCATCTGCCTGACCGTCTTGTTCATGCAGCCGGTTTCGTCACGACCGGCCGTCATCATCCTGGATGAGCCCGAACTGGGACTGCATCCCTCCGCGATCGGTTTGCTCGCGGGGATGATCAAGTCCGCTTCCACGCGAACTCAAGTCGTCGTCGCCACCCAATCGCCCTTGTTGCTGGATTACTTCGGGCCCGAGGACGTCCTGGTCGCGGAACAGGTCGAAGGGGCGACGACGCTGAAGCGTCTGGAGCGCGCGGACCTGAACGACTGGCTCGAATACGACAGCCTGGGCCAGCTCTGGGAGCGAAACGACCTCGGAGGGAGACCGTGAAGTGGTTCGATTGCTCGTTCTCGTCGAGGGTCAGACCGAGGAACGCTTCGTCAGGGACCTTCTGGGACCTCACCTTTGCGGGCAGGGGTATCAGTCGGTCGCAGTTCGCCTTCCAGGCGAGGTGCGACGGCGGTCGGACGCGGGTGGAGTGAAGGGTTGGTCCGCCGTCCGAAAGGACATCTCTTCGTATTTGAAACAAGACTCGGCTCGCGTGGTGGCACGATGATCGACTACTACGCCTTGCCCCCATCGGGCGAAGGTCGGGCCTGGCCCTCGCGCGCGGCCGCCTCGATGGCACCGCTGAGCGAGCGGGCATTGATGGTGGAGCAAGGCATGGCCGCGTCGATTCTCGAGGAGATGGGGACATCGTGGGACTCGCGTCTCTTCATGCCCTTCGTCGTGATGCACGAGTTCGAAGCGCTCTTGTTCAGCGACTGCGAGGCGTTCGCACGGGCCATCAACCAAGAGAAACTCGCACCGAAACTCCGGGAGATTCGCAAGCAATTCAACAATCCGGAAGAGATCGACGACTCGCCCGCGACCCATCCGTCCCGGCGGGTCACCGAACTCATGCGGAGCTACAAGAAACCAGTGTTCGGAGTTCGGGCCGCCCAGGCGATCGGGCTGGATCGGATGCGCGCGGAGTGCCCTCACTTCGCGGAGTGGCTCGGAAGGCTCGAGGCATTGCCGCACCGGTGAGACGCGGACGACCCTTCCGCCTCGCCTTGACTGCTTTTTGGGCCACGCTTAGGATGCCGGCCCCTGAACTTCGTCCCGGCTCATGGAGGAGCATTCCACGGATGCGCGACCACAACCGGACCTTCTGCCGCCTCGTCGCCGAGACGTTCGATTGCCCTGGGCCCGTCTATGAGTTCGGCTCGTTCCAGGTCGAAGGCCAGGAAGATTACTCCGACCTCCGCGGCCTCTTCCCGGGCAGGGAATACGTCGGCTGCGACATGCGACCCGGACCCGGCGTCGATCGTGTCGAAGACGTTAGCGCCATGACTTTCCCCAGCGAGAGCGCCGGTTCCGTGCTCTGCATCGAGACCTTCGAACATGTCTTCGAAGTGCGTCGCGCCTTCGACGAGGTCCATCGCGTGCTCAAGCCGGGCGGCTTGTTCGTCATCACGTCGCCCCTCAACTTCCGGATCCACGCCTATCCCGACGATTACTGGCGAATGACCCCCTCTTGCCTGCGCAGAATGCTCGGCGATTATGAGGGCCGACTCGTTGGGTTCCAGGGCTATCACAAGTTCCCCCATACCGTGATGGCCTTGGCCGCGAAGTCGCCCGCCCCGCGCGACTTCGCCCTTCGCGCCGACCGCGTGATGCGGGCCTATCAGGCTTGGCTGGAACGTGTCGAGGCCGAAGCGCCTCTGGGTGTGAAACTGCGCCGCGGCTTGGCGCAAGTCTATCGCTCGAAGTGGGAACGCTATCAGTTGGGGGCCTATCACCGGGCCCATTTCGACATCGACCTGGCCGATAGCCTCCGCTACGACCAGTCCCTGGCCGGTTGACCCGCGACGCGACGTCTTTCCTCGGGAAACCACGGATGCCCACGATCGACCGCCTCGTCTTGCTCGGCCTTGATGGCGCCACCTGGACCGTGCTTGGTCCCATGATCGACCGCGGGGTGATGCCGAACCTCGCGGCGCTCCGGGCGCGATCGGCCCACGGCACGCTCCGTTCCTGCGTGCCGCCCGTCACGTCGGCCGCGTGGACGACGATGCAAACGGGCTGCTCGCCCATGCGCCACGGCGTCTTCGATCATCGCTATTACGACCCCCAAGCCGGTCGGATGAAGGTCAACCACTCGGGCCGCGTGCGCGTGCCGACCCTCTGGTCGATGCTCTCCGACGCGGGCCGATCGGTCGCCGTGATTAACCTGCCGGGAACGCACCCGCCGCCGCGCGTGCGGGGGGTCGTGGTTTCAGGGATGGACGCCCCGAACCTGGAATCGGCCCTCTCCGGCTCGGCGAGCTTCGCGGCGCGCCTGCGGACCGAGGTCCCCGACTACAACCTCAAGTTCTATTGGAAGCGACCGCCCGAGGGCCTCGAAGAACTGCGCGAGGCCGCCGCCGGCACGACCGCCGCCTTCGCCCATCGTGCCGCGGCCGGAATGTCGGCCGATCGCGAGGTCCCCGATTGGTCGGTCCTCATGGTCCAGTTCCAGGACCTCGACCCGTTCCAGCACCGCTGCTGGCCGTTGCTCAACGTCGATGAAGACGGAATCGACCGGCCCGATTGGAACGAAGCGGCGTGCGACGTCTTGCGCGGTCTCGACCGCGCGATCGGCGTGCTCTGCGAATTGGCCGAGCGCCGGGGCGCCGCCGTGATGGCGGTCAGCGACCACGGCTTCGGGCCCTGTCATGGCCGCGTGCAGATCAATCGGGTCCTCATCGATGCCGGGCTGGCCTTCCTACCGCGCGGCGTCATGGGCAAGGTGGCCCGGCGACTCCAGGTCCCGTTCGATCGCCTCCGCCTCTGGCGCGAGAAGCGCGACCGGCCCAAATCGCGCTCGTCGTCGTTCGAGAAGTCGGTCGCGCACGAGTACCCGTTCGACTGGTCGCGCACGCTCGCGTTCGCCCCGCATCAAGACACGGCCGCGATGATCTACCTGAACTCCACCGAGAGGCACGGCGGACCGACGGCGCCGATCCAAACCCCGCGCCAACGCGACATCGCACGGCTGGCGATCACCCTGGCGCTCAGTGAGGCGAAGCACCCGGAGACCGGCAAGCGCCTGTTCCCGCGCATCATCGACGTGGCCAAGGAGCACGACCTGGACCCGGCCCGCGAGGGACATCCCGACATCATCGCCTTGCCCGACGACCCCTATTGGGTCCGCACGCGTCTGTCTTCAAGCCGGGCCTGGGTCGAGGCCGACCCGACCTTGCCGGGCACCCATCGTCCTGAAGGGATCGTCACGCTGGACGCGCCCGGAGTGGACGCGCGCGGTGGCATGTCGGTCCAACTTCAAGACGTGACGCCGACGGTCCTCTCACTGATGGGGTTGCCGGTCCCCGACCACATGGAAGGCCGTCCGTTCGCGGGCGAGGCGCGCGGAGCGACCAGACGCCTGGACCGAGGGGCGGCGCCGATCGCGGGCCCCCATCAGCCCGACTTCGACTACACGCCCGAAGAGCAAGCGATCATCGAACAACGCCTGGCGGACCTGGGGTATCTTGAATGACTCGGGTCTTCGGCCCACGATGACTACGCCTGCTTCTGATGCCGGATCAGCGATCGAAGCGCCTCATTGACGGCCTCGTCCGTCGGGAACGCCGCGCGGACGTCGGGAGACAACAGCGCGAGATTGGTGCCGGACCGGTAACGCTCCAGATACTTGCCGCGAACCCCATCCTTGAGCGCGGTCGCGTCGTACTCGGGCCGCAGGTCGTCCTCGTGGGGCTGGGTGTCATGTTCCTTCTTCATAGATGTCCCTTTCTTTTCGCGTCGCGCGGCGAGCGCTGATGATCCGAGTGCGCCCGCCGCGTTCGGTATGCGAGACGACGAGGAGCCGGCCCTGGATGGAATATCCGAACGTCAAGAATCGGTCCTCGTCATCGGAGTGATCGGGATCGGAATATGTGATCGCCAGGGGGTCGCCGAAGACTGTCGCCCCTTCGGCAAAACCGACGCCGTGTTTGGCGATATTGGCCGCGGCTTTCTCAGGTCCCCACTCGAACTCCATAAAATCAGCGTACACCGATCCGATTGATCGGGCAAGTGCCGCCGGCGCCCATCCTTAGACGCGGTTTCATAAGGGGACTGGCCCCGAGGACTTCCGAGGTGCCTGTCCCCTTTTGAAACCGCGACTTAGCGTTCTCGGTCCGCGAATGACCAAGGCCACCCGCCGGCGGGGGACGGGTGGGCCGTGAACATGGAAAAGCCGACAAGAGAGGTTGATGTCGCCAGAGCGATCTTTTGTTCATATCACGAAAGATGATTGAACACCGCCGCGGAACCTGATTGCCGGCCCGAGTCACCCAAGCTCCCTCCGGAATTCGGGGTGGACCCTCCCTCTTCATTCAGACCGTGTACGTGGTGCTGGAGGTCGTGCCGCCCCGTCCGGTCCAGTTCGTATGGAAGAACTTGCCGCGCGGCTGGTCGGTTCGTTCGTACGTGTGGGCCCCGAAGTAGTCGCGTTGGGCTTGGAGCAGGTTGGCCGGCAGGCGGGCCGTGCGGTAGCCGTCGAAGTAGGAGAGGGCCGAACTCATCGCCGGCACCGGGACACCGTTCAAGACGGCCGCCGCCACCACCCGGCGCCAGCTTGTTTGCGCGCGTTCCAGCTCGGCCGTGAAGAAGGGGTCGAGCATGAGGTTTGTCAGGGCGGCGTCACGATCGTAGGCTTCTTTGATCTTGCCCAGGAAGGCGCTTCGGATGATGCAGCCGCCGCGCCACATCAGGGCCACGCCACCTTTGTTGATCGTCCAGCCGGTCTCGTGGGTCATGCCATCCATCAAGGCGTACCCTTGCGCGTAGCTGATGATCTTGCTCGCGTAGAGGGCCATTTCCACGTCGTCCACGAACGCTTGCGGATTGCCGTGTAACTCGGGCTTGGGCCCGTGAAGGATCGGCGCCGCGGCGACTCGCTCTTCCTTCTGCGCCGATAGGCACCGCGCGAAGACGGCCTCGGAAATCAGGGTGAGGGGCACGCCCAATTCGGAGGCCGAGATCACGGTCCACTTTCCAGTCCCCTTCTGCCCGGCCGCGTCCAGCACCATGTTCACGAGCGGCTCGCCGGTCTCCTCGTCGGTGTAGGCGAAAATATCGCGCGTGATTTCGATGAGATAACTGTCCAGAGGCCCCGTGTTCCAGCGAGCGAAGACATCGTGCAAGGCCGGCGGGGCGAGACCCACGAGGCGACCGAGGAGGTCGTAGGCCTCGCAAATAAGCTGCATGTCGCCGTATTCGATGCCGTTGTGGACCATCTTGACGTAATGGCCGGCGCCTTCGGGACCGACCCAATCGCAGCAGGGGACGTCGCCGTCCACCTTGGCGGCGATCGCCTGGAAGATCGGTTTGACGTGGGGCCAGGCGTCGGGATTGCCGCCGGGCATGATGGAAGGCCCCTTCAAGGCCCCTTCCTCGCCGCCCGAGACCCCGGTGCCCACGAAGAGCAGGCCCTTCTCCTTGAGCGCCTTGGTGCGCCTGGTGGAGTCGGCGTAAAGCGAGTTGCCTCCGTCGATGATGACGTCGCCGGGCGCGAGCAGGGGCACGAGTTCGTCGATCACCTGATCAACGGCCGACCCGGCCTTGACCATGATCATGATCTTGCGCGGTCGCTTGAGGGCCTTCACCAGGTCGGCGACTGTGTGGGCGCCGATGATCTTCTTGTCGCGGCCCCGCCCGTTGACGAAGCTGTCCACCTTGGCGGTGGTGCGGTTGAAGACGGCCACGGTGAAGCCGTGACTTTCCATGTTCAGGACCAGGTTCTCGCCCATCACGGCCAGGCCAATGAGGCCCATGTCGGCGGTTGGTGTGGTGGCCATGGCGTAAGGTCTCGCGGTGTGGTGCGTCGGCAAGGAGCGAAGACTGGATTCTACCGGAGTCGGGTCCGCGAGGTCAGGGCCTAGGGCGAATACCCGTTGGGTCGTCCTGTCCCCCCAAGGTCCCTCATGGGGCCCGTTCGTTGCGTCTTGATAAGGCACCTCGGCCATGCCGTCGGGTCCTAAGCCCCAAGGGGGCACGGGAACACGGCCCCGGGCAACTCCCGGGGGTTGCCGGAACGCGCCGGCAATATTGCCCGGGTCGGCCTTGGACCGCCCCGTCGGGGCGAATTTCCGCCGCAAATGCGACTGCGTTGCTCGTCAACCCAACTCATCTTCCATTTGTTATGTCGAAAACTATTCAAATGTATATCTATATATTTATTCAAATCGAATGCGCATTTAGGGCCCGCGCGATCTCTTCCAGTTTGTTGCACAAGGTCGAGAAGTGGCCCTGGTCCTCGAAGGTGATGAGCTGGGCCGACGGCAATGCGCCGGCCGCCCTCCGCGCCATCGCGATCAGCGCGACCGTGTCGAGCTCGCCGTGAAAGAGCGTGATCGGGACGCGGACCTCATCAAGAGCGAAGCCGAAATCGCGCACCAAGAGGCGAAGGTCCCAGGCCGACCCACGGACGCCTTGAACGACCGTCTCGTAGAGGATCTTTCGATACCCTTCGAGCCGACTCGGGTCCGCCATGGCCGCGTGTTCCACGGGCGGGACGATCTTCTTGAGTTCGCCCCCGATATGGTCCAGATCGCCCCCGGCCATGGGCCCCATCATTCCCAGTGTCGGGTACAGCAGTATGGGACAGCGACGCGCCAGGTACGTCATCACTCGGAAGGGACGGGCCGCGCCTTCCAACGCCTCGGGCCAGTCCATTCGCCAGACGCCCGACACGACCACGACCGCGCGAAGCCGCTCGGGGACCTTGACCGCGCAGGCCGCCGCATACGGAGCGCCGCCTCCGAAGCCGAGCACCGAGAAACGGTCCAATCCCAGCGCGTCCGCCAACGCGATCACGTCGGCCGGCCAGTCCAAATAGCGACGCTCACGCTGGAAGGAGGACCCACCCATTCCAGGGCGGTCTGGGGAGATGATCCGCAAACCGAGCGAGCTGAAGCGGTCGTCCCCGATCAGGATTGGTTCCACGCGCGCGGCCGGTGTGCCGTGAAAGTAGAAGACCGGTAGGCCGTCGGGGCGACCGAACTCCATGTAGGCCAACTTCCGCCCGTCTTGTAAGACAATCTCGCCTTCCAAGCTCACCGCGTCTCTCCGGCGATTAGGGGCCGTCTCAACTTTCGCGAACGTGCTTGTGTCCCTTGGGAGAACGTACGACGTTCAGGCCTGGTCGTACGCCTTCTTCAGCCAGGCAACCAGCGTCTTGTCCAGGTCGGCCGACTTCGTAAGACGGACCCGGTGGGTCATCATCGCGTTGAAGGTCCCGGCCGCTTCCAACCGCTCGTCCGGTTCGACCCCTTTCAACACCAGGCCCACATCGACGCGCGTGCTCGTCGACGGCTGGACGATCGCGAATTGCTTTTTCCTGCGGAGGCTCACATACGCCTTCTTGGGAGACGCCTCGACGTCCTCGCCAAACCTCCGGACGGCCGCGAGGACCGCGTCGTAGATGGGTCGAAGGGCCGCCTTCGCGCCCGTGTATTGAACGTCGATCAACGACTCGTCATCGGTCGCTGTCTGGCTGTCCGTGCCCAGGGCCTGGAGCGCGATCATGTTGGCGAAGCCATGTGTCAGGCCGTGCTCGGACTTGAGAAGGACCATCATCTCCTTGTGCTTACCAACCCCGGCGGCGCGGATGATCGCCAGCCACTCCTTCAGGTCCTTGCCGGTCTTCTCCTTCAGGCCGGCGATCATCGCGGCCTTCATTTCCTCGGGTGACTTCGCCATCGGGACCGTGCTCCCATTGGGCCCAAACGTGACTCATCGCAACCGCCGGACAACGTCCACCACCTCGTTGGCGGCGAAGTCCACTTCTTCCTCGGTGTTGAAACGACCCAGGCCGAAACGCAGGCTGGCCCGCGTAAGGGCGTCGGACACGCCCATCGCCCTCAAGACGTGGCTGGGGGCCCTCTCCGCCGACGTGCAGGCCGCTCCGGAACTCACCGCGATGGACTTGAGCGACGTGATCAATACCTCGCCGTCCACCCCTTCAAAACTCACGTTCAGGTTCCCAGGCAAACGAGCGGTCGGATGACCATGAAAATGAACGCCTTCCAATCGCTCGCGGATGCGGTCGAGGAGGCGGTCGCGAAGGCACGACGTGCGCTTGGACTCTTCGTCGACCTCGTCGATCGCCAACTCGATCGCCTTGCCGAGTCCCACCACGAGCGGGACGGGAATCGTGCCGCTGCGCGCCCCACGTTCATGACCGCCGCCGTCGAGCAGGGGGGCCAGTCGAACCGCGTCGTCGCCGCGTCGGACGACCAGCGCCCCCACGCCTTTGGGACCGTAGAGCTTGTGCGCGGTGAAACTCAAGAGGTCGATGGAAG
>CALLYK010000209.1 GCA_937858365.1 uncultured Isosphaeraceae bacterium | reverse complement strand
TGGAGGAGACTTTCGGCTGCACGAACTGCCAGCCGAAGCGACCCTTGATGCAGAGATGGCCCGACGTGACATCGTGGTCGGGCGGCGACGTGACCTTGACGATCTCGTTGCCCTGGACGTGCAACTGGAGCGTGCACCCTACCCCACAGTAAGGGCAGATGGTGTCGGTGACGGTCTGACTGGATTCGTCCCACTGCCCTGCCTGCCGCAAGTCGTGCTCGGACTTGAACATGAGGGCGCCCGTCGGGCAGACCTGGCTGCAGAGCGTGCAGTTCAGCTCGCACCAGCCCATCTTGGAGATCATGATGGGCGTCCAGAGCCCTTCCAGGCCCGCCTCGAACGTGGCTGGCTGCAAGACGTTCGTTGGGCAAACGCGAATGCATTGGTCGCACTTGATGCACCGGCGCAGGAACTCGTCTTCGGCCACCGAGCCTGGCGGGCGGATCGCGTAGCGGCTGAAGTTCTTGCGGACGCCCCCAGAAAGACGGGCCATCGGGAAGAAGAAGAGGCCAAAGAGACCCGCCAAGACCAATTCCCGACGGCCCACCGCGGGATAGGTCACCTCGCTCGCCTTGCGCGGAAGGAACCGGAAGGCGAGGGCGTCGTGAGGACAATCGTCGATGCAGTTCAGGCAGACGAAGCACTCGCTCTTGCGCAGGTCCTTGTGGGGGTCGGAGGCCCCTTCGCAGGCCTTCAAGCAGAGGTCACAATCCGTGCAGCGGACGGGGTCGCGGTCGATCCGCCAGAGCGAGAAACGGCTGAAGACCCCCAGAAGCGCGCCCAACGGGCAGATCGCCCGACAGAAAAACCGGGGGACCCACCAATTCGCCACGAGAAAACCGATGAAGAGGAGTCCGACGACCCAGCCATACCAGTACTCGCGGTTTTCGGTGTAGATCGACTCTGTCCCCTTGTGGACGGTCGGCAAGACGCTGGTGGTCATCGATCGCACGGTGAGCGCGATCGGGTCGAGCAGGCCGATCTGAAGGGAGCTATTCCCCTGTTTGTGCTCGCCGGCGGATTCCGAGAGGCCCACGCCGATCGCCGCGAGGGCCCGCGCCGGGCCGGTTTCCTTGAGGGTGTCTCCTTGGTAGGCGCCGATGATCTTGCCTGGGGCGTGATAGATCGTGGGAACGACCCACAAGGCGGCCATCGCGAGCATCCCGGCCAGAATGTAGTACTTCAGAGCGTAGATGGGTCGATAGCGATTGACCTCGATGGCGTCCTTCGTGTTCCGCGCCGGGCGGATGTTTCCAAAAATGTGATGCAAGATACCGAACGGACACATCCAATTACACCACACGCGACCAACCATCATAGTGATGCCGATGATCACGAGTCCCCAGACCAAGTTGCGGTAGATCGTATGCGTGGTGAGGGCGGTGGCGACCGCGACCAGGGGCGTCATTTCCAAGAAGATCGACACCGGCCACCCTTTGAGGTAGCGCAGGTCGGTGATGACTAGGAAGAAGAGGAAGAGGCCCAGGGCGAGGGCCTCGTAGGAGCGCCGGATGTTGATCATGGTTCGGTCCCTTTCTTGGGTCCGTTGCGCCGGCGCTTACGCCAGGCGTCGGCCGCGGCGAGGAGTCGAGCGAGCGGGAGCGTGAAGCCCGGAAGCAAGGGCGATTCGTAGGTTCGGTCCTCAGTCACGACCAGCGCGTCCGGACCCTCCAAGCCCGGACGATAGACGGTCAAGGTCCGACGGAAACGGTCGATGACCCAGTACTCGCGGACCCCCGCGGCAAGGTATTCATCGCGCTTTTCCTCATAGTCGCGGAAAACGTCGCGCTTGCGCGCCGAGACGAACTCGACGACGATCGCGGGCACATCGTGGTCGGTGTCCGGCAGACGACCGAGACCCGCCCAGATGGCCCGGTCGCAACGGCGTCGATTGGGCGTCCCGGGGACCGTGCGTTCGGGGATGGTTCGATCGAGCAAGTGTCCTCGCGGGTCCGTCTCCTGATATGTCCTCAGAAGATGGCCGAGATCGTCGTTCGGGTCGGATTCGGCGTTACCGGGAAAGGGGGACACGACCAAGGTCCCTCGAATGACCTCGTAGCGATAACGATCGTCGAAGGCGGTCGGAGGGAGGGCGTCGAACTCGTCGGGGCGCATGGACATACCCGCCGATCGGGGGCCGATGCGGCGGTGGACGAGGCCGCGCGTGTCGGTTGGGTTCCCCATGGGGTCCCGCCTCAAACGGTGATTTCCTGGGTCCACTGGGGGCGCCACTCGGCGGCGGGGATGCCGCGCGCGGCCGTCTTGGTGAGGGCCTTGTCCAGATAGACGATCTCGTGGCGTGCGCGTTCCAGCAGGCGCGTGACGCACCAACTGTCCACGGCCAGGTGGTCTGTACCCACCACGATCGTGTCGGCCGCTTTCACGTCGTTCAGGCTGCCCCCGGTGGGACCGTTTCTCATGAGCAACTTGCGGCCGTCGGCGATCACGAGTGTCGGTTGCATCATCAGCGCGAAGTCGGAGATGATCCCGTGGATGTCCTGATGGAACTGGTTTCTCGGGTTGCCGAGAAGGCCGTACCAGTTCTTCATCGTGACCGTGGCCTTGCAGAGGTTGTGGTCCTTCACGGGCGAGATGCCGATGACCTTCGTGGCCTCGCGGAAGGGGCGGTAGAACATGCGCCACGTGTTCGTGATGGTCTCGCCGCCGATGTAAAGCTGTTCGAAGTAGCTGTCCTTGGGGAGCATCACTTCGGCGCCGGCGCGTTGGGCGGCCTCGCCGACCTTGGTCTTGAAGAAGCAGCTTTCGGGGTTGTTGATCGGGTTGTCGGCGACGATGACTTTCCGAGCGCCCGCGCCGAGGCAGAGTTTGACGACGGCGGAGACGGTGTCGGGTTGGGTGGTCGCGGCTAGGTCGGGGTTCTTGTCGAACGCAACATTCGGCTTGAGGACGACCACGTCCCCTTTCTTGATGAAAGTGTCCACGCCGCCCATCGCCTTGAGGGCCCGTTCCACCATGTCGAACGCCTGCCGCTCACGGGCTTGTAGGGCCTCTTCGGGGGAATTGAAGCGGGCCTCGTTGAGGGTCGACGATCGGACCACGACCAGGCTTGGCGTGCTGGGGGGCAGGGCGACCCGATAGCTCTTGAGTCGAACGGGGGGGGGCGGGGCGACACCGACCATGCCCCAGCGATCGCGGACCAGGAGACCGGCGCCAATGGCGGCGCCGCCGACCATCGCGGTGCCGCCGACCTGGGTCAAGAACTGGCGTCGGTCCAAGGGGACTTCCGCCGGGTTCACGCCGCCGAGGCGTTCCAGGTTCCGTTGCTGGGTCTTGGTCAACTTCTCGCTCATGGTCGACCTCGGCGCGGTTGTTGGAGACAAGCGGCTGGGTTCATTCGGGTTGAATGAAGGGGGACTTTTCGGGAAGGGCCTTGGCGAAGGCGCGGGTGAAGGGTTCGACGGCCGCCGCGTTCGGAGCGCCGTTGCTGCCCGCCAAGGCGTTTCCTTTGACGAAGACGATGTCCACCAGTCCGAAGTTGGAGGCGATGAACATGGCATCGGCCCCTTCGGCCTCGACCTTGCGGACTTCCGCGCCGTTTTCCTTGGCGGACTTCTCGTACTTTTCGAGCATGGCCTTGGCCTCCTCCGGCGTGGCACACGTACGGACGAACCCTTGCCACGAGGCCCCTCCATCGGAGTAGTCGGCGATGAAAACGTCGGACAAGAAAGCGTAACCGAAGACGTCGGCCGCCGCGTACTTCGGGTCGGACCGCTTCGGTTCGCGCGGGAGCAGGGCGAAGAGGTCCTCCGGTCCGACCTTCGCCTTGGCGGATGGCGCGGGGGTGGGTGTCGAGCTTGCCAGGGGCGCTCGGGTCGCGGCCAGGGCCGGGTCGATCGCCGCTTCGATCTTGCGACCGATCGCCAGCGCGAATTCGGCGAACTGCGGGCTGTCCTTGGTGGAGACGATCTGAATGTAATATTTGTCCAGATAAAAGAGTGTGCTGCCCGCCGACGTATATCCTTCCTTCCCCACGGCCACGGGGGTCGCGTCCTCTTCGGGTTTCTCCGAGCCGTACTTGCCGAGGGCCTTCAGCGAGTTACCCATCTCGAAGACGTAAAGCTGGACCTCGTTCGAATCGTCGCCGGTGGGGTGGTAGAAGGTGTATGCCATCCCCTTCACGTCGAAGAGGGCGAAGCTCTCGGCGCGACCGTTGATCTTCTCGTAGAGGTTCTCCGCGTTGAACGTCTCCAGATGGTGGTCGGCCATTTTGCCGATGCTCCAACCGGCTGGGACGTCGCTTAGCGGCAGCAACGCGGCGAGGGCCTTCTGTGGCGCAGGCACCCCGGCCAACTCGGCGTCGAGTTGGGCCTTGCTCAGACCGTTCGACGCCGTCGCCGGCAAGGTGCCAGGGGCTCCGGCCAGGCCCGCGACCGGGACCACCATGGCGTTCTTGGCGATCAGCATTTCCACAGGCGTCGCGTTCAAATCGAGCAACTGATGAGGAGCGTCCACACTGGCCCACTTATGGGCCGGACCGAGCTGGGCCTCAAGTTTCCGGACGACGGCGACCATTTTTGGGGAGGCGCCTCCCATTTCGTTCACGGTGTCGAGAATGGCCTTGTCGAACTCCTTGAGGCTGTTTCCCAGGGCCCGTCGCTCGGTGTCGAGGAGGTCGCGTTCCTTTTTGAGGGCCTGGTCGGCCGCGAGCAAGTCGGCGTAGCCGCGCCCTTGTTCGAGGACCGACCAACTCCGGTTGGGGTCGAACTCATAGCGGTTTCGGTCGAACCAGCGGCTCTTGAGCACGAGGGCGCAAAAGATCGCCGGGATGCCCATGACGAGCATCATGCTCACGACTACCGAGGCCAGGGAAGGTGGTTGAAACGAGCGCCCACGGCGCGTCTTCAGGTAGTTGAGGCGACCCAATGCGAGGAAGGCGAGGGGAGTGGTCGCATAAGCAATGGCTGCCGCGATGAAGGCGATGGTGAGTAACGGGTCCGACGCCAAGAGGTCGCGGAGTTGAGCCGGAAGGCCCGCTTCAGGGTTCATGGAACGCACCGCGAGGGGTTGAACAAAGGTCGAAGCCCGGGATCGAGATTATAGTCGGTCCCATGATGAGGGAGCAACGATTCAGGCGCAAGCGACTTCCGACAACGCATCAGGGGTCATCGACCCTTGATGCGTTGTGTACGAACACGGGGACGCGTTCCGGGACGACGTTCCTTGATCAAACCTCCAGCGACCAGGGGGTCCGCATCGGCCGGCTGAGGAACTCATCGGCCAAGGCGTCTCCGTGGAACCTCTCGCGTTCGGGGTCCCAGTGCAGTTCCTTGCCCCCCAGGCGCATCGAGATCACCCCGATGTGGCAGACCGACAC
The DNA here is from genome assembly GCA_937858365.1 of uncultured Isosphaeraceae bacterium. Lineage (GTDB taxonomy): Bacteria > Planctomycetota > Planctomycetia > Isosphaerales > Isosphaeraceae > CALLYK01. The sequence goes on along the minus strand of CALLYK010000209.1, from coordinate 11,964 downwards.
CGATCGGTGGCCGACCTCCACGTCGCAGACCGGTCGTTGGCGGTCCCGCACACATTCCAGGAAATTTGTCATGTGGTTCTTCGACACATAAAGTCGAGTCGCGTCGGCATGCAGGGGCTCGCTGAGCAGCTTCGGGTCGCTCGCCTCGATCTTGGCGCGGTTCACGAAGATCCAGTCGCCCCCCTCGCCCCAGAACTTGATGCCGTTCTCCTTGCTTGAACAGACCAATTCGGTGCCGTCACAAACGGGGCCTGCGTTTTTCGCATAAGTATATGTAACTTCGAAATCGATATGACAGTTGAACGAATTTGGCCTTTGGGTCGCGGGGCTCGCCTTCGAGACGACGCGCACAGGCCCGGAACCGTCCATCCCCAGGCCCCACTGGGCGATGTCGTTGTGATGCGCGCCCCAGTCGGTCATCTTGCCCCCGGAGTACTCGTACCACCAGCGGAATGTGTTGTGGCAGCGTTCCGGCACGTAGTCGACCAGCGGCGTTTGGCCGCACCAGAAGTCCCAATCCAGGCCGTCGGGCACCGGCGCCGAGTCGAACGGGCCCTTCTTGGGGTTGTTTCCGATCCACGTTTCGACTTTCGCGACCTTGCCCAGCCGGCCGTTGCGCACCAACTCACACGCCAGGCGGAAGCGGTCGTCGCTCCGTTGCTGGCTGCCGACTTGCAATGTCCGCTCATACTTGCGGACCGCCTTCACGAGGGCCTTGCCCTCGTCGATCGTCAGGGTGAGTGGTTTCTCGCAGTAAACGTCCTTACCGCGTTTGACCGCGTAGAGGGCCGGGATCGTGTGCCAATGGTCGGGCGTACCGATCACGACGATGTCGATATCGTCGCGGTCGAGAAGCTCTCGGAAGTCTCTGTAACGTCCGACCTCGCGTTCCTTGCCGGGTGCCAGCGTCTTCAGGGCGCGTTCCACGTGCGTCTCATCGACGTCGCAAACGGCGAGCAGTTCCACTCCGCTTCGGGCCAGGGCCGCCTTGGCGTCGCTCGTGCCTCGGCCGCCGCAGCCGATCAGGCCGAGTTGAAGCGATTCGGTGGGAGCGACTCGGCGGGAAGGCCCCTCGTTCGCGCTTGCCACGACCTGGCGCGCGTACCAAGCGGGTAGTCCCGTCGCCATCAGGCTGGCGATTGAGCGCTGGACAAACCCTCGACGAGAGAGATGACCCGGGAACATTGGGGGCCTCGCGAAGTGCGGACGGTTCGGCTTCGCCGTGCGTTCGGCGAGTTTTGTCTCATTCCGAGTCTAGCACTCGCCGGTCAGTCGAGAAAGCCGTCGGTCCCGGTCGCCCTCGGGACGAACCCTCGCCGCGCGGGCCGTGTCCGACCTGTCGTCCCCGCTCGCTTGACGTTGGCTCGCAACCGTCGCTAAGGTTGACTCCTTTGCGACTTGTGGTGAAGGCTCGACCGACTCCGCACGTCCATTCGCCCCATTTCGGAAGGACCGCCCCAAGGCCCAGCCCATGCTCAAACGGACCCACACATGCGGTGAGTTGACCGCTGATCAGGTCGGCCAAACGGTCGTGCTCTGCGGTTGGGTGGACACCCGGCGCGACCATGGCGGACTCGTCTTCATTGACCTCCGCGATCGCTTCGGCCTGACCCAGGTGGTCTTCGACCCCGAAGACGGCGGGCCCGCCCTGCTCGATTCGGCCCAGCAACTCCGCAACGAGTACGTCATCGGCGTGAAGGGGACCGTCCACCTCCGATTGCCAGGCAAGGACAACCCCAAACTCAAGACCGGGCAGATCGAAGTGAAGGTCGCCCAACTGGAACTTTTCAACGCCTGTCAAACGCCCCCGTTCGAGATGACCGGACCGGAGGCGAACGAAGAACTACGCCTCTCCTATCGCTTCCTCGACCTCCGGCGGCCGACCGTGCAGAAGGTGATGGTCCTTCGCCATCGGATGATGCAGGTGATGCGGCGCATGATGTCGGAGATGGGCTTCCTCGAATTCGAGACCCCGATGCTCGGTCGGAGCACGCCAGAAGGGGCGCGCGACTTCCTCGTCCCGAGCCGCCTCCATCCCTCCCATTTCTACGCCTTGCCGCAATCCCCTCAGTTATATAAGCAATTGCTCATGGTTTCTGGTTACGACCGGTATTTCCAAATCGCCCGTTGTTTTCGCGACGAAGACCTACGAGCCAATCGTCAGCCCGAGTTCACGCAGCTCGACGTGGAGATGTCGTTCGTCGAGTTTGAAGACGTGATCGGCACGATCGAGTTGCTCGTGGAAGGCATGGCGGCCGAGCTGATGGGCCAGGACCTCGTCTTGCCATTGATCCGGCTTGACTATCAGGATGCTGTCGAACGCTTCGGAATCGACCGGCCCGACCTGCGCTTTGGGGTCGAGTTGAAGGACCTGGCCGACATCGCCGCACAAACCGAGTTCCAAGTCTTCCGACAAGCGCTGGAGAACGGTCATCGGGTGCGGGGCCTCTGCGCTCCAGGCGGGGCCTTGGAGTACACCCGCAAGGACCTCGACGGTATGACCGAGGCGATCAAGGTCTTCGGTGCCAAGGGCCTTGTCTGGATCAAAGTGGAGGCCGAGGCGTTTGTCGGGCCGACCGCGAAGTTCTTCCCGCCTGAGATCCAGGCGAAACTCCGGGATCGCTTCGACGCCAAGGCGGGCGACTTGCTCTTGGTCGTGGCCGACACCCAGGGCGTGACGAACCAAGCGCTTGCGTATTTGCGGAGCAAGGTCGGCACGGACTTGAAGCTGTTCGACCCCAAGGCGTTTCACTACTCCTGGGTCGTGCGCTTCCCGCTCCTGGCCTGGGACGCCGATGAAGGGCGCTGGGTCGCGGAACACCACCCGTTCACGATGCCCCTTCCCGAAGACCTGCATCTGCTCGACACCGACCCGGGGAAAGTCCGGGCCCAAGCTTACGACTTGGTGATTAACGGCGAAGAAGCCGGCGGGGGGACGATCCGCTGTCACGACCCCGTCATTCAATCCAAGGTTTTCAGCTTGCTCGGGCTCTCGAAGGAGGAGGCCGAGGAGAAGTTCGGCTTCCTCCTAAGCGCTCTCCGATGCGGGGCGCCGCCGCACGGCGGCATCGCCTTGGGGGTCGATCGGTACGTGATGCTCTACGCGGGACTGACCAACATCCGCGACTGTATCGCTTTCCCCAAGACGGCCAAGGGGACCGACCTGATGACCGGCGCGCCCGGGACCGTTGAGCCGAAGCAGTTGCGCGACTTGCACGTCAAACTCAGCTCGTGATGACCTGCTCTCGACCCCGATCACGCGCCGACTTTCCGAAGTTCGGCGACCTGCATGTCCACACGACCTACTCCGACGGCGCTTGCACGCCGGGCGAGGTTGTTTGGGCGGCGGCGGGGCTTGGCCTCAAGGCACTGGCGATCACCGATCACGATACCGTGTCGGCCCTCGCGATCGCGCGGCCCGAGGCACAGCGAGCGGGGATTGAACTCATCGGGGGCGTCGAAGTCTCGGCCGAATTTCACGGGCGTGAGGTCCACCTTCTGGGCCACTTCGTCTCGGAGGACGGCGAACGATTGCAAGCTCTTTGTCGGAAGGTGCGGGAATCGCGCGGGGCGCGTTTGAACGCGATGATCGAGCGGCTGGCTTCGCTCGGCTTGACCGTTGAACTGGGGGCCCTTCAGAGGGCCTTTCCAAGGGCCCTCCTGGGGCGCCGGCATCTGGCCGATTACTTGGTGAGGTCGGGGCAGGCGGCCGATCGTCGCGTCGTCTTCGCCAAGGTCCTGGGCAACCATGGTCCCGCGAACGTCCCCAAGGTCCCAGCGCCCTGGCGCGAGGCGATCCAGGCGATCGGAGAGGCGGGCGGGGTTGCCGGTCTGGCCCACCCCCCATACGATTTGAAATGGGCCTCGCTGGAGGAGTTGGTGGGCGGCGGCTTGTCTTCCATCGAAGTGGACTGGCCCGGACTGGCCCCCAACAAGTCGCTTCGCCTGCGGGAAACGGCCTCGCGCATGGGGCTCGTCCCGATCGCCGGGTCCGACTTCCACGCGGCGGACCGACATGGACGCTGGCTTGGCGCGGTCGCCACCCCCATCGAGCGGATCGAAACGTTGCGGGCCCTCCGTCCCCAGCCCCTCAATCTCGTCGAATGAGACGCACATGGCTTTCAAAGATATTTTAGAGCGTTTCAAAAAAGGGCTCGCGAAGACGGCCCAACTCTTCAATGTCCGATCCTGGTTCGGCCGCAAGGTCGATCAAGCGTTCCTCGATGACCTTGAGGGGAAGCTCATCCAGGCCGACGTGGGCGTCAAGGCCACGCAGAGGATCATTGCGCGCGTTCGAGAGGAGTTCTCGGGTAAGGAGGCCGACGACGATCTGATCGCGTTCGTCAAGCTAGAGTTGAAGGCCTTGCTCACCGACGCCCAACCCGGCACCCTCGCGACGGCCCCGCGGAAGCCAACAGTGATCTTGGTCGCCGGCGTGAACGGCTCGGGAAAGACGACGTCCATCGCCAAGCTCGCGCAACGCCTCAAGGACGAGGGGAATTCGATCCTTCTCGGGGCCTGCGACACCTTCCGCGCGGCGGCGGCTGACCAGCTCGCGATCTGGGCGCAACGCTCCGGGTCTGACATCGTGCGCGGGAACCCAGGGGCCGACCCGGCCAGCGTTGCCTACGACGCTTGCGATCGCGCCCTCGCGCGCGGCGTGGACGTCCTGATCGTCGATACCGCCGGACGTTTGCACACGCAGTCGCACTTGATGCGTGAGCTTGAGAAAATTCGGGCCATCCTTCAGCGCAAGATCGCCGGCGCGCCTCACGAGGTCCTTCTCGTCCTCGACGCGACGAATGGCCAGAACGCGATTCGGCAGGCAGAAGTCTTCACGCAGTCGATCGCCTGCACCGGCATCGTCCTCACCAAGCTGGATGGTACGGCGAAGGGAGGTGTCGTCGTGGCGGTCCGTCAGGTCCTGAACCTCCCCGTCAAGTTCGTCGGTGTCGGCGAGGGGCTCGACGACCTGCAACCGTTCGACGCTGATGCCTTCGTCGAGTCGCTTTTCATGTGATCGGCGGCGCTGATGGCGGTGGCCGGTCCTCGTGTTCGTCGAGCCAGAGGACCTCGCCCGGCTTCGGCGGTTCGGGTGGGCAAAGGTGATTCTTGATCCGCCGGCCGAACAACAGCCAGAAGGCCAGTTCCACCTCGAACGCGACCGCGAGGGCAATGACGATCGCCAGTGCTTGAGCGCCCGGCGTGCTCGCGTCGCGCGACACGCCCAGCACGATCGCCAGGGGAGGCGCGGCCACAGCGATCGCGATCAAGAGGTGCCCGAGAGTGATCCTGGGAAGGACCCGTTTGAGGCGTGACGAAAGGCTGACCGGCCGTCGTTGTCGAAAGCGAGGATGAAGGACCATGACTCGATGATCGCAATTGGCGGCGAGTCCCGCAATGCTCTCAGCGTCTCGTCGTCTCGTCGCTCACGCCCTCCTTCAAGGCGATGTCGATCTTGCGTCCCAGCCTGGCCATGACTTGCGCCGTGTTTCCTTCCTGACGCCAGAGGACGCGTCCCTCGCGGTCGAGGAGGACCATGGTCGGATAGACCTGAACGTGAAGGGCCTCACGCAAGGGACAAGGGGTTTCGGTGGGGCCGATCAGAAGCGGGTAGTTGACATTGAGCTTGCGCCCGGTGTCGCTCACGAGAGATGCGCGGCGCTCGGCGGGTGCCTGCTCGTAGGCGATCCCGATCACGCGCAGATGCTTGGCCCCGTATCTCTTCTGCAACTCGACCAGGTGGGGAATCGCATCGCGGCAAGGCGAGCACCAGGTCCCCCAGAAATCTAGCAAGATCAGGTCGGCGTCGAAGTCTTGAAGGCGAACGTCGCGGCCGGAGACGTCCTTGAACTGGAAGTCGACGATTCGGTTTTCGACCGGGTCATAGCGACAGGCCACCTCGTCCGGCTTCGTTTTGGCGGGACGCGCTTCGCCTTCGCCCGTCGAACGGGACTTCTCAGTCTTGTTCCGGCGGTTCAACGCCAGGGAGGGCAGCGCGGAGGCCCGGCGCGAAGGTGTTTCCGACGAGACGACTGGGGAGCGCTCCGGCCCCTTGGTCGGCCCTTGGTTTCGCGCGGCGAGTTCGCCCCACGTGACTTTTCGCTGGGTCGTCTTTTCTCCGGGCCCCGTCGGGTTCGAAGTCTCTTCGGTGGTGGGGGTTGGTGCCGTCGTGGGCGGGAACTCAGGGGCGGGCACGATCAACGGCTCGTTCGGTGCCGATGCCGGTGGTGGTTGGTCGATCGGGCGCAGTCCCTCCGGCTGCTGTGCCTCGGGAGTGGGGGCCTCATCGGAAGAGGTCGTGGGCAGCTCCAGCAAGGGGCCTTCCGCGGACGCCGTGGTCGATCCCATGGAGTCCCCTGTTGTCTCTGGTGTGCTCGCGGGGGCCGATTCTGAGAGGTCTCTTGGGACCTCCGGTGTGCTCTGGGGCGTTGTTGGTGGGAGCTCTGCTGGGGTGTCCGTTGTGCCGGGGGCTGGGGCCGAGTCACCCCGAGGGAGGGGCTCGTGACGGTCCGATTCGGCTGGCTGGGTCGTCGCGCGTGGGACCCGGTCCGCAAAGTGGAAGTCCAGAACGGGCGGCGCTCGGCGGACCGAAGCGGCCCCGGAGGCGTCATCGTCCGCCTTGGGTTGTTCCGCGACGGACTCCTGCCGGGGCCGTTCCCGTTCCATCTGAGACAACGGGCGTTCCCTTGCGGGCGGCAAGAGGGGCCCACGGTCGTCTTCTTCGACCGGCTCCAACTCGCCTGGGAGGGCGCCTCGACCATTCAAGCTTCGATCAATGTCCGGTGCGGGTCGGAGTTGGTCGCCACTGGGATGACGGTCTCTGACGGCATCGTCGCTGGGACGCCACGCGGAAGACGACGGCGCGCGAGCGGCCGGCCTGCGCACGTAAGACGAGTCGTCGGCGTCGGGCTCGTCGGGAAGGGTGTGAGCCTCGGCGGCCGGCGGCCTGTCCACGTCGGACGTGTTGATCCTCAGCGGCGGCTCCTCGCCACGATTGGGGCGCGGCCTAGGGTCGGAAACTCGGCCCACGCCGCGTTTTGGTCCACCGTAGGTTGGGCCGTTTTCCGGTGTTTCGTCTGGCAATTCGATCCTTACGCGGTCGTCGGGGGCCTCGGCCTGAACGCGGCTTGCCAGGGTCGTTCGCTCGTCGTCGTACTCGGCGATCACGGTGTACGACGAGCCCGGCCGCAAGCCGCGGATGGTGAAACCACCCGCCTTGTCGGTCTCTACGTTACTCAGCCGGCCTCTTCCCGCGCCATCGGCGGCGAGTCGGACTCGCGCGCCCGGGACGGGTTCGCCGCGGGCGTCAACCACGCGACCGGACAATGTGCCGTCGGTCGATGGGCGACGCTCCGGCGCCACCTGGCCGGAAACGACCGCGTCGCCGGCCGGCCCGGTGACGACCGGATAAGGGCGGTCGCCCACTTGGGCGAACGTCTTCAGCTGAGGGGCCGCTTCGGGCCGCATGGTGGAGCAACCCAAGCCCAAGGCGGGAAGGAGAAGGAAAAGGTAGGCGCGCGAGGGAGGGCACACGGGAGGCAATCTCATGGGTGGGTGGACCTCCTCCTGAAAGGGTGGCCAAGGCACCACGCGGAGGTCTTCAAAAGTGCGTCCCGAGCGAGGCTCCGCCTCCAGGTACGCGACCCGCGTGAAGGCCACAGAGGACCGAACGTCCCGAATTCCGTATCGACCGCTCAAGGGCCCGACTTGAGAAAAACACGGGGCCTAATTGCGTCGGGCCAGATCGCGCCAGGCGGCCTTCAAAACGAGGTTGACCATTTCCCTATCTATCGCGCTTGGCTGTGCCTGGACATACGCTTCGAGGTGTTCGATCGCATCGCCGGGCATGTCCGTATGCATGCAGATGATCCCGAGGTCGCGGCGTTCTTCCGCGTTGCCGGGGTCGAGGGCGACAAGCCGGCGCAGCACCGGCACGGCGGAGTGAAACTCTTCGCGCTTGAGATAAGTCGCTTTGAGGTTTCGCAACATCCGCGTGACCAGTGTCCGAGGTGGACACGGGGCCAGAGCATCATCCGGCAGGGAAACGGTCTCGCGCCCGGTCACTTCAGCAATCCGCCGAGCGCAACCGGCCGGGTCGAGAAGCAAGCCCGCTTGAAACGGGTCCACGAAAAGGGGCGTGGCGCGAAGGCGGACCATGAAATGCGCCGGTAGATTGACGCCCGCCATGTCCAGGCCGATCCGATCGGCCACCGCCAGATAGAGCACGGACAAGCTGATGGGGATGCCCACGCGCCGGTCGATCACGTCGTTCAAATAGCTATTTCGGGGATCATAATAATCATCGACGTTTCCACGATAGCCTTCTTCGAAGAAGAGGACCCAGTTGATTTGTCCCAGGACTTGGCGGACCTTCAGACCGTTGGGGCAGCGATCGCGGACGCGCTCGGCCAGTTCGTCGATCCTGCGGAGGTAGCGGACCTCGTCGAGGTAGGGATAGGCATCGCGGGCGAGTTCGAAAGCCAGACGCGTCGTGTCCACCAGGTCTTCGCCGGCGAGCAATTGCCGAAACTCGGGACTGTTAGCGAAGCGGCCCGCCAAGAGACCTCCCCTCGTCGCCGGTTTGCGAAAACACGCCGCGGGCGCGACACACCGCGATGGTCATGGTAGGGAGGTTGCCTCAGGGGATCAAGCCAGGGAATACTCTGAGTGAGGGGCCAACTCGGGCCCGGTATCGGCGACCGTGGGGCCTGCGCGACGTGACCGACATTCAGAGGGGCACTCGAACGGCTTGGCTGGGCTTGCTCGTCAACGGGGCGATGGTGCTAGTGAAGCTGGTCGCCGGGATCTTGGGTAACGCCTACGCGCTGATCGCGGACGCGGCCGAGTCGTCGATTGACCTCTTCTCGTCGTTGGTCGTTTGGGGGGGTCTGCGAATCACGACGCGCCCGGCCGACGATGCCTATCCCTACGGCTACGGCAAGGCCGAGCCGCTCGCGACGGCGATCGTGGCCCTCATGCTCTTGGGGGCCAGTCTGGGCATCGCCACCGCGGCGGTTCGCGAGATCGTCACGCCGCATCACATGCCGGCCCCATTCACCTTGATCGTGCTGGCGGTCGTCGTCCTGGTGAAAGAAGTTTGGTTTCGACGTGTCTTGAAAGTGGGTCAAGAGTTGGGCAGCGGCGTCTTGCGGGCCGACGCCTGGCACCATCGGGGCGACGCGTTGACGTCGTTGGCCGCGTTCGTCGGGATCGCGGTGGCCCTCATGGGCGGACCCGGATGGGAGTCGGCCGACGACTGGGCCGCGCTGGTGGCGGCGGCCGTCATCGCGGTCAACGGTGTGAACTTGCTGCGACCAGCGATTCAAGACCTCATGGATAAGGCCCCCGAACAGGAGCTCTGCGAGCGCATCGAAGCGGCGGCGCGTCGTGTGGAAGGGGTCCTCTCGACCGAAAAGCTCCGCGTTCGGAAGTTCGGCATGCGGTACTTCGTAGACATTCACGTCCAGGCCGACCCTGCCTTGCCCCTGCGCGACTCCCACGCCTTGAGCGGCAAGGTGAAGTGGACGATCCGCGAGGCGGTCCCAGCCGTTTGGGACGCGTCGATCCACATGGAGCCGTTCGAACGTTAGGACCGCCGAGTCCCTCCGAGTCGTTCTCCGCTCAACGGATCACGGAGTCCCTCAGGGTCTGGGCCGCCGTGACGCTGAAGGGAAAATGCGGCTTGGCGATTGCCGAACGGGCCAATCGGCGTCGGTCGAGCCGCCGGTCTCGCAAGGTCCGCCAGGATCGAGCAGCGTCGGCCTTGCCCGCGAGCATTGGGGTCAGACGGCCCCTCCCGGCCCGCCAGATCGCCTGGGCCACGGTGAAGCCGAGATGAGGCATAAGGCCAAGCAGCAAAGCGGTCGTCGAGAGGTTCGTCCAGAATAGGTACTCCGCGTTTCGCGCCACACGTCGCTGCAAGGCGGGTCGGGTGTGGTCGAACGTGGCGGAAACGTCGTGGAGGACCTTGCTCCGCGCCGTGAAGACGCACGAATGACCCACCCAGCGCAGGCGGAAGGCGAGGTCCACGTCCTCATAGTACGAGCCATAAGCCGGGTCGAAGCCGCCCACCATCCGCAGGGCCGAGGCCCTGTAGAAGGCGCTCGAAGCGCTCGCGCCGAAGACCGTTTCATCGGGGCGGCCTTCCCAATAGCGAACGTGCTGATTGTGGCCCCGCTTGTAGGGCCAACCGGTGAGGGCGTAGCCGTCGCCCGCGGAATCGACTCGGGACGGATCGGCGCGCATCAGGACCAATGGGGCGACCGAGCCGACGCGCGCGTCGGCGAAGGGGGCTAGGCCGGCTTCCAGCCAACCGGCGGTCACTTCCGTGTCGTTGTTGAGAAGTTGCACGAAGCGCCCGCGCGCCGCTCGAATCCCGGCGTTGGCGGCCGTGCAAACCCCGCCGTTCGTCGGGAGCCTGACTATGCGTACGTCGGGATGGTGCTCCATCAGCCACGAGACCGTGTCGTCGCTGGATGCATCATCGACCACGATCACTTCCAGGGCGATCGAGTCAGGTCGATGGCGCTCGATGCTGGCTAGACAGGTCTCGAGCAAGTGCCGGCCGTTGAACGTCGGCACCACGATCGAGCAGTGAGGTTGGTTGCTCATCGCGAGGTCCTTGAGAATCAAGTGGTCCGGCGGCCTGGTTCTTCCCAGCGGACCTTCCCCCAACCAACATGCTGGATCGTCATGACGAGGATGCGGAGGTCGAGCCAGAACGACCAGCGCCGGATGTAATCCAAATCGTACTGAAGGCGCTTGCGCAAGGAAGTCCGCCCGCGCCAGCCGTGGACTTGGGCCCAACCCGTCATGCCTCCAGGGACGGCGTGACGGAAGTCGTAATCGGGCAGGGCGGCCCGGAAGTCGTTGACGAAGACGGGTCTCTCGGGCCTCGGGCCGACGAGGCTCATGTCGCCCATCAAAACATTCAGAAGTTGAGGAAGTTCATCAATGTTGGTCCGACGCAGCCAGGCCCCCAAGCCGGTGCAGCGCTGGTCGTCGGTCGTGGCCCAAATTGGTCCGGTTTGGACTTCGGCGTCGGTCCGCATCGAGCGGAACTTGATGATTCGAAAAACGCGCCCGTTCCGGCCAACCCTCTCCTGCGAATAAAACACTGGCCGGCCGGAAGTCACCATGATCGCGACGGCCGCCAGGAGAAATATGGGCGACAGCGCAATCAGGCCGAGCGATGCCCCTAGGACGTCGACCGCCCGCTTGGAAAGGCGCGAGCACCGAATCCACCAGGGTAGGCCATGAACCTTAGCACGTTTGGAGCGTTTGGAAACGTGACTGGGGTGGGGATCGTCGATCCAATGGACCCGAACCGATGGCCCCGCGAGGTCGACGAGCCTCTGATGAAGGCGTCTGGAGCGGTGATGTCCCGGCAAGGCCACGAGAAGGTCGGTGGCCCCGGTTCGTTCCACCAACTCGGTGAGGTTGGCGACCGAACCTAGTATAGGTACCGGAGCGCTTCGAGGGTGAATGGCCACCAGCCGGCCCCGACCGGAATGATCGACATAGCCAACGATTGGTAAGCCCGAGCAGGGGCCCTGGTCGAGCCCCTGTGCCAAGCGTTGTAAGCGGCGACGGCCGCCGACAATCAGGACCCGGCCTGGGTTCGGTTGGGCCGTCCCGCCGCCCGGCGCGTTCTCGCCTGGGGGCGTGAAATGTGGCATACGACCGATCCTTCGGCCTGGGAGAAGGGCCCCCGGGTGCGACCCGGCCATCCTTGGCGGTCCCATCTCGGATTTCCCTCAAGCGGTTTTATCGGTACGCATTGCGCAGCGGAAAGCTTGGCGCCGATCCCACGTTGACCGTCGCCGCGCCGAGTCTGCCGCGTGGATTGCCCAAAGTCCTCAGCGAAGCCGATGTGGAGCTGCTGCTCGAAGCGCCGCGAATCGAGACGCCGACCGGTCTGCGAGACCGGGCGATGCTGGAGACCTTGTATGCGAGTGGTCT
>CALLYK010000208.1 GCA_937858365.1 uncultured Isosphaeraceae bacterium | reverse complement strand
GATTTGAAGGCGATCGGACGGCAAAAGAGGGAAGAAAGAATGCGAAAACGTCATCACAGACGATGACCTTTCGTTCACGCTCTTTGACAATCCGGGCTCGGTTTGTCGGTTGAGATCAGGGGAGGGCGGGTCCCCCTGGTCCCGGCGCGCCCGTTCCGGGGGTGGGTTGCCGCAGGCAGCGCCTCGGAGGCCGCGTCCTATCGAGTCAACTCGATCGTGAAACGCTCTTAAGGGGCCTTCGGCCTTCCTCTCGACATCCATCCGAGGTCGAGTGAGAATGCGTCGATGCCCACGACCATGTCCCTTGTCGATCGTATCGGCCGGACGCCGATGGTCCACCTCGCCCGGCTTGGGGCCGGCTTGCCATCCTCAGTTTTGGGGAAGTGTGAGTTCCTCAATCCGGGGGGCAGCGGCAAGGACCGGATCGCCCTGGCGATCATCGAAGACGCCGAGCGCTCCGGTCGGCTCGTCCGTGGTGCCACTCTCGTTGAGGCGACGGCCGGCAACACGGGCCTGGGCCTTTCCGTGGTTGCCGCCGCCCGTGGGTATCGCCTCGTTTGCGTGATGCCCGAGAAGATGTCGATGGACAAGCGAATCGCCCTGACCGCGGTCGGTGCCGAGGTCATCATGACCGCGAACGCCCCGCCGTCTTCGCCCGAGAACTTCCAAAACGTCGCTCGACGACTCGCCGTGGAACGTGGCTGGTTCTTGACCGAACAGTTCAACAACCCGGCCAACCCGCGCGTTCACGAGATGACGACCGGCCCCGAGGTCCTCGCCCAATGCGAGGGCCAGGTCGGTGCCCTGGTTTGCGGCGTTGGGACCGGCGGGACGATCACGGGCGTCGGCCGCTTTCTGAAGGCCCACTGCCCGAGTGCGCGGATCGTCCTGGCCGACCCGGTCGGATCGCGGCTGGCCCACCTGGTGGACCCGACCCAACCCGACCACGACGCGGCCTATCAGGTCGAAGGGATCGGCGGGAGCGTCGTGCCGGCCGTTTGCGACTTGAGTGTCATTGACGCGGTCGAGCGCGTGACCGATGAGGAGTCGTTCGCGATCGCTCGTAGGCTCATTCGCGAGGAGGGGCTGCTTGTGGGGGGCTCCTCGGGGACTGCCGTCGCGGCGGCCTTGCGCCTGGCCGGCCGCGGCGACTGCGCCGGGCCCGTGGTCGCTATCCTGGCCGACTCCTGGGACCGCTACCTCACCCGTGATTGGCTGCGCCAATGGCCATGAAGGGCCCGCGAGGGACCGCCCCAGGGCCTTCGTCAGACCTTCTCGGCCTCGCGGGCCAGCGCGACGAAGACGTCTTCCAAACTCGCCTCGGCTGGGCGGACCGTCGCGCCATCCCATTCGAGTTCGGAAATGTTCATGTTATCGTCAACGAGTGCGTGGACCGCTTGGCCGTAGATCGTGGCCTCGCGAACGCCGGGGCGGGTCCGGAGCGACTCCAACAACTCGGCCCCTTCGGACGTGAGGATTTGCAGACGCTTGGTCCCAGGCGGCGTCACCCCAGGCCAGCGTTTGAGCTCGCTCGGTGTGCCGATCGCCAGGAGGTGGCCGAGATAGAGGTAACCCACCCGGGCACAGCGGTCGGCCTCGTCCATGTAGTGGGTCGTCACGAAGAGGGTGACTCCTTGGGCGGAGAGGCGAAAGAGCAGGTCCCACAAGTCGCGACGCGCCACTGGGTCGATGCCCGCGGTCGGCTCATCGAGGAAGACCAGACGGGGCTCGTGAAGCAGGGCGCAGCAGAGCGCGAGGCGCTGCTTCCAACCGCCCGAGAGCTTGCCGGCCCGACGGTCGAGATACGGCGCGAGGCCCGTCAAGGCGATGAGTTCCGCTTTGCGCTCGGTCGCCCTGGCCCGGTCCAGGTCGTAGATGCCCGCGTAGAAATCCATGTTTTCGAGGGTCGTCAAGTCTTCATATAAAGCGAACTTTTGGGACATGTAGCCGATCAAGGAACGCACGCGTTCGGCATCGCGCGCGACGTCGTGACCGAGCACGTTGGCCGTGCCTTCGGCGAGGGTCACGAGACCGCAGAGGGCACGGATGATCGTCGTCTTGCCCGATCCGTTGGGGCCAAGCAATCCGAAGACCTCGCCCGGCTCGACCCGCAGACTCACCCGATCGACGGCCGTGAAGGGGCCGAAGCGGACCGTGCCAGATCGCAAGTCCACCACGGCCGGGTCGTCGTTCATGGCTGGGTCTCGGCCGCGAGCGTTACTTGGGCCGCCATGCCCGACTTGAAGGCACCTTGGGGGTCGTCCACGCGGACCTTGACTCCAAAGACCTGGGACCGCCGCCCTTCCAGGCTCTGCACATTTCGCGGTGTGAATTCGCTGATCGTGTTGATTTGGATCACGACCCCATCAAACGTGCGGTTGGGAAACGTGTCGATTGTGACGATCGCTTTCTGACCCACATGCACCTTACCCAACTCGGTCTCAGGGACGTAGACACGGACCCAAAGGTCCTCCGCGCGTAGGACCCGGACGACGGGCGTCCCCGGGGCGACGAGGTCCCCCACGCGCACGCCGAGCACCTCCAGAAGGGCCCGCGAGGGGGCCTTCACCACCGTTTCCAGGAGGTTCGCCTCGATCTCGCCGAGTTCGGCGCGGGCGTGGGCGGCGTCGGCCTCCGCGGCGGCGATCTCCTCGGTCCTCGTCCCTTCTTCGAGCAAAGAGAGGTTGGCCTCGAGGCGCGCGACCTCAGCCGCCGCTTCGTCCTTCTCTTCCTGGCGAGTGCCGGCCAAGAGCAATTCGAGGTAGTCCCTGGCCGAAGAGACCCGACCGCGCGATCGGTCGAGCGCGGCGTGGGCCGCGTCGAACTCAGCGCGCGACGCGGCGGTGGCGGAGACGAGCTTTCGCCAGCGTTCAATGTCCGCTCGGGCGAGTTCCTCGTCGGCCAGGGCCGTGTCCAGGTCGTGCCGCGCTTTGGCGATCTCTTGCGGTCGCGGCCCGGCTTGGAGTTTCTCCCAACGGGCCTTCGCGGCAGCCACGGCCGCTCGAGCCGCCGCTTTCTCCTGCACTCGCGGGCCGTTGCGGGCCTTGAGAGCGGCCGCTTCGGCGGCGGCCAGCTTGGCCTGGGCCTGGTCGCGCTTCGCTTCCATCTCGGGCGCCGCGAACCGCAAGACGGGCTGACCCGGACTGAGCATCTCCCCTTCGAGGGCGTCGATCGACTCGACACGTCCGCCGATCTTCGAGCCCAAGCGCACCTCCTGCACCTCGACCACTCCCGGAAGGCGCGTGGGCGCCGCGACCCGTCGGCTGGGCCAAGACAGACCGAGCCCGACACCCGCACCAATCAGGGCGAGAAGGACGACGATCAAAAAGGGCCAACGCCAGGCTCGCACGGCCAAGGTCCCTCACGTGTGTGGGCCCACCGCGCGGGGCCTCCCGCGAGTAGAGCAGGCTTTGTCGAGACCGGCAAGGTCGGCCTGATCACTTCGCTCGGGTCTTCTCGCGGAAGAAGTCCCAGATCATGTCGGTGGCGTCCACTTTCGAGGAGATGGGGCCCATCATGGCCGAATTGAGGAGTGCCTTGCCGCCCGGCCAGCCGTGACCATGCCCTTCGATGTAAACGACCGTGAACATGACGCCGTCCGTGCCCGGCCCGTAATCGACGACCTTCACGCCGTTTTCGTCCTTGCGGACCTTCGCTTCGTAGGGGCAGCCTTGCGCCTTCGACCAGTTCTCCAAGGTCCGCTCCATCGGGGGCACATAGGATTTTCCCCAAGGCAAGGTGCGCTCGCCGCCGGCCAGAGGTACGAGCGGGTCTTCCGTGCCGATGATGAAGAGCGTGGGGAGCGGCCTCTTGGGCGTGGAACGGCGCGGGACGATCCAAAACCCACTCGCCACAGGCGCCAGGGCCGCGAAGCGCTCCGACATCTCAAAACCTAGTCGAAAAGTCATCCCGCCGCCGTTGGAATGCCCGGTCAAGTAGACACGGTCAGGGTCCAGCTTCCAGCGTTTGGCGACGTCGTCGAGCAAGGCGGTGAAGAAGACCTTGTCGTCGATCGCGGCCCGCGGGCTGAGGGGCCGAAGCTGACCGCTGTTCCACAGACGCGGGTTCGTGAGAAAGCTCGGTTCGGCGTCCGGTCCGGCCGGCAGGCCATCGGGCGCCACCGCCAGAAAGCCCGCTTCGTCGGCCTTCTTCGCCCAACCGGCATTCTTCAAATAGGCTTCGCCGCCGCCGCCCGCTCCGTGCAATACCAGCACCATCGGCACAGGCTTGGTGCCGTCGTAGTCCTTCGGGACCTGAACGGCGTAGTGCCAGGTGTGTCCGGCCGCGTTGATCTTGAGGGCATGGTGGCCCGGTCCGAGCGCCTTGCCCTCGTCTTGAGCGATGGCGGTCGAAACGAGACCGGAAAGGAAAAGGCAGTGCGCGACAAACAGCCGATGCGGTCTCATCTGTGGGACCTCCTCCTCCTGAATGAAACCCGCCTCCTGTTGTGGAGTGTCGCCGTCAGGGGCCGACCCGTCCGGGCATGCGTGTACCTGCCCCTTTCACGCCGGTCGCCGTGTCGCCCAGTTCCTTGCGAAACCGACCCGCGTACCTGTCCATCATCGCCATGACCTCGGGGTGTTGGGCACTCAGGTCGCTCGATTCGCCCGGGTCAACCTCCAGGTCGTACAGGGCCTTTCCGATCTTCTTTTGCACATAATTTCCAGGCTTGCCGCCCTTGCCTTCCTTTTGACCTTCCATGCTGCGGTACTCGTGAGGGAAGTGCATCTTCCAGCGTCCAGCGCGTACGGCCTCCAGGGCGCCTCCCCAGTAAAAAGCGTAAGCGTCGTGGGGCGTCTTGGCCCCTTCCTCACCCAGGAGCAGCGGGGCGATGTCGCGACCGTCGATGGTCAACGCCGGTGGTTTGGCGCCGATGAGACCGGCGAGCGTGGGGAGAAGGTCGATCGTCATCGCGGGTTGATGGCGGACGGAACCGGCCGGGACCTTGCCGGGCCAGCGCGCGATGAAGGGCACGCGCACGCCGCCCTCGAACGTGGTCCCCTTCCCTTCGCGTAAAGGGCCGGCCGAACCGGCGTGGTCGCCGTAAGCGAGCCAAGGGCCGTTGTCGGACGCGAAAATGACCAGGGTCTTTTCGTCGATCTTCCGGCTTTGAAGGGCCTTCAAGATCTCGCCGACGGACCAATCGATCTCGGCGACGACGTCGGAGTAGAGGCCCTTCCCCGTCTTCCCGGCGCGGGCGTCGGAAACGAAGATCGGCACGTGCGGCATCGAGTGGGGAACATACAAGAAGAACGGTCGATCATGGTTCCTATCGATGAAGCTCACGGCGTGTTCGGTGTACCAAGTTGTGAGCATTTTCTGATCGGGGTCGATTCGCTTGATGGTCTCGCCTTCGATCAAGGGAAGGTCGGGATAGGCCTTGGGAGTGGTTGGGTGTCGGGGCATCATGTCGTTGGAATAGGGCAGGCCGAAATACTCGTCGAAGCCGTGGCGCGTGGGCAGGAAGCGTTCGGGCCGGCCCAGGTGCCACTTACCGAAGACGGCCGTTGCGTAGCCGCGCGACTTGAACAACTCGCCGAGCGTCGTCTCACTGTCGGCGATGCCGATCTTGGCCTCGGGCCCAAGGGCCCCCAACATGCCCAGGCGATTGGGATAGCAGCCCGTGAGCAAGGCGGTGCGCGAGGCCGTGCAAACCGCCTGCGCCACATAGAAGTTGGTGAATTTGGTCCCTTCGCGCGCCATTCGGTCGAGGTTGGGCGTGTGCTGGATGTTCGTTGCGAAGGGGCCGACGTCGGCGTATCCGAGATCGTCGGCGTAAATGATGACCACGTTGGGGCGATCGTCGGCCATAAGGGGCGACGAGGCGCACGCGATCAGACCAATCAGGAAGACCAGACGCGTCATCTTGGGGGCCTCGACAGAAGCGGTCTTGGGACGGGGCGACGACAGTGTAGCGTCGGCCCGCGCGATCGCAAGGCCCGGTCCACCGGCATTTTTCCCGCCCTTTTCCTTCTTGACGCTTTCGTTGCTTTCGGTCCGCCGATCGACCCAACCAATTCGCTTCCTCATTCCACGGGGCCTCGGTCCTGGTATGATGTCCTTAGTGGCCCGCCGAGAAGGCGCGGCCGGCGAAGGTCGCGCGACGACGTGGCGAGGCAACGCATGAAACCGGCATCCGTGTCCGCGGGTCCGATGCCCTCGAGGGCCCCTTCCCGGCCGAACCCACCCACGGCCAAGTGTCCGTCTCGCGTGATCATCGAGGCCGTTTCTCCCGAGATCGACGGCGGGCGCTTCCCGATCAAACGAACGATCGGCGAATCGGTGACGGTCGCCGCCGACATCTTCGCCGATGGGCACGATGTCCTCCGCGCCGTCCTAAAGAGTCGCAAGGTGGGCGACGCCTCCTGGTCCGAAATGCCCATGACCCTGGTCGCGCCTGGGATTGACCGATATTCGGCCGTCTTCTCCCCCGCGTTCACCGGGCGATACGAATACACGGTCGAGGCGTGGGTCGATCGCTTCGCCTCCTGGCACCATGAGGTCACGCGCAAGCGCGACGCCAATCAAGACCTGACGAGCGAAATCCTGGAAGGGGCCGCCTTCGTGCGCGAGGCCGCCGCTCGGGCCACAGGCGACGATGCCGAGTGGCTTCTGGAACGCGGCGAATTCCTGTCGGGCGGGTCGGCCCTGGATGTGCGTGTCGCAGCCGGTTTGGACCGCGAGTTGAGCGACCGGATGGCCCGCGTGCCCGATCGCTCACGGGGCTTCACCTACGAGAAATCGCTGGGTGTTTTGGTGGAGCGCGAGAGGGCCCGCTTCAGCTCCTGGTACGAGATGTTTCCCCGGTCGGCGTCCGACCAACCGGGCCGCCACGGCACGTTCCGAGACGTCGTCCGCCTCTTGCCTTATGTCGCCGACATGGGCTTCGACGTGCTCTATCTGCCGCCAATCCACCCGATCGGCCGGGCCTATCGCAAGGGGCCGAACAACACGCTCACGCCTGGTCCGCACGACCCGGGCAGCCCCTGGGCGATCGGCGCCAAGGAGGGGGGACACACGTCGGTCCATCCCGAACTGGGCACGCTGGCCGAGTTCGACCAACTCGTCGCCTCCGCCGCGAAGTTCGGGATCGAAGTCGCCTTGGACATCGCCTTCCAGGCGTCCCCCGACCACCCCTGGGTCACGGAACACCCGGAGTGGTTCCGGCATCGTCCCGACGGCTCCATCAAGTACGCCGAAAACCCACCCAAGAAATATCAAGATATCTACCCGCTTGATTTCGAGTGCGACGCCTGGGAGTCGCTCTATCAGGCCTTGCGCGACGTTTTCCTCTTCTGGTCCGATCATGGTGTGAACATCTTCCGGGTTGATAATCCCCACACGAAACCGTTCCGGTTTTGGGACTGGGTGATCCGCGAGGTGACCGACCGCCGTCCCGACGCCCTCTTTCTTTCCGAGGCGTTCACACGGCCGAAGCTGATGAAACGCCTGGCCAAGGCGGGTTTCACCCAGTCGTACAGCTACTTCACCTGGCGGAACACGAAGGGGACCCTCACCGACTATTTCACCGAACTGACGAAGACCGAGTCGGTCGAATACATGCGGCCCAACCTCTTCGCCAACACGCCCGACATCCTCAACGAATTCCTCCAAGACAGCGGCCGGGCCGGCTTCCAGATCAGGCTCGTCTTGGCCGCCACGCTCGCCGGCAACTACGGCATCTACGGGCCCCCTTTCGAGCTTTGCGACGGCACACCCGTGCGCCGAGGCTCGGAAGAATACCTCGATTCCGAGAAGTACCAGGTGCGGACCTGGGACCGCGGGCACCCCGACTCGCTGCGTGACTTCATTGGGCGGGTCAACCACATACGCCGCAACAACCCGGCCCTTCAGCAAGACCGCGACCTGCGCTTTCTACCCACCGACAATGAACAGATCATCGCCTATTGGAAATGGTCGGCCGATCGATCCAATCAAGTGCTTGTGGTGGTGAATCTTGACCCGCATCACACCCAAGCAGGGACCGTGCATCTGCATGAGACCGACCTGGACGACTCGTTCCAGGCCCACGACCTGATCAGCGACGCCCGCTACTCGTGGCGCAGGGGCCCCAATTTCGTCAAGCTCGACCCGTTCCTTTGCCCCGCGCACGTGTTCCGGGTCCGCCGCTGGGTCCGCAACGAACGGGACTTCGACTACTATCAGTGACCGCCCCGAGACGACCCCGATGGCAGGCGCCGGGCCGCTCATCGACTGGCCCCAATGGCTCGACCAAACCACGCGCGAAACGCTCGAAGCGGGGCCCCTGCCCCACTTCCTGGGTGAGCAACGCTGGTTCGCCGGTCGAGCGCGTGGTCTCGCCGGGGCGCGGTTCGTCGATGTTTCCGCACCCCTCGCCGGGTCGGTCCTGACCATCCTGGACGTGCTCCACGGCGACGGCACGTCCGAACCCTACTTCCTTCCCATTCGACCGTGCGACCCATCGACAGCGGACCGCTGGACGATCGCGCCTGGACTTCGCGATGCCCTCACCGACGCGGAAACGACGACCCGTCTCGTCGCCGGGATCGGCGACGCGGCCGAGTTGCCTACCCGACACGGGGTCGTTCGCGGCGTTCCCACGTCGGCCTTCGATGAGGCGCGCGGGGTCGGCCCGCTCGAACCACGTTACGGCTGGATCGAACAAAGCCACTCGGCCGTCCGCTTTGATGACCGCCTTTTCTTGAAGGTCTTTCGGAAACTCACGATCGGCCCGGCCCCCGACTTCGAGGTGGGCCGCTTCCTGACCGAACAGGCCCAGTTCGATCGCGTGCCCCAAACGGCCGGCGCGCTTGTCTACGAGCGTCCGGACCAGGACATCATCACATTGGGGGTCTTGCAATCGTGGGTGCCCTGCGTGGGCACCGGCTGGGACCGGGCCCAGGCGGCCCTGGTCGACGCCTATCGAGCGGCCGACCCGCTCCTGGCGTTCGCGCCCGAAGTGGCGGCGGCGGCCACGCTGGGCCGACGCGCAGCCGAGTTGCACAGGGCCCTCGCGAGCGGTGGGCCCGGTTCCGACTTCTCCGCCGAGGCGATCACCTTGGCCGACGTTCGCGAGGCGGCCGAGGAGGCCCGGTCCCAAGTCCAAACCACGCTCGAGGCGCTTAAGAGGAAACTCTTCGACCTGCCGGAGACGGTCGCGGCCGATGCCCACGTCGTTCTCGATCGGGCCCCCTTGCTGGAGGCGGGCCTTGTTGATTTCGAGAAGCTCAAGCCATCGGGCAAGAAGATTCGGGTCCACGGAGACCTGCACTTGGGTCAGGTCCTCCGCACGGTCGACGACGACTTCTTCTTCATCGACTTCGAAGGAGAACCGATCAAGGCGCTCGAACGCAGGCGGGCCCGACAATCGGTGATGAAAGACCTCGTGGGCATGATGCGCTCGTTCGACTACGCCGCCTTTGGCGCCTTCTTCGCGCTCGGGCCGCTGAAGGCCGATGAGTCGCGCCGCCACTTGGTATCCGCACGCGCCTTTCGCGACCGCGCCTGGGACGCCTTCTGGTCGTCGTATCGGGGTTCGATCGACGCGGACCTCCTTCCCAATGGAGACGACGCGATTGCCTTGGCGTTCCGCGCCCACGCCCTCGACAAGACGCTGTACGAACTGCTTTACGAGTTGAACCATCGACCCGACTGGGTCCGCATTCCTCTTCAGGGCGTGCTCGCCCTGGTGGGGCGGCCCGCGGGGACCGACGGAGGCCCCTCGCCGTGATCGCCGAGCCCATCACCGACTTTGATGTCCATCTCTTCACGGAAGGGACGCATCGGCACCTCTATCGCAAGCTGGGGGCCCATGTCGTCCGCGAAGGTCACGGTCAAATCGCCACGCGCTTCACGGTCTGGGCACCTCGGGCGCGCCAGGTCTCGGTCGTCGGCGACTTCAACAAATGGGACGTGCGCGCGACCCCCCTTCACCGCGTGGGGGCGTCGGGCCTATGGGAAGGCCGAGTGAGCGGGGTCGGCCCTGGCGCTCGTTACAAGTTCTGCATCAAACCGGCCGCCGACGCCGCCCCGCGCCTCAAGGCCGACCCGTTCGCCTATCAGTCGGAACTTCGGCCCGGCAACGCCTCGATCGTCTGCGACATCGAGGGCCACGAATGGGGCGACGGTGCCTGGATGGCGCACCGGACCGAAGTGAACCGCCTGGACCGGCCCCAGACCATTTACGAGGTCCACCTCGGCTCGTGGATGCGCGTGCCCGAGCAAGGCAACCGGTGGCTGACCTATCGCGAGGTCGCGCCACTTCTCGCCGATTACGCGGCCGAAATGGGCTTCACGCACGTTGAGTTCATGCCCCTGGCCGAACACCCACACGACGCTTCATGGGGCTATCAGCCCACTGGCTTCTTCGCGCCGACGAGTCGCTTCGGCTCCCCGCGCGACTTCATGGCACTGATCGACACGCTCCACCAGCGAGGGGTCGGCGTGGTCCTCGATTGGGTGCCCAGCCAGTTCCCGGCCGACCCTCACGGCCTGGTCGAATTCGACGGTTCACCGCTCTACGAAGACCCGGACCCCAAACGCGGCCTGAACCCGGATCGCGGCACGCTCACGTTTGATTATGACAAACCCGAGGTCGTCAGCTTCCTGTTGTCGAGCGCGAGCTACTGGCTCGACCACTACCACATCGACGGCCTGCGCGTGGACTCGGTGACGCCGATGGTCCTTCGCGACTTCGGGCGGAAGAAAGGGGGCTGGTCGCCCAACGAACTGGGCGGGCGCGAGCACCTGGAAGCGATCGACTTCCTGCAACGTTTCACTGACGCGGTCCACGACGAATACCCCGGCGCGCTCACGATTGCTGAGGAAACCAGCGCCTTCCCGGGCGTGACGCGGCCCACGGCCAAAGGAGGCCTCGGCTTCGACCTGAAATGGGACGTCGGCTGGATGCACGACACGCTCCACGGATACATGTCGGTGGAACCGTCGCGCCGGCCCAAGGCCCACGGCAAACTGACCTTCCGCATGATCTACGCGTTCGAGGAAAACCACGTCCTGGTACTGCCCCACGACGAGGTGGGACCCGGAAGGCCCTCGCTGCTGGGCCGGATGCCGGGCGACGGCTGGCAGAAGTTCGCCAATCTACGCGTCATGCTTGGCTACATGTTCGCGCAACCTGGGAAGAAACATCTCTTCATGGGTGGTGAGTTCGGCCAGGGACAATCCTGGGACCCCGACGGGAGCCTCGACTGGCACGTTTTGGTCGAGCCGAAGCACGCCGGCTTGAAACGATGGGTGCGCGACCTAAACACGTTTTATCGTGGTCAACCATCAATGCACGTGCGCGACACGTCTTCGGAGGGGTTTTCGTGGGTCGACTGCGGCGACGTGGACCAGAGCGTTTTCTGCATCTTGCGGCGCGGCGAGGACGCCGGTGATGTGACGATCTTGATCGCCAATTTCCAGCCAGTGCCCCGGCACAATTACCGAGTCGGCGTACCGCGCAAGGGGCGATGGGAGGAGGTCTTGAACAGCGACGCGGCCCTGTACGGCGGGAGTGGGCACGGCAACATGGGGGGCGTGATGTCGGCGCCGCTGCCCGCGCACGGCATGAGGCAATCGGTAAACCTCGTGTTGCCCCCGCTGGGCCTCATCGCCCTGCGCCATGCCGAGTAGTCCCCCGAGAGGTCGGGGAGGTCCCTTCACTCGGCGCCCCGCCGGGACCGGCCGTCACCTCATCGCGACTCCGTGATCGGAGACCGCGGATAGGTACATTTCCAGGATGTGTTCACCCCCCATGCGCCGGGTTCCCGATGAGGCGGCGCGCCTGGAGGTCGACCACGAAGTCGAGCTGCTCCAGCGGAAGTTGTCCGATGAGCGGGGGCACATCATCGGGCACTTCAGCGACGTCCATCGTGCAGGAGCGGCCCTGGATCGTCAGGCGGACCGCGTCGTAAACGCCGACCTCGCCGATGCCGAGACTGCTACGGACGCGCTTGCGGTATTGCTCGCGCAAACCGAGTTGACGAACATATCGAGTGGGCAAAGAGAGCATGGTGGCCCCCGTGTCCACCAAAGCATCGGTCAAGTCCAAGCGGCGGACATGGTCAGCGGCGAGGCGCCCTTGGTCGGCCTCCCAAAGGTCGTGAATGTTCTCAACCTTCGCCTCGGTGGTCACACGCCCCATCGTCGCCGTCTCCATGTGGCACCTCCCTTTCTTGTCACAGCCATTCTATCCGAGGAGCGAACTTGGAGAAGCGACAATTGCCGCCGAACGGGCCGCGTCACGCCGCGAGCACCATCAAGGGGCTTCCGGGGTCCAGCCCAAGACGATGTCGAAGCGCGCCGTCAGTTCGCCGATGCGCGAGCCTTCGAGCGCTTTCCAGTCGATGGTCACGGAGTCGCGTTGCTTGGCGTCGGTGATGGAGCGGTAGATCCCGTCGCGATCGTTGCCGGGCTCTCCCTTGATGTAGCATTGCGTGGTGAGCAGTTCCTTGCCGCCGCGCTTGATCTTGAAGTGAATATGAGGCGTGCGGCCAGGGTAGGCGACGGGCTTGATCGTGCGGAAGCCGTATTCGCCCGACGATGCCGTCGTGAACCGGCCGAAACCTTGAAAGTTCTTGTCGGCCTTCTCCTTGTTCATGGTGCCGCTGTGCAGGTAGGCGCCGTTGTGGTCGCACTGCCAAATCTCGACGACCGCGTTCCGCACCGGGTTGCCGGCCGCGTCGAGAATCCGGCCGGAAAGGTAGGTCACGTCGCCAACTGCGGGCGTGAGCGAGTCGTTGAGGATGAGGAGGTCGTTATCGGTGTCGAGCGGGAGCTTGTCGGGGAAGAAGGGGCCTTCGGTTTGTCGGGGCGTGCGCGTGAGTTCGTCGGCGAAGGCGCCGCGCGTTGCGAAGAAATAGGCCGAGGCCGCGCCGCCGGCGAGGGTGCCGAGGAAAGCGCGTCGGCGGAACGCGCCGTCGAAAGGGGTCGATCGCATCGAGGAGACCTCCGCGGGATCGGGACTGGGTGCGCAACGTTCGTGTGGGAAGTGAGCGTCAATCGGGTCCGTTCGGGCCCGGCGATCTTACCCTGGAGTGGTCGGGCTTGGCGAGCGGGTCTGTTCGGGACGACCAACGGCGCGGCGGGCGCCCCCACGCACGAGCAGCCAGCCGGTGACCGCATGACCCATGCGCCGGATCGTCAGCGAAAGGCGCTTCCCGGCCGGCCCACCCAGGTGAAACGCCAGGAACTCGACGATCCGCGTGTTGAGCTCGGCCACCATCCCCAGGAAGGGGCGCTTGGCCACGTCGGCGAAGATCGCCGGGACCTGCGCGTAGCCCGACGTCGTCGCCCGACCGCCCGACTTGCAGTAAATCGCGAAGTGCTCACAATTGAAGCGCAAGAGATTATACGGATATTCCTTGCCGATTTCACCACGTGCGATCGCGCGTATGTCTTCCAGAGGTGTTTCGGGAAGGTCGGGGTAGGTCCAATGGTGGGGTTCGCGGGCCTCGAGGAATTGCTCCCAGGTCCAGCGGTGGACCTTGCCGTCGTCGAGGAAGTGGACGATCTCACCCGAGCCGTCCCCTTCACCCAGATAGACGCCCAGGTGAAACGCCGTGCCGAAATAGACCGCGTAAAGCTCACCCGCCTCCGGAACGAGTTGGGCCGGTTGATAGAGGAGCGGGGCCCCCCTCTCGACGTGCGCCTTCAGGCCGATCGCCACGAGCGTGACGCCGAAGCCGAGCAGTTTCAAGCCGACGAAGAGGCCCGCCCAGCCGATCGGGTCGGCCACGAGGTGGAGCAACACGGCGACTCCAATGCCCACTTCCAAGACCGTGCCGAGCCAGAGCCAGGCGCGTACTCGCGTGGTGGGCGCTTTCACGCCCATCAGAAAAAGGAGCAGGCCTTCGCCCAGGAAGAGGGCCCCGAAGAGGCCCACGACCACCGCGACCGACTGGCCGCGATACGCCAGAAGCAACGCCCCCATCGCCAGGTCGACACAGACCTGACCGGTGATGAAGCCCCATCCTTTCGACTTCACTTGCCGGGGCCGAAGGCCCAGAAGAAACTGGCCCGCCTTGAGAAGGCCCGAGACGACGAGCAAGCCGCCGACGAGCCCAACGAGCGAGTGAAAAAGGGAAAGCGGCAGCCAAACCGCCAGGGCCCCGAGCGCGACGCACGCGCAGCCGACCGTCAAAACGACGCCTCGACTCAGCCCTTCCGCGCCGCCCACGCGCTGCCAGAGGGCCTCGACTTCCGCTGGTCTCGCCATCCGCGTCTTAGCCCCTTCCCCGGTTCATCCGCTTGTGCCGCGCGCCGTCTCTTCGATCACGAGGTCTACCACGTCTTCCAGTTTCCCCGAACGCGCGAAGGCGTTGCGCTGGCGCATCGCGCCGTTGCCTCGTTCGAGCTGGTCGTGGACGAGTTCGGCCACCTCGTCCCATTCGTTTTGCTCGCTCAGGTCGGCATGGACGCGCACGAGCAGCTTGCGGACCAGGTCGACCGCCGGGATGGAATGACGGCCTTCCAGGTCGATCAAGTCCATCTCCAACCCGAACCGCGCGGCCCGCCACTTGGCCCCCTTGAGCAACTCCGTGCGCAAAGGGACCTCGGGCTCGCCACGTAGGACCTCGGCGTGCGCGGTGCGTGCCAGGGCCCGACAAAGCGCGGCGGTCATCACGGCCTCGTCGATCGTGGGGGAGGCGTCGCTGATCCGGAACTCGATCGTCGGATAATGGGCCGACGGCCGGACGTCCCAATAGACCCGGGAGGGCTCGCTGATGCTGTCGGTGGCCACGAGGACGCGAATCAGGTCGTCGTACTCGGCGCGTGACGCGAAGTGATGGGGCACGTCCACCATCGGCATCCGGCCGAAAATGATGGTGCGGTAGCTGTCGTAGCCGGTGTCTTGCCCCTGCCAGAAGGGGGACGATGCGGTGAGCGCGAGCAGGGCCGGCAGCCACGGCCTGACGCGGTTGATCACATGAATGGCGACGTCCGGGTCTTCAATGCCCACATGAACATGACAGCCGAAGATGACTTCCTCGCGCGCGACCTGCTGGAACTCGTCGGCGATGCCGAGGTAACGCTCTTTAGGGGTGAACTCCTGTCGCTCCCAGCGCGAGAACGGGTGGGTGCCGGCCGATGCGATCTTCAACTCTTGCCGTTCGGCCGCCCGGATGAGACTCGAACGCATGCGCGTGACCGCCTCTCGGACCTCGCGCAAACTCGAACAAATCGGCGTGCCGCATTCGATCTGCGAGAGGAAAAGCTCGTGCGAGACGCCGTCCTCGCCGAGTTCCTCGTGGGCCTCGCGGAGCAGGCCCTTGGCGCGCGAACGCAGACCACGGTCTGCGGCGTGGACGATCTGATACTCCTCCTCGACCCCGACGGTGAACGGCGACATGACGACCCCCTGGGCTCGCGCGTGGCCCTTCAGGATACCGGAGCGGAGACCGCGAAAACAAAGGGGCCCACCGAACGCGGCCCAATCGGCCGGGCCCGACCGCGCCCGCGGTCCAAAGTCGCGTTGCCAAGAAAGGCCGGACGCGGTTAGAACTCGAAGGCCCTCCCCCGCCCGCATGGAGCCGTTCGTGGACTTTCAGCCCGATTTCCCGGCCGAAACGCGCCTGGCCTGCCCGCGCGACGGCTCAGTCATTTTTATACGTGCAATTCGTCCTGACGATGAACACGCGATGGTCCACTTCCACGAGGCCCTCTCGGAGCGGAGTGTCGCCATGCGTTATTTTCATTACGCCGGCCTGCATCAGCGTGTCGCCCACGAGCGTCTTCAGCGCGTCTGCACGATCGACGCGGCCCGAGAGATGGTGCTCGTGGCGACGGTCGTCGATGAACATTTGCCGATCGTGGGTGTGGGGCGCATGCGTCGCCTGGAACGAGCCGACCACGCGGAGGCGGCCATCATCGTCGCCGACGCGCACCATCGTCGGGGCATCGGTTCGGGTCTCCTCCACCGCTTGACGCGCGTCGCGCACCATGCCGGCTTGACCACCGTCGTCCTGACCATGCTGCCTGGAAATCAGGAAATGCAGGGTCTGTGCAAACGGTTCGGCCGGCTCGAGTTCGATCCCTTGGAAGGGGTCGTGCGCGCCTTCGTGGACGTCAGCGGGCCCCATTTCGCGCCGGCCGACGGCGCCTCCGCGGAAGCGCGACGGCGCGTCGGGATCGGGGCAGGCGACATTGCGGAAGGCGCGGAACGCCGGCGTGATCGTGGGCGAACCGACGCGCCAGGCGATGACCCCAAGGTCGCGTGGCCCTCATAGAACGGTCCGCCAGGGCCACGACCTTCCTTCGTGAAGAGGACCTTTCAGGACACCGGGACGTCGCCGCCGTAACCCAGATACTGGAACACGACTCGGCCGGTGCTCGAATCGAGGTAGATGAACTGATTCGTCCAGGGGCGGAAGACGGCGAAGTCGGACTTCTTGTCCACGCCGCCGTAATTGGCAGGCACGGGGATGTCTCCCCAGAGACCCAGCACCTGTCCACCGAGGTTGGAAGGGCCGGGGTCCGATAGGACGCTGTCTGCCAGCGTGGAATCCAGGGTGATGAACTCGGTCGATTTCGCGCGGTAGATCGCGAAGTCCGCCCGGCCGTCGCTGTCGATTGGATTCGGACCGCCCCCCCCATACTCGCCGCTGAAATCGCCGCTCAAGACGCCCGAGTAGGGTCCCGGCTTCCCGCCGAGCGCGGTCCGAGGGGGCGTCGGTGTCGTGGCGTTACAGATCACCCCGTTGACGAAACACCCCTGCTCCTGATTGTCGGAGCAATGCACTTTGATTTCAAAACCTTTAGGGCCGTCGTAGTCGTGATCCGGCTGAAAGTAAAGGTCCGCCGTGTATGAGGGGCGAGCAACCTCGTACTTGTAAGCCATTAAGGTCCCCGATCCCGGACTCGTCGTCCAGACGCCCTCATTCAAGGGACGGACCTCGATGAATGTGATGATCGGGAGACCCGTTTCGCGATTGGGGGCCCTGAGGCCGTACACCCGGATATGGTAATCCTGATACTGATCGAAACCCGGTCGACCGAGGATGTCGGGTTGACTTCCCGCGTAGTCGAGTGCGTCCAGGCCGAAAGGAATTCCGAACACGCCCTGAGAGGAGTCATCATTCGGGTCTGTCGCTTGGAGGTTGTAAGTCTGGTCCACGAGCGTGAACGGCGCTCCTTGGTTCGCGTACAGGTAATACACCCTCCCCGCGTATACCTGGACCGTCGTGTTGCCATGGCCGCCACCGACCCAGTTGCCGATGGCCGCGACATTGACCGAGGTCGGGTCGGCGTTGGATGGTCCGCCGTATCCCGCTGTTCCGATCCTGAAGGCGGCGGCCGTCGGCGTCGACTTGTACTGAA
>CALLYK010000207.1 GCA_937858365.1 uncultured Isosphaeraceae bacterium | reverse complement strand
GTAAGCGACGGGGCGGACTTGGAACGGTTCGTGCTCGCGCGTGCTCGACCCAATCGTGATCCGCCCTAACGGGCCTGTAGGACCGAGTCGAGGGGGAGGGCCTTCCTGTGGTAACAGGTCACACGAATGGGAATGCCCACATCAGGGCGATACTCCGAAGTCTTACGCCGTTTCATCACAAATGAACATATAATATCAATAAATTACGAAGTCGCTCGGAGGCATCGCCCACTCATTCGAGATGGTCCCGCCCGTCCTGATCCGCGGCCGTGGTCCGCGACGCGACCGGCGACTGGGAAGTCGGGAACTTGGGTGGAGGGGAAAGCTCGCCTTGCCGGAGATGTCGCAAATGGATAAATTGTCACATGGAATCTCCAACGTGACTGGTGGGGCCAGCCTGGGCGGCCGACGCCTGGTCTGGCCTATTTCACCAAATCTCCCCCGTCTCTTTTGTCGACCGGTTCGCCCTCCCAGCGTCCCGGCGAACGGAGGTGACGACGATGGGTTCGAGCGCTCTCCTCGCTCCGGGACCTGCGGCCTGTCCTCCCGCCCGCCTCAGTCTCCGCGATCGCGGAGTACATGAGGCATGTGAGCATAAGTGGATCGAAAGTGAGAAGGCCGGTCGCGACCTGGGCGAATGGGCCATTCGCTGCTGGGTGCTCAGGCATTGGCACGGCTTCCTGCGCCATCGCTGGGTCGAGCACTTGCAGGGTGTCGCCTTTTGGGTCGAGCTCGACGAGGCCGACTTCGGGCTCTTGGACCGGGCCTTTCACGACTCGCCGCTCTTCGTCCCCATTTTTGAGATGTTGCGGAAGGGGAAGGAGAACCTCGACGTGATTCGGTGGGCCCACAACGAAGGGCACACGACCGAAGAGGTCTTGGCGATCCTCGAGGCCCTGGACATCAACAGCGCCCGGATCGAGTTCCAGTTCGAGCATCGCCCCTACCGCAACCCGTCATGAGCCCGAGTCGCGGCCTAAGCATATGACCGTCGCCCCGCGCGAGTGAGGCCGCTGGGAACAGGACGGGAATAGGTCTCCGATAACGTGATGGTTGGCGGCGTCGGGTGAATGCGGCCATTGTTTCACACCCGGCGCGATCCTCAGAGCGTGTCTTCAGGCCCGTTGACGGGCCTTGTCCGCGCGGCGGTCTTGGACCCGTCGTTCCCGGCGGGGCCCTGCTTTAGCCGCCCGCCTTGGCCTTCATCACGTCGAGCGCCTTGGTCATTGCCTCGGGGAGCTTGGATGGGTCCTTGCCGCCCGCTTGGGCCAGGTCGGCCTTGCCTCCGCCTCCGCCGCCGACCACGGGCGCGACCTCCTTCAGCCATTGGCCCGCGTGCAGGCCCTTCGCCACCAGGTCGGCCGTGAGACCCGCGATCAGGTTCACCTTTCCTTCCATCTCCGACCCGACCAACACTGCCAAATTCGTCCCCATCTTACGCATCAATACTAATGTGAGTTGTCGGAGTTCCTCAATCGTCGCGTTCTCGACAAGGTGCGCCACCACCTTCATGTCGGACCCCACCGACGAGGCCGCGGCCAGGATGTCGTCGGCCGACGTCTTGGGGCCTTCGTCCTTCTTCTTCTGCGCGGCTTGCTTCTTCAGGGCCTTCAACTCTTCGAGTAGCGCGGTCAGGCGCGCGGCCGCTTGCGCGGGGGCCACCTTCAGCGCGCCGGCGATCTCGCCCAGCGCCTCTTCCTCTTGCCGGACATGCTCCAGCGCGGCTTGACCCGTCAAGGCGGTGACGCGCCTCGTCCCGGCGGCGACCGACTCTTCGCCGATGATCTTGAACAAGCCCACTTGGCCGACGTTGTCCAGGTGCGTGCCGCCGCAGAGTTCGCGTGAGAACGTCCCCATGGAGACGACGCGGGCCATTTCCGGGTACTTTTCGCCGAAAAGGGCCATCGCCCCCAGCTTCTTCGCCTCGGCGATGGGCATCAAGGTCCACGAGACCGGCTCGCCCAAGAGCACACGCTCGTTGACCGTCGCCTCGATTTGCTTGAGCGTCTCCTTGGACACGGCCTTGTCGTTGGCGAAGTCGAACCGCAAGCGGTCGGCCTCCACCTTACTGCCCGCTTGCTGAGCATGTTTGCCGAGATGTTGATGCAGAGCGTGATGTAAGACGTGCGTGGCCGAGTGGGCCCGACGGATCGCCTGCCGGCGCTCGGCGTCCACTACGGCGCGGGCGTCGTCGTCGATGTGGGCGGTCCCGGAAACGATCCGGCCGAGGTGAAGGGTGAAGTCGTGGTCTTTCTTGGTGTCTTCGACGCGGAAGGACCAGCCGTCGCCGTGGATCATCCCGGTGTCGCCGACTTGGCCGCCCGCTTCGCCGTAGAAGGGGGTCCGATCGAGGACGATCGCGATCGGCGGGGCCTCCGACTTCTGGGCCGACTCCGTGAGTTTGCCTTGCTGGACGATCCCGATCACCTTGGCGGGCGACGACGTCGTTTCGTAGCCGAGGAAGGCGCTGCCGTCGTGATAGACCTCGCGCAGGGTGTCGAGGGGCCCGGTCGCGAAAACGTCGGCCGCCTCGGTTGTCCCACGTGAGATGCGGGCGAACTCGGCGCGGGCCGTTTCCAGGCCCTCGTGGTCGATCCGCAGGTCCTGCTCGGCGGCCAGCCCTTCGGTCACTTCCACGGGGATGCCGTAGGTGGAAAGCAGGTCGAAGACGGAGGCGCCGTCGATCGTGTCGGAGCCGCCGGCCTTCGTCTTTTTGAATGCGTCGTGGAGCAGCTTGACGCCGTTTTCCAGGTTGCGGAAGAAGCGCTCCTCCTCTTCCTTCACGGTCGTTTGCACGCGAGGCACGCTATCGGCCAGCTCGGGATAGGCCCCCTTCACCGCCCGGCGGAAATCCGCCGCAGCCGCCTTCACCGCCTGAAGCCGCAGCAGCCGCAGCTGCGCGTCCCCCGCAAAGGACACCTTCTCGAGGTCCAGCGCCAGCCCGTGCAACCTTTGCGCGCCGACCGCGGCACAGGACCCCTTCAGCGCGTGGGCGGCATAGCGCCAATCGTCCGCCGTCCCGGCCTCTTCCAGAAGCTGCAGCGTCGTCGGCAGCTGGGCCAGGAAAAGGCCCAGAACTTCGGCAGCAAGCTTTTGATTATGCATGGTATAATGGTCAAGATGGCGGCGGTCGAACACCATGCCCTCATCGCCCGGCCGCAGCTGCATCGCCGACATCGCGCACCCCTTCCGCGCAGTTCCTGCCACAAGCCTA
>CALLYK010000206.1 GCA_937858365.1 uncultured Isosphaeraceae bacterium | reverse complement strand
GGATTCGTCGGGAGCGTCCCGCCCTGCCGGTCGCGATCGACGGCGGTATCAAACCCGCGAACGCGGCGCGGGCCGTGGCCGCGGGGGTGTCCGAATTGATCGTCGGCTCGTTCATCTTCCGCTCGGGTGGGGACTACCGGGCAGCCCTGACCGAAGTGACCGCCGCGGCCCGCCAGGGACTGGACTCGGAGGAGGTCGCGGAGACGATCGAACCGTCGCCGCCGCGCTTAGTCCCATGACGCGCGTCGTCCTCATCCGGCCGGGCGCCACGTCTTACGACGAGCAAGATCGTATCCAAGGCGTGCTCGACCTGCCACTGAGCGAGCGTGGACGACGCGAGGCCGACCTCCTTGCCGCCCGCCTGGGTGAAGTCCAACTCGCCGCCCTATACCACGGCCCCGGCGAGGGCCTTCACGAAACCGCCGAGGTCATCGGCAAGGCCCTCCAACTCCGACCCAAAAAGGTCCCGGAACTCCGCAATCTCGACCACGGCCTCTGGCAAGGCTTGGTCAAAGACGAATTTCGGCGCCGGAACCCCAAGGTGTACCGACAATGGCGCGACGACCCCTTGACCGTTTGCCCGCCCGAGGGGGAACCCGTCGCCGCCGCGATGGGACGTGTTCGGGCAGCCTTACGCTCGCTGCTCCGCCGCCACCGCGAAGAAACGGTCGGCCTGGTCGTCGCCGAACCGCTCGCCCAACTGGTCTCGTGTCATCTGAGGTCTGACGCTCATGTCCAACTCGACGACGACGTCCCCACAGGTGACTTCGAGCGAATCGATGTCGTCGCCGGCCCCCAGCGCGGCGGCCGGATCGATTGGGCTGCCCCATAGCGCCGGACTCAACCCTGGGGACCAACCCATCATGGCCCGCGAGCGTGCCCGGAAAGCCACCTGGCAATCCTTGGCCGAGACCAAGAAGGTCCCGGAAGGGGTCTGGATGCGCTGCGACGGCTGCAAGGCCACCCTCTTCCGCAAGGACGTGGAACGCAATCTGGGCGTTTGCCCCCAGTGCGATCACCACTTCCCCATCTCCGCGGCCGAACGAATCGCGCAGCTCCTCGACGCGGACACGTTTGAGGAATGGCACGCCGACCTCGTGCCGGCCGACCCGCTTGGGTTCAACGACCGGCGTCCCTATCCCGAACGCATCCGGGCCGAGCAAGAACGTACCGGCCTCCGCGAAGCGGCCGTTGTGGGGCAGGGGTTCATCAAAGGCCTGCGCGTCGTCTTCGGCCTCACGGACAGCGGATTCATCATGGGCAGTATGGGCTCGGTGGTGGGCGAGAAACTCACCAGGGCCATCGAAGCGGCGACCGAACGGTCGCTGCCTCTCATCATCGTCTCCGGCTCGGGAGGCGGGGCGAGAATGCATGAAGGTGTCCTTTCCCTCATGCAAATGGCCAAGGTCTCAGCCGCGCTGGCCCGCTTGAACGCTGCGGGCGGCCTTTTCATCAGCGTGCTCACCCACCCGACGATGGGAGGGGTCGCGGCCAGCTTCGCCTCCTTGGGCGACGTGATCCTGGCGGAACCCAGGGCCTTGATCGGTTTCGCCGGTCCCAAGGTCATTCAGCAAACCGTGCGCGTGAACCTGCCCGAAGGCTTCCAGACGAGCGAGTTCCTCCTGGAACACGGCTTCCTCGACCGGATCGTCCACCGAGCGGACCTCCGCGGGCTCCTGGCCCAGATCGTCGGTTACACGACGGCCTGACCGCAAGCGGTCGCCGCCATGCGCTTCGTTTATGCGCAGGGGATGACGATCACAGCGCCGTTCTCGGCAACGTTCGGGATGTGTTCATGCAGGACCGTGGAGTGTTCACGCCAGTGCTGCACCACGGTATCGGGGGCCATGAGATTTCCCTCGTCGTCCTGGCTGAGTAAGGGAGCGTCATTCGGGCCCAACGGGATCGGGCCGATGCAGGTCGCCCCCGGCTTGCAGTTGTCCACGACGGTCCAGACACCGTTGTTGAAGGTCCAGGTGCAAGAGCCCTTGTCTCCGTCGCCTGTGGACATCGGACATACTCCTTCCAGGGTTTGGCGCGACGTCACGATCCGGGTCCACATTCTGCGCGAGGCGGGACGGCCGATCAATGCCCCAGCCTCATCGGGACCGACGTTCTGACCACGCGGAACCCGAATCGGTCCGCGATGCCCCGGATGTTCGGAGACTGGCAGGCGACCGGGCCGTCCCGTGTCGCCGACGTGATCTCGTGTTCGTCCTGCGCCCAGCAACCGCCGCAGAGCGCGGCCTGGTTTTTGAGGTTCGCCCTCGGGTCCGTCGACTGACAGATCTCGAAAGCGTTCCCCAGCATGTCGAAGAGGCCCAAGTCGTTGGGCTTGGTTCGCGCCACAGGGGAGGACCAGAGTGAGACCTTTTGGTCAAAGCGAGCATAATGCCGGAGCAAAGCTGGGGACCGCCCGTAGAAGCGGCTCGTGATTGTGCCGGCGCGACACAACGCCTCGAACTCCTGGTCTGTGGGCAGGCGGTACGCGGCCCGATCGAGTTGGCCGCTCACGGGGACCCAGAGGTCTTTCTCCCCTTCGATTCGCACATAGGCGAGTTGGTCGGAAGGCACTCCCTCGCGCTCGCTGAGCCAGTTACAGAAGCGGGCCGCGTCGCAGTAGTTCACATTATTCACGGGCGAGTCCGGTGTCGGGCCCACCTCCTTCACATGAGCGGGGTCGGCGCGGAAGCCCTTGAAGAACTGGAGTGTTATCTCGGTGTCCGATACCTCGAGCACGCGACCCAGTTCGGGCAAAGGCGCCGAGATCAAAGTCAAGCCGGACGGACTCAGTCGCCAGGACCGACTCGTTCGCTCCTCCCCTCGGGCCGCGATCGCCCGATCGAGGGCCTCGAGGTAGGACGAGGCCTCCATCCGAAGCAGGAGCCACTTGGCCGAGCTGTGGACCCCCGCGTCGTCGTCGCCTTCGTAATGACGTCCGACCTTCGAGATGACCCGACGTCGGAGCGTTTCATCGGACATCACTTCGGGGACCTCGCCGAGTGCCTGGAGGAGCGCGCGTCGAATGGACACATCGGGCTCAACCGCCAGCCGGTCGAGGATCGGCTGGGCGCCTAATCCCGAAGGCCCGATCAGATGGACCAAGAAGGAACGAGCTTGGGGGTCGGGCCCGAAGCGAAGAAGAGACCAGTCGCCGTCACGGCCGCCGAGCGCGAGCAGGGCGGCAGCCGCGTTGGCACGTCCGCGGTCGTGGGTCTCGACCTCCGCCTCTGGAGCGTCGACAGGCGCTAGCTCGGCGGCAGCGGCAGCCAGCCGGCGCGGGAGGTCCGAGGTCCGCGCGTGAAGCAGCCGCGCGATGGGGGCGATCTCTCCCGGCTCCGCCCGCAACAACGCGTTCACTCCGTGAAGCGCGTACTCGGGCCCGCCCCCTGCGAGGGCCAACGCGGCGGCAAGCTTCCTGCGAGGGTCGTCTCCTTCGAAGAAGGCCCGGAGCCGGAGGTACGTCGGACCATCGTTCGGGTCGAGTCTCGCGATGACCTCGGGCAGTTCGGCCACCGAGGTCGACGCCAGGTTGTTCATCAGCACGTCGAGTTCGCCGCGCCGACGCAGATCGCGGTAATCCAGCCAGGCGTATGTGCCGAGGACGACCGCGGCGAGGCCCAAACCGATCAGGGTGGATCGCGTGGGGTGCCGTTTCAGACGCGACCAGGAGCGCCTCCAAAGTGGCGCCGGCCGGGCCGCGATCGGGACGTCCTGGAGAAACCTACGGAGTTCGTCGGCCACCTCGCTCGGCGCCTGGTAGCGGTCGCGCGGCTCCTTTTCGAGGCACTTCAGGCAGATCGTCTCCAGGTCGCGCGGGAGGTCTTTCCGCAGACTGCGCGGCGCCGGCGGGAGCTGGTTGCGGACCTGGTCGAGGTAGTCGCCCTGCGAGGGTCCTGAGAACATGGGCCGACCGGTCACGAGTTCGTAGAGGATCGCGCCGATCCCGTAAACGTCGGTGCGGGGTCCGATCACGTCCGCGTCACCGCGGGCCGCTTCGGGTGCCATGTAGGGAAGGGTCCCCAGGGGGACGCCGGGCAGGGTCCAATGCGCGTCGGCGTGTGGGCCCCCATCGATCTTCGCCAGGCCGAAATCGGCGACGCGGGGGACGATCTTGGGCGGTTCGATTCCCGGACCCGTGTCCGGGTGTCCTTCAGGCCCGACGCGGGCCTCCTCGGACACTTCGAGAAGGACATTGCTGGGTTTCAGGTCGCGATGGAGGACCTTCAAGTCGTGCGCGTGCTGGACCGCGTCGGCGACGCGGGCGACCAATCGGGCGGCCCAGCGCGTCGGCAGCGGCGAATCGGCGGGCCGTCGCGCCATCCACGCCGCGAGCGACCCTTCTTCGTAGTAGTCCATGACGATGTAGGGCAGCGGACCGATCTCGCCGGCTTCATGGATCGTCACGATGGAAGGGTGGCGTAAGGCCGCGATCACCCGGGCCTCGCGTAAAAACCGCTCGCGCGCGGACTTTGAGGCGAGCGTATGGGGGCCGGGCACTTTGAGCGCGACCTTCCACTGAAGCACGGGGTCGAACGCCAGAAAGACGAACCCGCCCCCGCCGCGCCCGAGTTCCCCGAGGACCTCGAAGCGACCGAGCCGGGTCACACCCCCAAACGCACGGGTCTCGGCACGATCAAGGTCCGCGATCAGCTCCGCGAGACCGGGAGCTTCCTCTTGTTCAGCGGGGAGCTGAGACCAGATCGCGACGACCAGGCGGAGAAAACTCTGAGGACCGGCCGTGTCCGGCGTTCTCGCGAAGGACCCCGTCGACGAGCCGCTTTCCTCAGGGTCGTCTTGGTCTGGGACCTGGTCCAACGGAGTCGACTCCCGCGCTTGGGGATGAAACGAGGACCGGCCGATCGGATCAGGACGAGGTCCCAGGTCCGCTCGCGTCCCGGATCGCGCCGAGCCGGCCCTTCTCGTTCCGGAGCGATTCCTCCGCGGTGACCGCCACGTAGGCGGACTCGAGACGCTTCAGGGCCTGCGTGTGGGCCTTGTGGGCGGCCTGGGCGCTGATACCCATTCGCCGGCCGATCCCTTGGAATGACAGCTTCTCGTCGTGTTTCCAATCGAGGACCAGTCGATCGCGCTCGCCGAGTCGCGCGCGGGCCCGCGTCATGCGTTGAACGAGCTCATGATGGCCGACGCGACTGCTTGGCGACCGCGTCGGATCGCCGTGGTCGTCTCCTTGGAGACCCAGTTGGGGAAGGCGCGCGCGGCGGGTCTGTCGATGCAGGTTGATCATGGTCCCCCGCAGCCATGCCTTGAGCATGTCGGGACCGCGTTCCGGGCCGCGATCGCGCGTGATGTTCTCGACGGCAGTGAGCACCGTTTGTTGGACAAGGTCCGATGCGCGTTCGAGGCCGTCGCCTTCCCCTGCGACCAACCCCCGGGCCGTGGCCGCCAGGTAGGCCAGGAGCGGCTCGATCGCGGCGATCAACCGGGCCCGCTCCGCCTCTTCACGAGGAACGCTGGTCCGAGACTCGACGCAACCGGCCCCTGGCGATCGGTCGCCCTCGTCCGCGTACTCGACCATCAGTTCAATGCCCTGGGGGTTCTACCGATTTGATTCCCGATCCAGGTTGATGATCTTCTTCTCGATGTCACTAGCTTATGGCGTCGCGCGAGGCGGGTCAAGAAGAAGGGGGGCGGTCGAGGGCCCCGTCGAGCTTGGCCTCGCCATCGATCGAGCCACGCATTTCCCGTCGCCGCGGGACCATTCCGTCCGGCGGCCCGCTTCGCACCTTTCGAGTTCGAGGAGTCTGGTCCCATGATGAACCGACCTGTGCGTTCGACCCGCAAGACCCGGACACATCTACAGCTCAAGCCGACCGTCGAAGGTCTGGAACGGAAGGTCGTGTTGAGCGGTGCCGGGACTGACCTCGTCACGGCGAGCAAGCTCGTGTTGGATCCCGCGCCCGCCGGGAAGCCCGTTCAGGCCGCGATCGTCGCCCCCGCCGGAGGCATCAAGGCCCAGGCCACGAGCCTGGAATCGGCCATCGAACGGACCCTGAACGGTTTGCTCGGCGCCTCGCGGGACCTCCTCGCGAGCAAAATCGACCAGGGGCTTCGGAAGCTGGTCGATCACCAAGAGAACATCCGAAGAATCAACACCGGGCTGTTCGGCAAGAAGAAGACGGGCTGGGAGACCGACTTCAACGCCAATCTGAACGAGCTCGGCCGCGTGAGCGTGTCCAACGTTCGAGTCAATCCGAAGTTCCTCTCGGTCACGTTCGACCTGTTCGTCCCCCTCTCGGTGCGTCTCAGCGGACGAGTGCGGACCTACGTGCTCGACGCGAAGACGCTCGACGTGAGCGCGAGCGGACGACAGAGCGTGGAGGGGCGATTCAAGGTCGAGGCCCTGATCTCCAAGGGGAGCTACTTCGTGCGGGTCAACAGCTCGGACGTCCAGCTCAAGAGGCTTGACCTCGACTCGATCGGCCGGCTCGGTGGGGAAGGTGCTCGCCTGTTGGGCAACGCGGTGACCGGCGCCATTCGGAAATGGAGGCCTGACATCATCCGCAACGCGCAGGATTCGATGAACGCCTCCGTGATCGCCAACGCGAAGCTGAGCGGGGAGCTCGAACGCCTCGTTCGAACGAGGAAAGTGTGAGCGTCGGGGCGAAATTCGCCTCTTTCCTTCCGGCCCGGAAAGGTGCGTCGCGAGACGCGCCTCTTCCCGGCGGCGGCTCCCGCCCGAATCCGGCTCGGCCGATCCATTGCGGCAAGGGCTTGTCGCCGGGGGATCGCCTACTTCCGCAGGGCCTCCACTTCGGCCACCAACTCCGCCAAGGTCCCGCCGCCGACCCGGTAGGAACGCACCACGCCTTTCGCGTCCAAGATGACGACCGTGGGGATGGCGTTGACTTGAAACGCCGCCGCGACCGCCATGCGCGTGTCCAGGCCGATTTGGCCCTTGGCCAAGACCTCCGGCCCGCGCTCCTTCAAGGTCGCCTCCACCTTCGCGCGCAGGGCCTCGGGCTGATCGTCGCGCCCTTCGATGTTCAAGGCGATGATCGCCACATCAGCGGTACTTTCATACTTCTTCATCAATTCACTCAACTCCGGGAGCTTGGCCAGACACGGGCCGCACCATGTCGCCCAGAAGTCGAGCACGACCACCTTGCCCTTCAGGTCGTCCTTGTTCACCGGCTTCGTCTTGCCCGGACCATCCAGAAGGACGAACGATAACTCGGGCGCTTCCTTGTCCACCAACGCATGCGCCTTTCCCTTGGCCTTCTCGTCTCCGGCCGCTTCCGGCGGGACACGCACGGCCTCGACCCGCTTGACCCCTTTGGGGGCCTCAAGCTGGAAGGACCCTTCAGGAGCGGGCTCGGTCGAAACGGCACCCGAGCGCCAGCCGATCGCCGCTTCGGTCAGACCGGAGCCGGCCGGTGCCTTCTCCTTGAGCGCTTCAGGCGTGGTCGCCAGGTCGATCGCGGTCAAGAAGCGAGTGGCGCTGTCGATCGACAAAATGAGGGCGGGCCCGGCGTTCATCTCCAATCGCAGGACCTGAAGGGTCTTGCCCTCGTCCTGGCGATCGGCCTCGCGGGCGATCGTCCGAATGTCGGTGAAAGCGCGTGGCGAGTCGTCCTCGTCGAGCAGCAAGGCCAGGAGTAAGCGACCAGGGCCGGCAGCGGGACCACCCAGGACCTTGGCGCCGAGCGGTCCTTCCGTGAGGTCGGCCGCTCGGACCCGCTCCGGGCAGGGACCCGCGAGGTACTGACGCGATGCCGTGACGACCGTTCGCAGCTCCTTGCCGTCGGCCGCGAAGTGGACGTCTCCGGCGTCCACGGCCAGTCTGTTTGGACGTGTCAGCGTAATGGCCATGGGGGACGTGAACGTGCGCGTTTCGTCCCCCAGCCTGGCCTTGACCTCGAAGCGCCCTTGGTCGCGATACACCGGGGTCGAGCGATAGGCCCGCACGACTTCGCGAAACAGACCAACCGCCTCGGGAGGGCCCTGAAGGTCGTCAGCGGGCGCGGGGTCGGGACAGGAAAGGACCAAGACTGTCGCCAAACAGATGAGAGACATCGCGGCCGACTCCCTTGGGGCTTCGCTTCAGGTGCCTTCGCCATGGTCGTCCGGCGGTAGGCGGTGTCCGAGCTTATCGCGTTTCGTCGCCAGGTAAAAGGCGCGATCGGCCTCCTCGGGCGCGATGATCGGCACCTGATCGACCACCTCCAGGCCGTGGCCGTGGAGCACGAACGCATCGATTTTCTTGGGGTTGTTCGTCAAGAGTCGGACCTTCCGCAGGCCCAAGTCTTGGAGGACCTGCAAGCCGATGCCGTAGTCACGTTGGTCGGCCCGGTAGCCGAGCCTTCGGTTCGCTTCCACCGTGTCCAGCCCTTGGTCTTGAAGCTGGTAGGCCCTGAGTTTCTCAATCAGGCCGATGCCGCGTCCCTCTTGAGGCAGGTAAATCAAGGCGCCGACCCCTTCCCAACCGATCCGGGCGAGGGCCATGTGGAGCTGGTCGCCGCAATCGCAGCGAAGCGAGTCGAGCAGGTCTCCGGTGAAGCAGGACGAGTGCAGGCGGACCAGGGGGGCCTCCACCGAACTCAGGTCGCCCATGACGAAGGCGACAGGATTGTTCCCCGGCTCGAACTTCACGCCGTAGCCGATCACCCGACCCCGACCGTAGCGCGTGGGCAGCTCGGCCTCGGCGAGACGCTTGACTAGCTTCTCCTCGCGGCGGCGGTGCTGGATGAGCATTTCAATGGTGACGATCGGTAGGTCGAACTCGCGGGCGATCTCGAGAAGGCGGTCGCGACTGGCGACGCCCGTGCCGTCGAGGACCTCGCAAATGACGCCCGCCGGAGCGCGACCGGCAAGACGCGCGAGATCAACGGCCGCCTCAGTATGCCCGGCCCGACGCAAGACGCCCCCTTCCTTGGCGATCAGCGGGAAGAGATGACCTGGGCGCACAAGGTCGGCGGGACGTGTCGCTGGGTCGAGGATGGCCCGAATTGTCGTGGCCCGCTCGGCCGCGCTGATGCCGGTCCGGCACGACCTATGGTCGACCGGCACGGTGTAGCCGGTCTCGTACGGGGCCGTGTTGTGGTCGACCATCCGATGAAGTTCGAGCCGTTGGGCCAAGTCGGGTAGGATGGGCATGCAAAGCTGGCCGCGACCTTGCGTGATCATGAACTCGACCATCTCGGCCGTGACGGCGTCGGCCGCGGCGACGAAGTCCCCTTCGTTCTCGCGCGACTCGTCGTCAACGACGATCACCACACGACCGTCCGCGATCGCCTGAAGGGCCTCTTCGAGTCTCGACAAGGTGGCGAGCATGTCAGGTCCCCGGACCCATCGAACATTCGTCCTCAGCCTCATTGTACCCGGCTCGGCCAAGCGCCGCGAATTGGCGCGTCCCCAAGGCGCGAGCGGCAGGTGTCGCGATGGCCCTTCTTTGCTAGGACTTTTCGACCTTTTCGAGTGACCATTCCCGTATAATGGAGTCGGTTTCGGTCCCGAGAGGGGACCACCCTGACACGGCGTGCGCGCCGGGCCCGTTGGAGACGACACCTTGCGCATCAACGACATCTCCAAGGTCGCCTTCGTGGGCGATTATCTGCCTCGAAAGTGCGGGATCGCCACGTTCACGAGCGACATGCACTCCTCAATCGCCGGCCAGGGGGCCGTGGGCGAGTGTTTCGTCGTGCCGGTCAACGACCGCCCCGAGGGTTATGACTATCCGCCCGAAGTCCGCTTTGAAATCGACGAGCAGGACTTCGACAGCTATCTCCGCGCGGCCGACTTCCTCAACTTCGCCAACACCGACGTCGTTTGCCTTCAGCACGAATACGGCATCTTCGGCGGGCCCGCGGGCAGTCATGTGTTGGGCCTCGTGCGCGACCTGCGCATGCCGGTCGTCACCACGTTTCACACCGTCCTGAAGGAGCCGGACCGCGACCAGCGCCGTGTCCTTTCGCGCTTGGCGGAACTCTCTGCCCGCGTGGTCGTCATGACGGCCCGCGCCAAGACCTTTTTGCGGGACATCTACGAGGTCCCGGCATCGAAGATCGACCTCATCGCCCACGGCATCCCCGACACGCCGTTTGTCGAGCCCGACAAGTTCAAGGAGCAATTCGGCGTCGAAGGGCGCCGGGTGGCCCTCACGTTCGGTCTGCTCTCCCCGAACAAGGGGATCGAGCACATGCTTCGGGCCGTGCCGGGTATCCTCAAAGAGTTCCCCGACTTCGTTTACATCGTCCTGGGCGCGACCCACCCCGATTTGGTCCGCCATCAGGGGGAGCGTTATCGCCTCGGGCTGGAACGCCTGGCCCGCGACCTGGGCATTCGGAACAACGTCATCTTCTACAACCGCTTCGTCGAGCTGAACGAACTCACCGAGTTCATCCGCGCGGCCGACCTTTACGTGACCCCCTATCTGAACCCGGCCCAGATTACCTCCGGCACGCTCGCCTATTCGTTCGGCTGCGGCAAGGCGATCGTCTCGACCCCCTACTGGCACGCTGAGGAATTGCTTGCCGAAGGGCGCGGCGTGCTCGTCCCGTTCGCCGATTCCGCCGCGCTCGCGCGCGAAATCCGAGACCTGCTCCGCGACGACGAGCGTCGCCTGGCCATGTGCCGGACCGCTTACGAACTCGGCCGCGAGATGGTCTGGAAACGCTCGGCCGACCATTACGTTCAGACGTTCCAGCGGGCCAGACCAGGGCGCCAGGCCCAACGCTTCAAGCCCCTGGCCGTGCGCACTCTGGCCGAACGTCGCGATGACCTCCCCGACTGGCGACTCGACCACCTCAGCCGGATGACCGACGCCACCGGCATCTTCCAGCACGCCACCTACACCATCCCCAACTTCGCCGAAGGCTACTGCACCGACGACAACGTCAACGGCGCGCCGTTCTACCTGATGGACTTCCTCGCCGGCCCGATCCTGCGCCAGCGGCCCGACGCCGAGCGCTTCCCCGACGAGGCCGATCGCCGCGCGATCGGCGAGCGCGTCGTCGACACGCTGGTCGCGATCCACGCGGTCGACCCCGACGCCGCCGGGCTCGGGGAGCTCGGCAAGAAGGAGGACTACGTCGCCCGCCAGCTGCGCCGCTGGCAGGGGCAGTGGGAGAAATCGAAGACCCGCGAGCTGGCCGCGGTCGACCGCGTCCACGACCGCCTCGCCGCCCGCATCCCCGAGCAGGGGCCGGCGACGATCGTTCACGGCGACTACCGCCTTGACAACATGATCCTGACCGGCGGCGGCGAGGTCGCCGCCGTCGTCGACTGGGAGCTCTGCACGCTCGGCGACCCGCTCGCCGACCTCGGCACCCTGCTCGCCTACTGGCCCGAGCGCCGGCAGGGCGCCGTCGCCCTCGGACACCCTGCCAACCTCGCCCCCGGCTTCCCCGAGCGCGACGAGCTCGTCAGCCGCTACGCCGAGCGCTCCGGCCGCGACGTCTCCAACCTCTCCTACTACCTCGCCCTCGGCTACTGGAAGCTTGCGGTCATCCTGGAGGGCGTCTACGCCCGCACCGCCGCCGGCGCGTACGGCAGCTCCGACACCGACCTCGACGCCCTCAGGCTGCTGGTCGAGCGGCTCGCGGAGGCGG
This sequence comes from uncultured Isosphaeraceae bacterium, assembly GCA_937858365.1. Classification (GTDB taxonomy): domain Bacteria; phylum Planctomycetota; class Planctomycetia; order Isosphaerales; family Isosphaeraceae; genus CALLYK01. Next base: position 697 of record CALLYK010000206.1, on the reverse strand, counting down.
CCGAGCAGGCGGAGGGGGGCTAGACGGATGATCCCCCGGTGCGGCCGGTGCGATTGACACCGTCCGACCCCGCTGAGAGGGTGCCGGCGTCGGAACTCTGACACCCCTGCGCGGCCGCCGTTCGGCCACCGGCCCCGCGGAACCCCCGTTCTCGATTCTCCAAGGAGACCCACTGTGAAGCAGATCCGCAAACGGCTGACGTACGCCAACGTGGCGTCCTCGCTGGCCCTCTTTCTCGTCCTCACCGGCGCTACCGCGTTCGCCGCTAATCAGCTGGCGAAGAACAGCATCGGCAGCAAGCAGTTGAAGAACAACGCCGTCACTGCCAGCAAGCTGAAGAGCAACGCCGTGACGACGGCGAAGCGCTTGTTCTCCTGCCACCAATCGTTGACGGCCATGCTCAGCCTCCCTTCTCCGCGTTCGCGGCCGAGTCGGCCTTCCGCGGCGCGAAGAAGCTCACGTCGAGCGTGAACTTCGAGCCCGACGGCGTGAGGCGTTCCTTGAGCGCGTGTCCGGGCGGCAGCTTCGCGCGCACGCCCTGCACGAACGCTTCGTACAGCGTCGCGAGCGAGTTCGTCCCCTCGCGCGCGCGGCCCGTGACGGACACGATCGGCTGCTCGTCGCCGCGCGCGATGCCGAGCTCGGGATCGGCGCGCCGGTCGGTCGAGAGCTGCGTCACCCAGAAGTCCGACGGGAG